>NZ_JBITMC010000001.1:326107-688197 GCF_044465805.1 Micromonospora sp. NPDC049497 | reverse complement strand
CTGGGCCATGATCCACGTCATGGCCACCCGCCTAGCCCGACACACGAATCCGGCCCAGGCAACCAACACCTGAGCCGAATTCTCAAACACTCACTTAACGCATTCTGCATAGGAGAGGTCCCCTCTTAACTCTGACGGTCGAGAGTCCGGCGGTGCCGGCCGGCGGTCAGGGTCGGCGCCACCGGGCGGCCCGGCGTGGCGCTCGGCCGCTCCGGCCCCTTCTTCGCGCCCGGCGGAGTGAGCCGGAAGGCGGCCGGTACGCGGGCCACGCCGACCACGATCGGCGGGGCGAGCAGGTCCGCCATGTCCGCGGGGAGGTCGGGGCGCACCGCCGGCCAGCGGGAGTCGTCGACCGACCAGTACGCGGCGTCGGGGCTGTCCGTCACCCCCTCCTCGCGGATCGGGTCGTCGCCGGACACACGGTGCTTGGCCATCGGGAATGCCTCCACGAAGCTGCGGGGTACGGCCCTGCGGGGTCGCTGCGGCGGACATGGAGGCCAACGAATCCCCCCGCCACCCGGTGACGGGGGCGGCGCGCGGTGGGGCGGTTGTTAAGAAGGGCCCCCTCTACAACGCCAGGCGTTAAGAGGGGGCCCTTCCTTACACCTCAGTCGAAGATGGGGCCGAGCTCGCGGGAGCGCTTCAGCTCGTAGAAGCCGGGCGTGCCGGCCACGAGCAGCACGCCGTCCCACAGCCGACCCGCCGCCTCGCCCTTGGGAGCGGGGGTGATGACCGGGCCGAAGAACGCCACCGGGGTGCCGTCCGGACCCGGAGCGTGGATGACCGGCGTGCCGACGTCGGTGCCGACCGGGCGCATGCCGGCCTCGTGGCTGGCGCGCAGCGCCTCGTCGTAACCGGCGCCCTCGGCCGCGTCGGCCAGCGCCGGGTCCAGCCCCACGTCGGTCAGCGCGGCGGCGAACAGCTCCGGTGACAGCTTCTCCTGCCCGAGGTGGATACGGGTGCCGAGCGCGGTGTAGAGCTTCCGGACCGCGTCCGAGCCGTACCGCTGCTCGACGGCGATGCAGACGCGGACCGGTCCCCACCCGGTGCGCATCAGTTCCTGGTACTGCTCGGGGAGGTCCCGGCCCTCGTTGAGCACCGACAGGCTCATCACGTGGAAACGGATCTCCACGTCCCGGACCTGTTCGACCTCCAGCAGCCAGCGAGAGGTGATCCACGCCCAGGGGCAGATCGGGTCGAACCACATGTCCACGGCGACACGCTCGCTCACGGTGGGGTCCCTTCACGACGGGTGGCGCCGGCTCTTCGGCGCCTGCACCGATCTTCACCCCGCCGGCGGCCGAGGGGTACCGGAATGAGAGCGTGACCTGGCCCACCGCGGTACCCCGGTGCATGGAAGACTCGGATCGCACCGGTCGTCACGAGCGGTCGGGGACGGCGCCGCGGCGGCGTACGGCGAGAATGGGATGGAGACGAACAGTGCCGGGAGTGCGCAACCTGACACAGGTCGAGGCGACCGAACGGGCCCGCCTCCTCGATGTGACCGGATACGACATCAGTCTGGACCTGTCCAGCGCCGTCCAGGCGGCCACGGGTCGCACCTTCCGGTCGACCACCGAGGTCCGCTTCCGGTGCACCGAGCCCGGCGCCACCACCTTCATCGAGGTGGCGGCCGACTCGGTGCGGTCGGCGACGCTCAACGGCACCGCGCTGGACCTCAGCGACTGGTCGGCGGCGAAGGGCCTCGTCCTGCCCGGCCTGGCCGGCGAGAACACGCTGGTGGTGGACGCGGACTTCGCGTACTCGAACAGCGGGCAGGGCCTGCACCGCACGGTGGACCCGGTCGACGGCGAGACGTACCTCTACAGCCAGTTCGAGACGGCCGACGCGCAGCGGGTGTTCGCCGCCTTCGACCAGCCCGACCTCAAGAGCGTCTACACCTGGCACGCCACCGTGCCGGCGCACTGGACGGTCGTCTCCAACATGCCGGCGGAGCGCGAGGAAGCGGCGGGCGAGGACCTCAAGACCGTCCACTTCGCCGAGTCCGCCCGGATGAGCACCTACATCACCGCGCTCTGCGCCGGGCCGTACCACCAGGTGCGGGACAGCCACGACGGCATCGACCTGGGCGTGTTCTGCCGGGCCTCGATGGCGCAGCACCTGGACTCCGACGACCTGTTCCTGATCACCAAGCAGGGCTTCGACTTCTTCCACGAGAAGTTCGGCGTGCGCTACCCGCTGCCGAAGTACGACCAGCTCTGGGTGCCCGACTTCAACGCCGGCGCGATGGAGAACTTCGGCTGCGTCACGCACGCCGAGTCGCACTACATCTTCCGCTCCCAGGTCACCGACTTCGAGTACGAGCAGCGGGCCAACACGATCCTGCACGAGCTGGCGCACATGTGGTTCGGTGACCTGGTCACCATGCGCTGGTGGAACGACCTGTGGCTGAACGAGTCGTTCGCCGAGTGGGCCAGCCACTGGTGCAACACCCACGCCACCCGGTTCGGCGACGCGTGGACGACCTTCCTGTCGATCCGGAAGAACTGGGGCTACCGGCAGGACCAGCTCTCCTCCACCCACCCGGTGTACTGCGAGATGCCGGACCTGGAGGCGGTCGAGGTCAACTTCGACGGCATCACCTACGCCAAGGGCGCGAGCGTGCTCAAGCAGCTCGTCGCGTACGTGGGCGAGGAGCCGTTCCTGGCCGGGCTGCGGGCGTACTTCGGCAAGCACGCCTGGGGCAACGCCACCTTCGACGACCTGCTCTCCGAGCTGGAGGCCGCCTCCGGCCGGGAGCTGCGCAAGTTCGCCGCCCAGTGGCTGGAGACCGCGCAGGTCAACACGCTGCGCCCGGAGGTGACGATCGGCGCGGACGGCACCTACGAGCACGTGGTGGTCCGGCAGGACGCGTCGGCCGGGCACCCGACGCTGCGGACGCACCGCATCGGCGTGGGCCTGTACGACCTGACCGACGGCCGGCTGGTCCGCCGGGAGCGGCACGAGGTCGACGTGGCCGGCGAGCGGACCGAGCTGGCCGAGCTGACCGGGGTAAGGGCGGCCGACGTGCTGCTGCTCAACGACGACGACCTCACGTACGCCAAGCTGCGCCTGGACGAGCGGTCGATGGCCACGGTGGTGCAGCACATCGCCGGTCTCGAGTCGTCGCTCGCCCGGGCGCTGTGCTGGACCGCCGCCTGGGACATGATCCGCGACGCCGAGCTGGCCGCGCGGGACTACGTGGCGCTGGTGCTGGCCGGGCTGCCCGCCGAGACCGACATCAACCTGGTCACCGCCACCCTGCGGCAGGCGACCAGCACGCTCGTCTTCTACGCCGACCCGGCCTGGGCGCCGACCGGCTGGGCGGAGCTGGCCCGCACCGCGAAGACCGCGCTGGCCGCCGCCGAGCCGGGCAGCGGCTTCCAGATCGCCTGGGCCCGCGCGTACGCCTCGGCGGCCCGCTCGCCGGAGGACCTGGCGGTCCTGCGCGGTTGGCTGAGCGGCGGCGAGGTGCCGGCGGGGCTGACCGTCGACACCGAACTGCGCTGGACGGTCCTCCAGTCGCTGGTCGCCAACGGTGCGGCCGGTCCGGCCGACATCGAGGCGGAGCTGGCCGGTGACCGTACGGCCAGCGGCGAGCGGGAGGCCGCGTACGCCCACGCGCTGGTGCCGACGCCGGAGAACAAGGCCGCGGTCTGGGCCGAGCTGACCGGGCCGGACGCGCTGCCGAACTGGCGGCACCGGGCGCTGCTCCAGGGCTTCGCCCACCCGGCCCAGGTCGCGCTGGTCGCCCCCTACCGGGACCGGTACTTCGCCACCGTCGCCCAGGTCTGGGCCAGCCGGGACAGCGAGCCGGCGCAGGAGTTCACCCAGCTGGCGTACCCGGCGTACCTGGTGGACGACGAGACGGTGGCGGCGACCGACGCGTGGCTGGCCGGCGAGGGCCACCCGGCGCCGCTGCGCCGGCTGGTCGCCGAGGGCCGCGACGGCGTCGTCCGCGCCCTCGCCGCCCGCGCGAAGGACACGCAGAGCGCCTGAGCAGAAGTACGCGGCCGGGGCCGGTGTGGGCACGTCCCACATCCGGCCCCGGGCGAGATCGGGGTCCGAGTGCCGGCCGGCAAGCTCTTCCCGGACGTCACGGTCCGCAAGCCAGGTGCTCCCCGGGGCCGGATGTGGGCGACTCCGCCGGACGTCGCGCTGGTCGTCGAGGTGGACCCGAGCGCCTGGCCCCGCTGAGAGCAGACCACGGACGTACCGAAGCCCGGCCCGCGATCACGCGGGCCGGGCTTCGTCGTAGGTAGGGCGCGCTCAGCCCTTACCGGCGTGGCTGGCGAGCTGGTCGAGGCCGTTGATGATGCCCCCGGCCAGGTCGCCACCGCCGAAGGCCGCCACCATGGAGAGCGCGGCGAGCCGGGCGTACGTGTCGGGAATGCGCTTGCGCGCGTGCCGGCCGGTGACGATCTCCAGCTGACGCTGGTTGGGCGACACGGCGATCAGGACGGACTTGTCGGGCTCGGCGAGCTGGCGGTGCAGCCGCTCGGCGTGCTCCCGGACCGGCTCGTCGAGGCCGCCGACGAAGACCGAGAAGACCAGCCCGGTGCCCTGGTCGGCCTGACGCAGAGCTTCGTCGATGCGCAGCAGCTGGCGGGTCGAGAACGGCCCGTCCAGCACGTCGGGCGGGGTGTCCGTCCCCGACTGGGGCCGCATCTCACCAACGGTCACTTGCGCCTCCGGTTCCACCGGCCGGCGCCTGGACGCCGGCCTGCTCCTGCTTGCGGCTGGTCAGCGCCGGCGCCTGCGCGCCCGCGGCCAGCGCGGTGCCGGCCGAGTCGGCCAGCTGCTCCGGCCGGCCCAGGAACCAGACCGGAGTGAAGTCGAAGGGCCGGCCCGGGCGGTAGCGCTTGGCGCCGCCACCACCACCGCCGCGGCTACCGGCGTACGCCAGGCCGGCGATCACCAGCACCGCGGCCGCCGGGATGCCGACGAAGACCAGCAACGTCTCGGTTACAGACAATCCCAACGCCCCCAGGCGGAAGAAGAGATTTTCGGCGAGCGGGCCGGGTGGACGCTCATCGCTCCGACCTCCCGACTCCGCTGCCATTCACGTTAGCGGAGCCGACGGCCCGCCAGATTGCGGGGTGGCGATCCCATCCGCCACTGGCGTACTCCAGTTGCGCAGCGGTGGCGACCAACCTCGCGTCGTCGCCGTACCGGCCGCTGAGCAACACTCCCACGGGCAGACCCTCGGCGGTGACACCGACCGGCAGGGAAACGGACGGATCGCCCGTCACGTTGAAGATGGCACAGTACGGAGAGAAGCGCCGCTGCCGGTCGAAATCCTCCGCCGGGTCGCCACCGGAGGTGAACCAGCCGACGGGTGCCTGCGGCGCGGCCAGGGTGGGGCAGAGCAGCAGGTCGCAGTCGGCGGTACGGCGGGCGCCGAGGCGTACCTGCGCCTGGAGTTCGCCCAGGGTGGCGGTGAGGGTGCCGGCGGAGATCTCCGCACCCCGGGCCCGCAGGTACCGCGTCAGCGGCAGCAGGTCGCTTTCCCGCTCCAGCGGCACGGGGGCGAGCGCCAGCACGTACCAGACGAGCTCGAACAGCGGCCACGACGCCGGCCCGAGCGGCGACGCCACCTCGACCACCTCGTGGCCGGCGGCGGTGAGCAGCGCCGCGGCCCGGTCCACGGCGGCGACGCAGTCGGGGTGCACCGGCTCGTCGGCGAGCATCGGCGTGGTGAAGCGGCCGACGCGCAGCCGGCCCGGCTCGGCGGCCCGGGCGACACCGAGCCAACCCCCGGCGGGTTGGGCCGGCGGCAGGTACGGCTCCCCCGCCACCGGGTGGGACAGCACGTCGAGCAGCGCCGCCACGTCGGCGACGGTTCGCCCGATCGGCCCGTTGGTCGGCAGCCCGTACGCGCCGAAGCCGAGCGGTCCGCCGGAGACCAGCCCCCGGCTGGGCTTGTAGCCGACCAGCCCGCACATCGACGCGGGGATGCGCAGCGAGCCACCGCCGTCGGAGCCCTGCGCGACGGGCACCAGCCCGGCCGCCACGGCCGCCGCCGCGCCGCCGCTGGAGCCCCCGGCGGTGTACGCGAGGTCCCACGGGTTGCGGGCCGGCGGGGCGACCAGCCCCTCGGAGTAGAGCGAGCAGCCCAGCTCCGAGGTGGTGGTCTTGCCGAGGCTGATCAGGCCGGCGGCCTTCATGAAGCGGACCACGTCGGCGTCGACCGGCGGCACGAAGTCGGCGAAGGCGGCGGAGCCGAAGGTGGTGCGGACCCCGGCGGTGAGGGTGAGGTCCTTGACCGCCGTCGGTACGCCGTGCAGCGGGCCACGGTCCACGGGCGGAACGGTGTCGGCGGCGTCGGCCGCGGCGAGGGCCGCCTGGGCGGTGACGGTGACGAACGCACCCACCGTGTCGCCGAGCGCGGCGACCCGCTCCAGGTGGTGCGCAACCAGTTCGCGGCTGGACAGCTCGCCGCGCCTGATCGCGGCGGCCTGCTCCAGCGCCGTCAGGTCGTGCGGCTCGGCCATCCCCTCATCCTGCCCGGTGGGACGCCGACGGCGGGGGCGACACGACCGACCGCCGGGCGGCGAGGACGCCGGATGCCGCATATCGCGGTGACAGGGGCCGCCCGGGATTGGCGGCCGGCGACACGGCGACGGACGATGACGTATCGATGAACATGCATCGATCGGTTCCCGACCGCCCACCACCATCGGCACCGGAACCGGACCCTCCGCACCCCACAGGGAGCGACCACATGCCATCCGCAGCCCCCACCGTCCCCCGGCACGGTCCCCGTCCCGGACCGGCCCCCCGCTGGGCCACCGCCACCGTCCGGGCGGTGCTGACCCTGCTCCTGGTCGGCGCCGGCCTGACCGCCGCCCCGCCCGCCCAGGCCGCCGCGAGCCCCTACCAGCGCGGCCCCGATCCCAGCGTGGCGAGCATCGAGGCGAGCCGCGGCCCGTTCGCCATCGCCCAGACCACCATCGCCGCCTCCAGCGTCAGCGGCTTCCGCGGCGGCACCGTCTACTACCCCACCAGCACCGCCGAGGGCACCTTCGGCGCGGTGGCGATCTCCCCCGGCTACACCGCGACCCAGTCCAGCGTGGCCTGGCTCGGCCCCCGGCTGGCCTCGCAGGGCTTCGTCGTCGTCACCATCGACACCCTGTCCCGCTACGACCAGCCGGCCAGCCGTGGAACCCAACTGCTCGCCGCCCTCGACCACCTCACCAACACCAGTACGGTGCGGACCCGGATCGACCGGAACCGGCTCGCCGTGATGGGCCACTCGATGGGCGGCGGCGGCAGCCTGTCCGCGGCGAACGCCCGGCCGGCGTTGCAGGCCGCGATCCCGCTGACCGGCTGGCACACCGTCAAGAACTGGTCCGGGGTACGCGTCCCGACGCTGGTCGTGGGTGCGGAGAACGACTCCATCGCCTCGGTGACCTCGCACTCGGAGCCGTTCTACACCAGCCTGCCGTCCACCCTGGACAAGGCGTACCTCGAACTCAACGCCGCCAGCCACTCGGCGCCCACGTCACCGAACGTGACCATCGCCAAGTACAGCATCTCCTGGCTGAAGCGGTTCGTGGACGACGACACCCGCTATGAACAGTTCCTCTGCCCGGCGCCACGCGGCACGGCGATCCAGGAGTACCGGGACACCTGCCCCCACTCCTGACCCCTGCTGCCAGCGGTGGACGCGCCACTTCCCGGGAAGCGCAGCGCGTCCACCGAGGCGCCCGGGACCCCGGATCGCACGGTCGATCAGGCGACCTGCCGGTCCATGCCGAGAAAGCGCAGGGCGTTGCCGCCGAGGATCCGGGCGCGCTGCGCGTCGGTGAGGAAGTCCGACCGGTGCACCACCGCGCCGACCGGGCGCTCCCCCAGCGGGTACGGGTAGTCGCTGCCGAGCAGCACCCGCTCGGCGCCCATCGTGTCGACCAGCAGCCGCAGGGCGGCCGGCTCGAAGACCACGGAGTCCACGCTGAACCGGTCGACGTAACGGCTCGGCGGCATCGTGGAGGCGCCGCGTACCAGGTCGTTGCGGCGGTGCCAGGCGTTGTCGGCGCGGCCCAGCCAGAACGGGAAGCTGCCGCCGCCGTGCGCGAAGCAGATCCGCAGCGTCCCGGGCACCCGGTCGAAGACGCCGCCGAGGATCAGCGCCAGCACCGACAGGTGCGTCTCGGCGGGCATGCCGGTGAGCCAGCGGGCCATCCAGCGATCCAGTCGGGGACCACCGGGCATGTCCCAGGGATGCACGAAGACCGGCGCGCCGACCTCGGCACAGTGGGTCAGGAACTGCACGATCCCCGCGTCGTCCAGGTCGCGGTCGCCGACGTGGTTGCCGATCTCCACACCCACGTGGCCCGACGCCAGGCAGCGGTCCAGCTCCGCGCAGGCCGCGTCCGGGTCCTGCAGCGGCACCTGGCAGAACGGCACGAGCCGGTCGCCCCCGGCCGCGGTGACCTCCAGGGTCAGGTCGTTGAAGATCCGGGCGACCTTGACGGCCTGGTCCGCCGGGCGGTCGTAGGAGAAGAACACCGGGGTCGGCGAGACGACATGCACGTCCACGCCGTCGGCGTCCATGTCGGCCAGCCGGGTCGGCGCGTCCCAGCACGCCGCGCCGACCGGCCGGAACTCCGTCCCGCCCACCATGATCATGGCGGCGCGCTCGGAGTCGATCCGCAGCCAGGGCCAGCCGGACCCGCCGCACGCCGCGGCGAGGTCCGGCCACCCCTTCGGTACGAGGTGCGTGTGGACGTCGACGACAGGTGGCCGCATCAGCCCTTGCCCGGGTGCAGCGTGCCGCAGTTGTCGCAGGTGCGGGCCTTCTCGTCGGTGTAGAACGCCTGGAACACCGGGGGCAGGTCGGCGGCGATGTCGCGGACCTGCAACTCCACCTCGTGCACCTTGTGCCCGCACTCCGGGCAGTACCACTGGAACCTCTCCAGCGTGCCCTCCTCACGGACGCGTTCGACCACCACACCGATCGAGCCGGCCTCCGGCCGCTGCGGCGAGTGCGGGGTGTCGCGCGGCAGCATCCACATCTGCCCCTCGCGCACGTGCACCGTACGCGGCCCCTCCGGGAGCATCAGGTTGATGTGCATGTTGCCCTTGACCTGGTAGAAGAACTCCTCGTACGGGTCGACGTGGAAGTCCGTGCGCTGGTTGGGGCCGCCCACCACCATGACGATGAAGTCGTCCCCGCCCGGGAACATCTCCCTGTTGCCCACCGGCGGCTTCAGCAGGTGCTGGTTCTCGGCGATCCAACCGGGGAAGCTGAACGGCTCCGCGATCTCACTCACGACGACTGACCTCCTTGTGTGGGGAGCAGGGCGACGGCCTGCATCTCGATCAGCAGGTGCGGATGGGGTAGCTGGTGGACCGCGACGGTCGTCCGGGTGGGGCCGGTGGCGTCGAAGAACTCCGCCCACACCTCGTTGTAGCCGCCGAAGTCGTTCATGTTCACCAGGTAGCTGGTGACCTGGACGAGGTCGCCGAGGTCGGCACCGACCGAGCGCAGCAGGTCGCGGATGTTGCCGATCACGGCCCGGGTCTGCTCCCGGACGTCCAGGTTCGTCGTGCCGAACTCGTCCACCTCGACACCGGCGAAGCTGTTGTCCGGCCGCCGGGACGACGTACCGGAGACGAAGACGAAGCCGCCCGCGACCTTGACGTGCGGAAACGCGCCCCGCGGGACGGCCTTGCCGGCCACCACCCGGGCCGTCATGCCGACGCCCGCAACGACGCCGTGCCCAACTTCTCCACCACGGCCCGGACGTGGGTGCCGGGGCGCAGCGGCACGGCGGCCGTCGCGGCGCCGGCCAGGAAGACCCAACCCTCCTCCAGGCGTACGCCGTGCCGGCCGGCCAACCGGACACCCTCGTCGAGGGCCCGGCGCGGGTCACCGAGGATCGCCGCCGTCGAGCCGACCTGGGCGACCCGCCCGTCAATCTCCAGCAGCACACCGAGGTTGTCCAGCCCGTCCGGCACCGGGCTCCACGGTCCGACCACGAAGGCGGCGGCCGAGGTGTTGTCCGCGACGACGTCGGGCAGCGAGAAGGTGAAGTTGGCGTAGCGGGAGTCGATCAGCTCGATCGCCGGTGCCACCGCGCGCACCGCGTCGGTGAAGGAGCCCAGCGGCTCGCCCGGCTCGGGCAGGCGGTCCAGCAGGAACGCGACCTCCGGCTCGACCCGGGGGTGGATGAAGGCACCGTGGTCGACCGTGCCGCCGTCGGGGACCCGCATCGCGTCGGTGAGCCGCCCCCAGATGACCTCGTCGACGTTGACCTGCGCCATCTTGGCCCTGCTGGTCAGGCCCATCTTCAGGCCCACCAGCCGCTCGCCCCGCTCGATGCGACGCTGGACCAGCGCGGTCTGCACCGCGTACGCGGCGTCGACGTCCAGGCCGGTGTCGGCGGCCAACTGGGCGATGGCGGTGGCGTTGTCCGCGGCGCCGCCCAACTTCTCGGCGATCCCCGCGATGTCCGGCCCGATCATGCGGTCTCCTCCTGCTCGCGGCGGCCGGCGAGGTCCAGCGCCACGTCCACGATCATGTCCTCCTGGCCGCCGACCATCCGGCGCCGGCCCAGTTCGACGAGGATCGAACGGACGTCCACGCCGTACTTCTCCGAGGCACGTTCGGCGTGCCGGAGGAAGCTGGAGTAGACGCCCGCGTACCCGAGGGAGAGCGTCTCCCGGTCCACCTGGACCGGTCGGTCCTGCAACGGGCGGACGACGTCGTCGGCGGCGTCCATCAGCGCGAACACGTCGCAGCCGTGCTTCCAGCCGTGCAGCTCGGCGACCGCGACGAACACCTCCAGCGGTGCGTTGCCGGCGCCCGCGCCCATCCCGGCCAGCGACGCGTCCACCCGGACGGTCCGGCCGTGCGCGGCGTCCGCACCGGCCGGGGTGGCGCCGAGGATCCGCCCGTGCTCGACCGCGACCACACTGTTGGCCACGCCCAGGGAGAGGTTGTGGTGGGCGTGGATGCCGATCTGCGTCTCCGGCTCCAGCACCTGCCGGTACGCGTCGACCCGCTGGGCCACGTCCGACATCAGCAGCCGCCCGCCGGAGTCGGTGACGTAGACGCAGTGCGCACCGTACGACTCCATCAGCTTCGCCTGCGCGGCCAGCGCGGCCGGGTCGGCCATGTGCGACATCATCAGGAACCCGGAGACGTCCATGCCGTTCTCCCGGGCCCACGAGATGTGCTGGGCGGAGATGTCGGCCTCGGTGCAGTGGGTGGCGATCCGGACGCTGGCCACGCCGAGCGCCTTGGCCGCCCGCAGGTCGGCGATGGTGCCGATGCCGGGCAGGAGCAGGGTGGTCAGCTTCGCGGTGGTCAGCACCTCGGCGGCGGCGGAGATCCAGTCGGCGTCGCTTGCCGCGCCGTGCCCGTAGTTGACGCTGGACCCGGCCAGCCCGTCGCCGTGCGCGACCTCGATGGCGGCCACCCCGGCCACGTCCAGCGCCGCCGCGATGGTCCGCACCTGGTCCACGGTGTACCGGTGGGCGATGGCGTGCATGCCGTCGCGCAGGGTCACGTCCTGGATGTACAGGTCCGTCATGCGGTCACCGTCCTGCGAAGGGCGACCAGGCGCTCCGCGGTGCGCAGCGCGGCCGAGGTCATGATGTCCAGGTTTCCGGCGTACGCGGGCAGGTAGTGACCCGCGCCGGAGACCTCCAGGAAGACCGACACCTGGAGCCCGGTGAGGTGCCGCCCGAGCGACGGCACGTAGCTGTCGACCCGGTCGAACTGCACGTCCTGCTTCAGCCGGTAGCCCGGGACGTACTCCTGCACGGTCGCCACCATGTCCGCCACCGAGGCGGCGATCGCCGACCGGTCGGCGTCGGCGTCCGGGCAGAGACAGTAGACGGTGTCCCGCATGAGCAGCGGCGGCTCGGCCGGGTTCAGCACGATGATCGCCTTGCCGCGCTCGGCGCCGCCGACCACCTCGATCGCCCGCGCGGTGGTCTCGGTGAACTCGTCGATGTTGGCCCGGGTGCCCGGCCCCGCCGACCGCGAGGCGATCGAGGCGACGATCTCGCCGTACGCGACCGGGGTGACCCGGCCGACGGCGGCGACGATCGGCACGGTCGCCTGACCGCCGCAGGTCACCATGTTGACGTTCGTCTCGTGCAGGTGCTCGTCGAGGTTGACCGGCGGCACCACGTACGGGCCGACGGCCGCCGGGGTCAGGTCGACGACCGTCCGGCCGTGCGCGCGCAGCACCGCGTCGTTGTGCCGGTGCGCCCCGGCCGAGGTGGCGTCGAAGACCAGTTCGACGTCGGCGAACCCGGGCAGCGCGACGAGCCCGTCCACGCCCCCGGCGGTGGTCGCGACGCCCAGCCGCCGGGCCCGGGCCAGGCCGTCGGAGTCCGGGTCGATGCCGGCCATCGCCACCATGCGCAGGCTGTCACTGAGCCGCAGCACCTTGATCATCAGGTCGGTCCCGATGTTGCCGGACCCGATCACCGCCACACCCGTGCTCACTGGTCACCGCCCTTCGAGAAACACGTCCGGACCGAACCGAGGCCGGAGATCCGGGCCTCGTACGCCGCGCCGGGGGTCACCGGCACCATCGGGCCGAGCGCTCCGGAGAGCACCACGTCGCCGGCCCGCAGCGGGTCGCCGGAGCGGGCCATCGTGCCGGCCAGCCACTCCAACGCGTGCAGCGGGTTGCCGAGGCAGGCCGCGCCGGCACCGACCGAGACCGGCTCCCCGGCGTGCTCCAGGACCATCCCGCACAGCCGCAGGTCCACGTCGGCGAGCCGGCGCGGGGTGGTACCGAGGACGAACAGGCCGCTGGAGGCGTTGTCGGCGACGGTGTCCACGATGGAGATGTCCCAGCCGGCGATCCGCGAGTCGACGATCTCGATGGCCGGCAGCACGTGGTCCACGGCGCGCAGCAGGTCGGCGGTGGTGATCCGCCCGTCGGGCAGGTCGGCGCCGAGGACGAAGGCGACCTCGGCCTCGACGCGGGGCTGGAGCAGGCGGTCGATGCCCACCTCGGCGCCGTCCGGCACGGCCATGGCGTCGGTCAGGACGCCGAAGTCGGGCTGGTAGACGCCGAAGCTCTCCTGCACGACGGGGTTGGTCAGCCCGATCTTCGCGCCGACCCGCCGGTGGCCGTGCCGCAGCCACTCGCGGACCTGCACCTGCTGGACGAGGTACGCCGACGCGACGTCCCCCTCGCTCAGCAGCCGGCCGCGCAGCGGCGGGCAGGGCTTGCCGCTCTCCCGGGCCTCGGCCAGTTCCCGGGCGGCGGCTTCCAGATCAGAGGTCATGTGAGGTCCACGCAGACGTTGGTGAGTTCGGAGTAGAAGTCCAGCGAGTGCACGCCACCCTCGCGGCCGATGCCGGACGCCTTCACCCCGCCGAACGGGGTGCGCAGGTCGCGCAGGAACCAGGTGTTGACCCAGACGATGCCGGCGTCCAGCCGCGCCCCGGCCCGGTGCGCCCGGCCCACGTCCCGCGTCCAGACCGTCGCCGCCAGGCCGTACCGGGTGCCGTTGGCCAGGGCGTACGCCTCGTCCTCGTCGTCGAAGGGCGCGACGTGCACGACCGGGCCGAAGATCTCCTCGGTGTTGGTCCGGGCGTCCGGGCCCAGCCCGGTGAGCACCGTCGGCTGCACGTACGCCCCGCCGTCGCGGGCGTCGCCGAAGCGCGGCGTCCCGCCCCCGGTGAGCACGTCGGCGCCCTCGGCGCGGGCCAGGTCGTAGTGGCCGAGCACCTTCTCCCGGTGCTGGTGCGAGATCAGCGGCATGTTCGCGGTCGCCTCGTCGGCCGGCCACCCGTACGCCAGGTCGGCGGCCCGCTTCGCCAGGCGCGCGGTGAACTCCTCGTAGACCGGGCGCTGCACGTAGATCCGTTCGGTGCACAGGCAGACCTGCCCACCGTTGGTGAAGCTGGACCGCACCGACCCGGCGACCGCCGCGTCCAGGTCCGCGTCGGCGAAGACCAGCCCGGCGTTCTTGCCGCCCAGCTCGAAGCTCACCGCCTTCACCCCGTCGGCCGCCGCGCGCATGATCGCCCCGCCGGTGGACGACTCGCCGGTGAAGGTGATCGCGTCGACGTCCGGGTGCCGGGTGAGGAACTCCCCGGCCGAGTCCGGCCCGAAGCCGTGCACCAGGTTGAACACCCCGGCCGGCACGCCGGCCGCCGCCATCACCTCGGCGAGCAGCGTCGCCGAGGCGGGCGTCTCCTCGCTCGGCTTCACCACCACCGCGTTGCCGCAGGCCAGCGCGGGAGCGACCTTCCAGGTGAGCAGGAGCAGCGGCAGGTTCCAGGGCACGATGACGGCGACCACGCCGACCGGCTTGCGGACCGCGTAGTTGAGCGCCCGGCCACCGGTCGGGGTGACCGTGGTGAACGACTCGGTGGGCGCGGTCGCCACGATCTCGGCGAAGGCCCGGAAGTTCGCCGCGCCGCGCGGAACGTCGAGCGTACGGGCCTGGGAGATGGCCTTGCCGGTGTCGGCGACCTCGGCGGTGACCAGGTCGTCGAAGCGGCGTTCCAGCTCGTCGGCGACCCGGCGCAGCACCTCCGCCCGCTCCCGCTCCCCCATCCGGCCCCACGGGCCGCGCAGCGCCGCACGCGCCGCCGCGACCGCGTCGTCCACGGTGGAGCCGCTCGCCTCGGCGACCTCGAAGACCGGCTCGCCGGTCACCGGGCTGCGCTTGGTGAACCGGCGTCCCGCCTCGACGAACTCGCCGCCCACGAAGTTGCGCAGCAGGCCCGGCCCGTCGGGCGACCGACCGGCCGTCAACCGGGGATCCCAGACGGTCATCGACGCCTCCCTCGTTGCGTGCCGGCGGCCGGGCCACCGGACGTCCGACCGACCAGGGCCCCGACCGCACCGGCCACCAGCAGCGCCGCTCCGGCGGCGACGGCACCGAGCACGCGGTGCTGCCGGCGGACCCGGCGGCGCACCTCGTCGTACGGGGTGGTCGAGAAGGACACCAGCTCGTACTGCGAAACGTACCGGCCGGGAAGGGCCCGTTCCAGCGCGTGTTCCACCCGGCGGCCCAGCCGGAACAGCGGCGAGGCGACCTTGTCCCGCATCTCCACGAAGTTGGTCAACGCCATCCGCGCGATGGCCTCGGCGTTGACCTGCCGGCGGTGCTGGAACAGCGGCAGCGCCGCCGACCAGTCGTCGGCGCACTCGTCCAGGCACCGGTCCAGCTCGACGACGTCCTCGAACGCGGCGTTGGCGCCCTGGCCGTAGAACGGCACGATGGCGTGGGCCGCGTCGCCCAGCAGAGCGACCCTCCCGTCGACCTGCCACGGGTCGCAGCGGACGGTGCCGAGCACGCCCACCGGGTTGTGCTGGTAGTCGTCCACCAGGTTCGGGGCCAGCGGCGGCAGGTCCGGGTAGTGCGTGGCGAAGTGCCGCTCGATCGCCGCCGGGCTGCCGAGCGAGGCGAAACTCGCGGTGCCGTGGGTGGGCCAGAACAGCGTGCAGGTGAACGAGCGGTCCGGGTTGGGCAGCGCGATCATCATCGAGGTGCCGCGCGGCCAGATGTGCAGGGCCTCCGGGTCCAGGGCGAAGTCGCCGTCGACCGGCGGGATCGTCAGCTCCTTGTAGCCGTAGTCGAGGAAGTCCAGGCTCTCGGTCAGCAGCCCGTACCGCAGCAGTTGTCCCCGCACGGCGGAGCCGGCACCGTCGGTGCCCAGGACGACCGACGCGCTGGCCGCGACCGTGCCCTGCGGAGTCTCGAAGGTCATGTCGCCGCTGGCGGGGTCGAGCCCGACCAGCCGGTGGTCGAAGGCGACCCGCACGCCGGGCAGCGCGGTGGCGGCGTCCAGCAGCGCGTTGTTGAGCGCGCCCCGGCTGATCGAGTTGATCGCCCGGTCACCGGAGACGCTGTACGACTGGAAGTGCGACTCTCCCGAGACCGGATGGATCATCCGGCCGCGCATCGGCAGGGCGTCCGCCATCACCTGCTTGTCCAGTTCGATCCGGCGCAGCGCGTCGAGACCCCGCTCGGACAGCGCCAGGTTGATCGAGCGTCCCCGCTCGACCGTGCCGGTGCGGGGGTCCGGCCGCCGCTCGTAGATCGCCACCGGGTAGCCCCGGCGGGCCAGGAAGCAGGCCAGCAGGCAACCCGCCAGCCCGGCACCGACCACCGCGATCTCGTCCCGCCGGGTCATGACCGTCCCTCCACCGTCGCGGCCAGCGCCTCGGCGACGCGCCAGCAGTCGTGGTACGTCGAGTAGAGCGGCACCGGGGCGAACCGGATGATGTCCGGCTCCCGGGCGTCGGCGATCACGCCGTGCTCGTACCGCAGCCGCTTGGCCAGCCCGGCGGCGCTGCCGGCGCCGATCCGCACGGAGAGTTGGCAGCCCCGGCGCGCAGGGTCGCGCGGGGTGACCACGGTCAGCGGCCGGTCGGCGGTCACCTCGTCGAGCAGCCGTTCCAGCCAGCCGGTGAGCCGCAGGCTGCGCTCCCGCAGCGCCGGCATGCCGACGGAGTCGAAGATCTCCAGCGAGGTGCGGACCGGGCCCATCGCCAGGATGGGCGGGTTGGAGATCTGCCAGGCCTCCACGGTGGCCGGCGGCCGGGACACCGGGGTCATCTCGAAGCGGGTGGCCGACTCGGTGCTCCACCAGCCCTCGAAGCGGGGCAGGTCGGGATCGCCCAGGTGCCGCTCGTGGACGAAGACGCCGGCCAGCGCACCGGGCCCGGAGTTCAGGTACTTGTAGGAGCACCAGGCGGCGAAGTCGACGTCCCAGTCGTGCAGGGCCAGCGGGACGTTCCCGGCCGCGTGCGCCAGGTCCCAGCCGACGACGGCACCGGCGGCGCGGCCGGCCGCGGTGACCGCCGGGATGTCGAGCAGCTCGCCGGTCAGGTAGTTGACCCCGCCCAGCAGCACCAGCGCGACCGTGTCGCCCTCGGCGGCGAGGAAGTCGCAGACGTCGGAGGTGCGCAGGGTGTCCTCACCGGCCCGCGGCGTCAGCCGGACCACCGCGGTGTCCGGGTCCAGGCCGTGGAACCGGGCCTGGCTGCGGACGGCGTAGCTGTCCGAGGGAAAGGCGGTGTCCTCGATGACGATCCGGGTGCGACGGCCCGCCGGCCGGTAGAAGCTGACCATCAGCAGGTGCAGGTCGACGGTGAGGGAGTTCATCACCACGACCTCCGCCGGGCGGGCGCCGACCAGTCGCGCGGCGGGCCCGGTGAGCAGCTCGTGGTACGGCAGCCACGGCCGGTTCGCCTCCAGGTGCCCCTCGACGCCCAGCCGCGCCCAGGCGTCCAGGTCGGCGAGGAGGTCGTCCCGGGTCGCCCGGGGTTGCAGGCCGAGCGAGTTGCCGGCCAGGTACGCGGTCTCGGGGTAGCGGCCCCCGTCGGCCGGCGGCACGTGGAACAGGTGCCGGTGGCCTCGGTCGGCCGCGTCGAGGCGATGGGCCTCGTGTTCCAGGGTGTGCATCTCGTGTTCTCCGGTCACATCGCGGTTCGGGCCGACCACAGCTCCGGGAAGACCACCCGGGCCATGCTGCGCTGCAACCACGCCAGGCCGGCCGAACCACCGCTGCCGACCTTGGCGCCCATCGTGCGTTGCACCGCCTTGACGTGGTTCCACCGCCAGTCGCCGAACTGCTCGGCCACCTCGGCCAGGGCCTCGCCGAGCAGGCGCAGGTGGTTGTCCGCTCCCTCGTCGTCGTAGATCCGCACCCAGGCCGCCTCGACGGCCGCGTGCGGCTCGTGCTCCCCGGCGACGTCCCGCTCCAGCAGCTCGGCCGGGAGGTCGTGGCCGTGCCGGGCGAGCAGCGCGACGACCTCGTCCCACACGCTGGGGGCGGCGAGGGTGGCCGTCAGGTCCGCGTACACGTCGGTCTGGCGGCGGAACGGCCGGATCAGCGCCGGGTCCCGGAGCCCGAGCAGGAACTCCAGGTGGCGGTACATCGCGGACTGGAAGCCGGATCCCTCGCCGAGCAGGTTGCGGAACCGGTTGAAGTCGGCCGGGGTCATCCAGCGCAGCCCCTTCCAGGCCGCGTTGAGCCCCTCCAGGTGCAGGGCGGCGCGACGCAGCGGGGCCAGGGCGTCCCAGACCCGGTCCTCCCGCAGCAGGCGGGACGTCTCGCGCAGCTCGTGGCAGGTCAGCCCGAAGTACAGCTCCATGATCTGGCTGACCATCAGGAACGACATCTCGCCCGGGTCGTCGCTCAACGGCGTCTGCAACCGGTGCAGCGTGCTGGCCTGCACGTACGCGTCGTACGGCACGCGCTCGGTGAACTCCAGGGTGGGCTCGCCGCCGTTGCGGGCCGCCCGGGCGGCACGTTGACGCGGGGTGACCGGCCGCACCGCCGCCCGGTTGGCCGCTCTCGGGTCCGTCCGTTCCACGTTCCGCTCCCTCCGCTCGCACCGTTCCACCGGCGACACACCGGTGAACGTCATGATCTCGCGGTGGGAACCGCCGACGGAATGCCGAAGCAACGGCGCTGGTCAGGTGGGACCTCTGAGATGAAAGGCGATAGGCGGCATCGGGTTGGAGAACGTAAGGTCGGAGCGTGGACGAGATGGACTGGGCGCTGCTGCGCGAGCTTCAAGCCGACGCACGGCTGTCCTTCAGTGAGCTGTCGCGCCGTGTGCACCTCTCCCCGCCGGCCGTCGCCGAGCGGGTGCGGCGGCTGGAGGAGTCGGGCGTGATCACCGGCTACCACGCGCACGTCGACCTGGCCCGCGCCGGTCGCACCGTGGTCGCGCTGATCCGGATGTCCTGCTACGGGTCGCGCTGCATCCTCAACGACCCGGAGGTGGCGGGCTGGCCGGAGATCATGGAGATCCACCGGATCACCGGCGACGCGTGCAGCGTGCTCAAGGTCGCCGCCGGCTCGATCGGCGAGTTCGAGGGGGTCATCGACCGGCTCGCCCCGTACGGCCAACCGTCCAGCACCATGGTCCTCTCCACCCCGCTGGAGTGGCACCCGGTCGCTCCGCTGGGCGGAAAGGAAGGGCCCCCCGTTAACGCCTCCGGTAGAGGAAGGGCCCCCGCTTAACACGCCGTCCCTCCGTGTGCCTGGCCGACCAGCGGGAAAGCACCGCGCGTCGCCCCAGCAGGACCGGTGCACCGGTGCCGGGAGGGAGGATCATGCGGGGTCTGCGACCGTACCCGAGTGTGTTCAAGGCCTCGGGAGTCATCGTCCGACTGCTCGGGGCGCTCGTCCTGATCGGGGCGTTCGCCCTGGTCGGAGCCGCGCCGGCCCGGGCGGAGGAGAACACCTTCGTGGAGGTGACGCCCAACCCCGCCCAGGCGGGCACACGGGTGAGCATCCGCGCCAGCTGCGACAACGCCAACAACGAGCAGGCCACCGTGCACTCGGACGCGTTCGACCGGGTCGTGCTGCGACCGGACAACGGGTTCCTCACCGGACAGGTCACCGTGCCGGGCAGCAAGGAACCCGGTGACTACCCGGTCGACCTGCGCTGCGACAACGGCAGGACCGCGACGTCCACGTTCACCGTGCTGGACATGGCGCAGCCCACCAAGGGACCGGCGACCGGGGGCGGCGGCACGGCCGGCGACACCGGTCCGGGTTCCCTGCTGCTGATCGGGGGCTTCGCCGCGGTGGCGCTCGCGGTGGGGTTCGGCTTCTTCGGGGGCCGCCGTCGTACCACCGGGGCCGGTTCCTGACCCGCCGTCGCCATGGCCGGCTCACACAGGCGTAGCAGAGAACCGGGGCGCGTCGGCGCCGCCACCCGGCGGGCGCTGCGCGCGTCCGGCCGGGTGGCCGCCGTGACCGCACGACGGTTGCGCCGGGTGGCCGGGGAGGCCGGCGTGGCGAGCGTCCCGACCACGGACCCGGCAGCCGGGCCGCTGCCCGTGCGTCAGCGACAGCGCCGGGTGGCCGCCGGGCGGCGGTGGCTGGCACCCGGACGGCACCCGGGGTTCCCGATCCTCGTGATCGGTACGCTGATGGCGCTGATCGTGACGATGCTCGGGGTGGAGCGCATCACCGGCTACCGCGTCCTGCCGGACCGGTTCATCGCCGGACTGCGGCCACCGCCGAAGAAGTTCCCCGTCCTGCCGGCGAGCCCGCCGGTCGGCCTCGAGATCGACACGCTCGACCTCGAGGCGCCCGTGCACAGCGTCGGGCTCGCCTCCGACGGCGCCATCGCCGCACCGGACTCCACCCGCGCGCAGGAGGCCGGCTGGTACGACCAGGGCCCGACCCCGGGTCAGTACGGGCCGGCGGTGATCGTCGGGCACGTCGACACCAACTCCGGACCGGCCGTCTTCCACGAGTTGCGGCAGCTCGGCGAGGGCGACCGCATCGAGGTGACCCGCACCGACCGCACGGTGGCGGTCTTCGAGGTGAACGAGGTGGAGCGGTTCGACAAGGAGCGCTTCCCCACCGACGAGGTCTTCGGCGACTTCAGCCGCCCCAATCTGCGGCTGGTCACGTGCGGCGGCCGGTGGGTGGGCGGCGGGACCGGCTACGCCGACAACGTGGTGGTGTTCGCGTCCCTCGTCCAGGCCCGCGAGAACTGACGGGCCGGCGGCTCAGGCGGCCTCGGGCTCGCGGAGGTCCAGCCAGTCGGCCCAGCGCGGATCCGGAGCCCGGTGCCCGAGCACCCGCCAGGCGGTGCCCTTCGGTGCCGCCGGCAACGCGTGCAGCCGCCATCCGAGCTCGGCCGGGGTCTTGTCGCCCTTGGTGTGGTTGCAGCGGGCGCAGGCCGCGACCACGTTCTCCCAGGCGTGCCGGCCGCCCCGGCTGCGGGGGAAGACGTGGTCGATGGTCTCGGCCGGCCCCCGGCAGTACGCGCAGCGCCAACCGTCCCGGGCGAAGATCGCCCGGCGGGAGAGCCCGACGTGGGTGCGGTACGGCACCCGGACGAAACGGGTCAGACGGACGACCGACGGCACCGGGAGAGCGTTGCGGGCGCTGTGCAGCACCCCTTCGCCGTCGGCGACGCAGACCGCCTTGGCGGACAGCACGAGAATGGCAGCACGACGCACCGACACGACACACAGCGGCTCGTAGGTGGCGTTGAGAACCAGCGCGCCGGAGCCCACCGTGGGTCGTATGTCAGGCATCGCGCTCACCCTCCCGGTTCAGCGGCCCCATGCGTGCCACCGCCGACCGGGGAATTGGGCGCAGCGACCCACCACGGCCGACGCCGGCCGGATCACCGACGTCCGTGCGCCAATAGTCCCTGATAAGACCCCGGATTGCACGTACTAATCCGGGGTCCCCCACCGAAGCGTTCCCCGACCCGCGTCGCCGGTGACCGGTTCGCCCCCGTACGACCGGCCGTCACCATCCGGAGGGTCGGTGCGGCGGGGCGCCGGCGGGTGCGGTACGAAAACACGGTGACCTCTGTCAGCCTGCCGCCGCTCACCCTGCCCGCCGTCGAGGCGCCGGCACCGGACCCGTCGCCCACCTGCCTGAACGACTCCCTCTGCAAGGGCGTCTACGACCTGACCGGCTCGGTCTGGTTCGCCGAGGGCAGCTACTGGATCCTGCTCAAGCCGGTCCGCATCGGCCTGATCCTGCTGCTGGCGGTGGTCGCGCGCTGGCTGGTGCACCGCATGATCAGCCGGCTCGTGCGGACCACCACCGACGCGGGTGTCCCGACCATGCTGCGGCCGCTGCGCGAGCGGATCCCCAGCGCGGCCACCGAGCCGGGTGAGTTCGTGCCCGAGCGGCGGCGCCAGCGGGCCGAGGCGATCGGGTCGGTGCTGCGCAGCCTCACCACCGCCTTCATCATGGGCATCGCCCTGCTGATGGTGCTCAAGGAGTTCAGCTTCGACCTGGCGCCACTGCTGGCCAGCGCCGGGATCGCCGGCGTGGCCCTCGGCTTCGGCGCGCAGAGCCTGGTGAAGGACCTGATCGCGGGCCTATTCATGCTGATCGAGGACCAGTACGGCGTCGGGGACACCGTGGACCTGGGTGAGGCCACCGGCGTGGTGGAGTCGGTGGGGCTGCGCGTCACCACGGTCCGGGACGGCCGGGGTGTGCTCTGGTACATCCGCAACGGCGAGATCGTCCGGGTGGGCAACAAGAGCCAGGGCTGGGCGCTGGTCGTGGTCGACCTGCCGATCGGTTTCGCCGGCACGGAGGAGGCCAACGCGGTGCTGCGTACCGCGGCGGCCTCCGTCGCCCTGGACCCCGAACTGGCGCCGGAGATCGTGGAGCCGCCCGAGGTGCTGGGCGTGGAGCAGATGACCGTCGACGGGGCGGTGATCCGTACGGTCGTGAAGACGACCGCCGACGGGCAGTTCGCGGTCGGCCGGGAACTGCGCCGGCGACTGGCCGAGGCGCTGGAGAACTCGGGCATCACCGCGAAGATCGCGGCGGCCCGGCTCTACCCGGGCATGCCGGGAGCGGCGTCCGGCGTACCGGGGTTCCCGGGGGGCACCGCACCGGGTGCGCCACCGGCGCCGGGGGCCACCACCCCGGGTGGAACCGTGTGACCGTACGAAGACGGTGATGCCCGGACAGCGGGGGTCGCGAGCCGGGGAGCCCCTCGGGTATCGTCCGTTCGTTCAGTCGGTGATGCGACGTTCAACCCGTTCACCCTAGCCAGTTGTCGGACGATCGGGCAGAATCCGGGACACGCGCTTCCGCCGGAGCGTGGTCACGTCCTCGCTGATCCGTAGATCTGACGACGGTTCCCGGGCCCACCATCACGAGTGACCGGCCCATCGGAACGATGGAGGCGACGGTGCCCGACGAGCGACCTTCCCCGGAAGGCCCGGCCACCTTCCGCGAGGTCTTCGCCCAGCGTGAGTACCGGTTCGTCCTCACGGCGAGCACTCTGTCGTGGGTCGGCGACTACATCGCCAAGGCGGCCGTGACGCTCCTGGTCTACCAGGAGACGGAGTCGGTGGCGCTCTCCGCCACCGCGTTCGCGGTCAGCTACCTTCCCTGGCTGGTCGGCGGGCCGTTCCTCGCCACGCTCGCCGAGCGGTACCGCTACCGGAACGTCATGGTCGCCTGCGACCTCATCCGGATGGCCCTGATGGTGCTCATCGCCATCCCCGAGGCGCCGGTCGGGCTCACCCTGGCCCTGCTCTTCGCCACCACCCTGGCCAATCCGCCGAGCCAGGCCGCCCGGTCCGCGCTGATGCCGCTGATGCTGACCGGCGACCGCCTGGTGCTGGGGCTGTCCATCAGCGGCAGCGTCGGGCAGGCCGCGCAGGTGGGCGGCTACCTGGCGGGTGCCGCCATCGCCGCGTTCAGCCCGACGGTTGCGCTGCTGGCCAACGCGGTGACCTTCGCCCTGTCCGCCGCGCTGGTGCACTTCGGGGTCGCCGACCGACCGTCCGCGATGACCGCCGCGCACCGCAGCCACCTCCTGCGGGAGACCGGTGACGGCTTCCGGATCGTCTTCGGCACCCCGGTCCTGCGGGCCATCGCCGTGCTGGTGTTCAGCGCCATGCTCTTCTCGATCGTGCCGGAGGGGCTGGCAGCGGCCTGGGCCTCCGAGCACTCGGGCGGCATGAACGCCGGCGCCGCGCAGGCCGTCATCATGGCCGCGAACCCGATCGGCTTCATCCTGGGCGGGCTGCTCATCGGGCGGGCGGTCGCGCCGGCCCGGCGCCTGGCCCTGATGCGTCCCCTGGCGGTGCTTGCCCCGCTGGTGCTCGTACCCTCCCTGCTCGACCCGCCGCCGGTCGTGGTGGCACTGCTCGCGGCGGCCTGCGGGTTCGCCGTCGCCGGCCTGCTGCCGGTGGCCAACGGCCTGTTCGTCCAGGCACTGCCGAACGGGTTCCGGGCTCGCGCGTTCGGCGTGATGGCCACCGGGGTGCAGGTGATCCAGGGGATGGCGGTGCTGGTCACCGGCCTGCTGGCCGAGCGGTTCTCGATCCCGCTGGTGGTGGGGTTGTGGAGCGCGGCGGGCGTGGTGCTGATGACGGTCACCGCACTGTCCTGGCCGAGCCGGGCGACGATCGACGCCACCGTCGACGCGGCGCGGTTCGAGCGCCGGGACGACGCGCCGGACGCGGCCGGAACGGCGACGGTGGGCACCTCGTCCGCACGTACGGGCAGCGAATGCCTCCGCCCCACCGCCGACGACCCGGTGGGGCGGCCGGGTGAGCCGGGCCGTCACCGGCACGCGGTGACCTGACGCACAACGGGCACCCCGGACGCTCCCGCAGCCACCTGGCAGGATGGAGCGGTGACTGCCGCAGGTGCATCGGACCGTCCGGGCGCGTCGACGACCCTCTTCGAGGCGATCGGCGGCGAACCCACCTTCCGCAAGCTGGTCGACGAGTTCTACGCCGGTGTCGCCATGGATCCCCTGCTCCGCCCGATGTACCCCGAGGAGGACCTGGGCCCGGCGGCCGACCGGCTGACCCTCTTCCTCATCCAGTACTGGGGCGGCCCGAACACCTACTCCTCCCAGCGCGGTCATCCCCGCCTGCGGATGCGGCACGCGCCCTTCCGGATCGGCGCCGCCGAGCGGGACGCGTGGCTGCTGCACATGCGCCGGGCCGTCGACCGGCTCGACCTGCCGCCGCAGCTGGCCACCGCCCTCTGGGACTATCTGGAGCGGGCCGCGTACTTCATGGTCAACGTGATGGAGGACCCGGCCGGACCGGCCTGACGGCCCCGCGCCGGGCGGAGGCCGCCGTGGGCCGGCCGCCGCGACGGGCGCACCGGCCGGCGGTCAGAGGAGCGCGCCCTCGTCGTGCAGCCAGTCGACGAAGCTGGTGGCCACCGCCGCGCCGCAGTCGAGCATCTCGACCAGGAGCGCGTCGTGCGCCCCCGCGCCGAACGGCACCTGGAGCTCCGCGTAGATGGGCAGTTGCCCGCGCTCGGTCGGGTCGCCGATGTAGGCCTTGCAGAAGCGGCGGGTGTGGTTCCACTCGTTGACCACGCGGTACGCGCGGTCCTCCCAGTCCGGCGGCACCGTCGCGTGCGGGCGGGCCCGCATGACCAGGATTTCGTCCTCCGGGCCTTCGAGGGCCACCAGGACCGCGTGCCGTTCCCACATGGCCAGCAGGTTCCCGTCACCGTCGGCCAGGTAACGCACGTCCAGCAGGTCGAGCGCGTCGCACACCCGGCTCAGCGTCACCGGCTCGACGGTGGCCGGCATCGAGGCGATCGCCGGCCGGTCGACACCCGGGCAGTTGTCGCCCGGCTGCCGGGGGGCCGGTGGTCCGACCCGGACGGTGCCTTCCACTGTGATCCCGCTCCGACCTTCCGGCTCACCGCCGCCGTTGGCGGGACCGGGGCGCCATGACCACCACGGCATCGCTCGCGCACCTCACTCCCCAGCGGATCCAGCCGCCTACGGTGCGTTGGATCCGAGGATGGACGGTACCCGGACAGCCGGGTTGAAGCATCCCCCCAACGGCAGCCCCGGGCCAGAAGAATGAACCTGGGTCATCCGAAGGTATGAGTTGTGACGACTCGGACAGCAAGATCTGTAGCCTTTTGCGACCATGCCGCTCCGTACGGCCCCACAAGACCGACCCATCGGGCGGCCACCCGCACCTGAACGTCGCCGCCGTCCGGCGTCGTCCCGACGGTGCCGAGGAAGCCCATCCGGACCAGTCCCTGCACCAGCCGCTGGGGCACCTCCACCGGATCACCCGGCGCGTCGTCCGGAGTGACCACCACCGGCACGTGGTCGAGCAGGGCGTCGCGTACCGCCCGCTGTCCGACCGCCCGGCCGGCCACCCCGTGCGCCGTGGCGTCGCGCAGCGCGCCCGCCGCCGCGTCCGCGATCCGGCGCAGCTGCGCGACCGGCAGGCTCTCCACCGGACGACTCGCAGCCGGGGGCAGTGGCCAGCGCCACTGCGCGTCGTGGCGCGGAGGCAGCCCCGGACCACCGGCCGCCAGTTCGGCGAGCAGGTCACCCGCCGCCACCGTCGCGTCGCCCGGACCTTCGCCGGCCACCGTCCGGACCACCAGCACGCCCCACGGCAGTCGGGCCCAGAGGGCCGTACGCCCCGGTGTGGCGCCCGGCCGGAGCCGCACCACGGCGGCCCGGTCCAGCCGGACCAGGCGGGCCAGGAAGGCGCCGGCGTCGGCGACGCCCACGAGCCCGTGGCCCGCCGGCGCCGCCACCGGTCCGGCCGGTTCCGGCCCCGCGGCCGGGTGCGACCCGGTCACGCCCCCGCTCCGCCCGGCGCGTACGAGAGCAGGAACTCCCGCTCCTCCGGGGAGATCCGCCGGGGCGCCTGCCGGGTCAGGTCGAACGGCACCAGCACCGACCGGGCCCGACTGGCCAGCACGTCGCCGTCGAACAGCTCGTACGCGACGGTGAACGAGGCGGCCCGGATCTCCTCCACCCACAGCTCGATCCGCACCGTCGGGGCGGCCTCCGCCGTGGCCCGACCGAGCGCGTAGTCGACCGGACGCAGGTAGTCGACCTCGTGCCGGCGGATGACCACCCCGTCGGCGAACGAGCCCACCCCCCACGCCCGGCCACCGGCGAACATCAACGCCACCCGCGCCTCCTCGTACAGGGTGAGGAAGCGCGAGTTGTTGACGTGGCCGTACGCGTCCAGGTCGGACCAGCGCAGGGTGCAGTGATAGACGAACCGGTCAGACAAGGGTCAGCACCCGTCAGTCACGGGTGAGCTTGCGGTAGGTCACCCGGTGCGGTCGGGCCGCCTCCGCGCCCAGCCGATCGATCTTGTTCTTCTCGTACGCCTCGAAGTTGCCCTCGAACCAGAACCACTTCGCCGGGTCCTGGTCGTCGCCCTCCCAGGCCAGGATGTGCGTGGCGACCCGGTCGAGGAACATCCGGTCGTGGGAGATGACCACGGCGCAGCCGGGGAACTCCAGCAGCGCGTTCTCGAGGCTGGAGAGCGTCTCCACGTCCAGGTCGTTCGTCGGCTCGTCGAGCAGGATCACGTTGCCGCCGATCTTCAGCGTCAGCGCGAGGTTCAGCCGGTTGCGCTCGCCGCCGGAGAGGACCTTCGTCGGCTTCTGCTGGTCCGGTCCCTTGAAGCCGAACGCCGCGATGTACGCCCGGGACGGCATCTCGACCTTGCCCACCATCAGGTAGTCGAGGCCGTCGGACACGACCTCCCAGACCGTCTTGTCGCCGTCCAGGCCCTGCCGGTTCTGGTCGACGTACGACAGGGAGACCGTCTCGCCGACCCGGACCTGGCCGGCGGTGGGCTGCTCCAGCCCGACGATGGTCTTGAACAGGGTGGTCTTGCCGACGCCGTTCGGGCCGATGATGCCGACGATGCCGTTGCGCGGCAGCGAGAACGACAGGTTGTCGATCAGGAGCCGGTCGCCGAAGCCCTTGCTCAGGTCCTGCGCCTCGATGACCGTGCTGCCCAGGCGCGGGCCCGGCGGGATCTGGATCTCCTCGAAGTCCAGCTTCCGGGTCTTCTCCGCCTCGGTGGCCATCTCGTCGTACCGGTCGAGCCGGGCCTTGGACTTGGTCTGGCGGGCCTTGGCGTTGGAGCGGACCCACTCCAGCTCCTCGGTGAGCCGCTTCTTCATCTTGGCGTCGCGGCGGCCCTCGACGGCCAGGCGGGCGGCCTTCTTCTCCAGGTAGGTGGAGTAGTTGCCCTCGTACGGGTACGTCCGGCCACGGTCCAGCTCGAGGATCCAGTTGGCCACGTTGTCGAGGAAGTACCGGTCGTGGGTGATCGCCATGACGGTGCCGGCGTACTTGGCCAGGTGCTGCTCCAGCCACTGCACGCTCTCCGCGTCCAGGTGGTTGGTGGGCTCGTCGAGCAGCAGCAGGTCGGGCGCCTCCAGCAGCAGCTTGCACAGCGCGACGCGCCGGCGCTCACCACCGGAGAGCTGGGTGACGTCGGCGTCCGGCGGCGGGCAGCGCAGGGCGTCCATCGCCAGTTCGAGCTTGGAGTCGACGTCCCAGGCGTCGAGGTGGTCGAGCTCCTCCTGGAGCTTGCCCATCTCCTCCATCAGCTCGTCGGAGTAGTCCGTCGCCATCTGCTCGGCGATCTTGTTGAACCGCTCCAGCTTGGCCTTGGTCTCGGCCACCGCCTCCTCGACGTTGCCGAGGACGGTCTTGGCGTCGTTGAGCGGGGGCTCCTGGGCGAGCATGCCGACGGTGTAGCCGGGCATGAGCCGGGCCTCGCCGTTGCTCGGCCGGTCCCAGCCTGCCATGATCTTGAGGAGGCTGGACTTACCGGCGCCGTTCGGACCGACCACACCGATCTTGGCCCCCGGCAGGAAGTTCAGCGTCACGTTGTCGAGCACGACCTTGTCGCCGTGCGCCTTGCGCGCCTTTTCCAGGACGTAGATGAACTGGGCCACGGTGCGGGCTACCTCCGTAGATTGCGACTGGGGCCGGCGGGCACGGGCACGGGCTGCGAGGTCCGCCCGCCGCCGCCGGCCGGGAGCCGGCCGCGCGCACGCCGTCGACAATCCTGACAGGTACGCGGCGCCGCGCCCACATCACCCCGCCCGAGCTGTACGGGACGGCACGTTGTCGACAAGATCACGTCCAAGATTCGGCGGACGTGGGAAGGGTAGGTAACTCCGTCACGGGGCCCCAGACGCCGCAGCTACGCTCAGTACGCTCATTCGCGGTTGACCCGTCAGCACCCGGAGGTGGCCGAACGTGACCGTCCGCAGCTCCTTTGTCGTAGTGGCGAACCGACTGCCTGTCGACGAGGTGAGCGCACCCGAGGGACGGCAGTGGCGACGCAGCCCTGGCGGGCTGGTCACCGCGCTGCACCCCGTCCTCGCCGAGCACCAGGGCACCTGGGTCGGCTGGGCCGGCGGCACGGGCGCCGCTCCCGAGCCGTTCGACCTGGAGGGCATCCGGCTGCACCCGGTGCCGTTGAGCGCCGAGGAGTTGGAGCGCTACTACGAGGGCCAGTCCAACGCGACGATCTGGCCGCTCTACCACGACGCGGTGGAGACCCCGGCCTACAAACGCCGCTGGCGTGAGGCGTACCGACTGGTGAACGCCCGCTTCGCGGAGGCCGCGGCGGAGGTCGCGGCCGAGGGCGCGACGGTCTGGGTCCAGGACTACCAGCTCCAGCTCGTGCCGGCGATGCTGCGTGAGCTACGGCCGGACCTGCGGATCGGCTTCTTCCTGCACATCCCGTTCCCGCCGATCGAGCTGTTCATGCAGATGCCGTTCCGCACCGAGATCCTGCGCGGTCTGCTCGGCGCCGACCTGGTCGGGTTCCAGCAGCGGCTGGCCGCGCAGAACTTCGTCCGGCTGGCCCGGCACCTGCTCGGGCTCCGCTACGAGGGGCAGATGATCCAGGTCGACGGGCGGCAGGTGAAGGCGGGGGCCTTCCCGATCTCCATCGACACGCAGGAGATGGAGCGGCTGGCCGCGGACCCCGGGATCCAGGCTCGCGCGAAGGAGATCCGCGAGGAGCTGGGCAACCCGAAGACGATCATCCTGGGCGTCGACCGGCTCGACTACACCAAGGGCATCGAGTTGCGCCTCAAGGCCTTCCGCGAGCTCCTGGCTGACGGAAAGTTGACAGTTCCGGACGCGGTTATGGTGCAGGTGGCGACGCCCAGCCGGGAGCGGGTGGAGCACTACCAGGCGCTTCGCGTCAAGGTGGAGCGCGAAGTTGGTCGGATTAATGGCGAATTCGGCAGGGTCGGCGTGCCGGCGGTGCATTATCTGCATCAGTCGTACAGTCGCACTGAGCTTGCCGCGATGTACGCCGCTGCCGACGTGATGATGGTGACGCCGCTCCGGGACGGAATGAATCTCGTGGCCAAGGAGTACGTCGCATCACGCGCCGACCAGGGCGGCGCGCTCGTGCTCAGCGAGTTCGCCGGCGCCGCAACCGAGCTGCGCCAGGCGTTCCTATGCAACCCGCACGACCCCGACGCGGTGAAGGACGCCCTGCTGCGGGCCGTGCACGTGGAGAAGCCGGAGGCCCGCCGCCGCATGCGGACAATGCAACGCCATCTACGCACCCACGATGTGGGGCACTGGGCGAAGTCCTTCCTCACCGAGCTCGGTGTACGCGACTCGGAGGACGCGTGAACGCCCCCACCAACGACATCGTCGTTCCCGCCGCCGGCTCGATGGACCGGGAACTGCTCTCCGCCATCGGCCGCATCGCCCGGGTGCCCCAGCTCCTGATCGCGTGCGACTACGACGGCACCCTGGCGCCGATCGTCGAGGACCCGAGCAAGGCCGTACCGCTGCCGGAGTCGGTGGCGGCGGTCCGCGCACTGGCCGCGCTGCCACAGACCACCGTGGCGGTGGTCTCCGGCCGGGCACTGCGCGACCTGGCCGCGCTCTCCCGGCTGCCCAGCGAGGTCCACCTCGTCGGCAGCCACGGCTCCGAGTTCGACATCGGCTTCGTCGAGCGGCTCACCCCCGAGCTGATCGCCGTGCGTACCCGGCTGCGCGACGCGCTGCGGGAGATCGCCGCCGCGCACCCCGGCGTCCGGCTGGAGCGCAAGCCGGCCAGCGTCGCGGTGCACACCCGCGGAGTCGATCCGCAGGTCGCCGCCGCCGCCATCGACGCGGTGCGCAGCGGCCCCGCCACCTGGGAGGACGTCACCGTCACCCAGGGCAAGGAGGTCATCGAGCTGTCCGTGGTGGCCACCCACAAGGGCACCGCGGTCGACCAGCTCCGCACCCAGCTGTCCGCCAGCGCGGTGCTGTTCATCGGTGACGACGTCACCGACGAGAACGCCTTCGGCAACCTGCACGGGCCGGACGTCGGCATCAAGATCGGGCCGGGTGACACGAAAGCCGGCTACCGGGTGGCCGAACCGATCGAGGCCGCCCGCGCCCTCGGCCTGCTGCTGGAGACACGCCGGCACTGGCTCTTCGGCGAGCGTGCGGTCCCGATCGAGCGACACTCGATGCTGTCCAACGGCCGCACCATGGCGCTGCTCACGCCCGAGGCCAAGGTGACCTGGCTCTGCCACCCCAAGCCGGACTCGGCGGCGATCTTCGCCGACCTCGTCGGCGGCAGCCCCGCGGGCCACTTCAGCGTCTCTCCCCAGCGGGGCGGCATCCCGCTCGGCCAGCGCTACCGCTCCGGCACCATGACCGTGGAGACCCGCTGGTCCGGGCTCACCGTGACCGACTGGCTGGACAAGCCGGCCAAGGAGACCACGCCGGACGGCCCCGCCGTCATCACCGGGGACTCGACCCTGATCCGGGTGATCACCGGCTCCGTCCGGGCCCGCCTGGAGTTCGCGCCCCGGCCGGAGTTCGGTCAGGTCGCGGTGCAGCTCCAGCCGCTCGGCGACGGTCTGCTGGTGCTCGGCTCGAACGAGCCCGTCGCGCTCTACTCCCCCGGCGTCGTGTGGGAGGTCGTCAGCGACGGCGTGAACGAGACCGCGAAGGCCGTCGTGGACCTCGCCGCCGCCGGTGGCCAGATCCTGCTGGAGCTGCGTTTCGGTACGCACAGCCTGGAGCACCACCGGCTGCCGATCCACGAACGGCAGGCCGCGGCCGAGCAGCCGTGGAAGGACTGGGTCGCCTCGCTCCGGCTGCCCAGCACCGCGCGGGACCTGGTCGCCCGCAGCGCGCTGACCCTGCGCGGGCTCTGCCACGAGGCCACCGGCTCGATCCTGGCCGCCGCCACCACCTCGCTGCCGGAGGAGCTGGGCGGCGTCCGCAACTGGGACTACCGCTACTGCTGGCTGCGGGACGCGGCGATGACCGCCCGGGCGCTGGTCGACCTCGGCTCGACCGAGGAGGCCGAGGGGCTGCTGCGCTGGATCGACGGCGTCGTGGAACGCACCGGTGGCCACCCGGAGCGCCTGCACCCGCTCTACACGGTGGACGGCTTCGAGCTGGGCGCCGAGGCGGTCATCGACACGCTGCCGGGCTACGCCGGCTCCCGTCCGGTGCGGGTCGGCAACCTCGCCAACCACCAGCTCCAGCTGGACGTCTTCGGCCCGGTCGCGGACCTGATCGCCGCCGTGGCCGACGCCCGCGGCTCGGTACGCGACGACGAGTGGCGCGTGCTGGAGAACATGGTCGAGGCGGTCCGCCGCCGCTGGCACGAGCCCGACCACGGCATCTGGGAGGCACGGCTCCCACCCCGGCACCACGTCTTCTCCAAGGTCATGTTGTGGATGACCGTGGACCGCGCGCTGCACGTCGTGCGCCAGCACGGCGGCGAGGACCGGCCCGACTGGGTGGAACTGCGCGACCGGATCGCCGCCAACGTGCTGGAGTACGGCTGGCACGAGCACGCCGAGGCGTACAGCGTGGCGTACGGGCACGAGGACATGGACGCCTCCTCGCTCTGGATCGGCCTGTCCGGGCTGCTCCCGGGCGACGACCCGCGCTTCCTCTCCACCGTGCTCAAGATCGAGGCGGATCTGCGCAGCGGCCCGGTCGTCTACCGCTACCACTGGGACGACGGTCTGCCGGGGCGCGAGGGCGGCTTCCACATCTGCACGGCGTGGCTGATCGAGGCGTACCTGCGCACCGGCCGCCGCACCGACGCCGAGGAGCTGTTCGCGCAGATGATCCTCACCGCGGGGCCGACCGGCCTGCTCCCCGAGCAGTACGACCCGCTCGCCGAGCGCGGGCTGGGCAACCACCCGCAGGCCTACAGCCACCTCGGCCTGATCCGCTGTGCCCTGCTGCTGGACAACATGCTCAAGCAGTGACCTGACCAGCGCCGACGGCGGCCCCGGGACCCACGGTCCCGGGGCCGCCGCGTGCCGATACCCGGCACCCCGCACCCGGCACCCGGCGCGGCGGCCGGCGGGCGGGGCCGCAGCGGCAGCGGCACATGGTCGTTCGGCTCCTGTCGAGCTGATGTCGTAGATGAATCACGGCCCACCGATCCACGACCTCACGGCGCAGCGGCTCCACGGCCCACCGCCCACGGCCCACGGCCCACCGCCCACGGCCCACGGCCCACGGCCCACCGCCCACCGCCCACGGCCCTCGCGCACGGCTCACCGACCCCCACGGCCTTACGGCGATGAGTCATCTGTGACATCAGCTCGACAGCGCAGGACCGGGGGAAGGCGGCCGCGCTGGACGTGTGGTCCCGAGGCCGCCCGCCCCGCCGGGGCCGAGGGAGGAAGGCGGCCGCGTTGAACGTGTGGTCCCGAGGGCGACCCGAGCCTCCGCCGGGGCCGAGGACCAGGACTGTGACGGCCGCAGACAGAGGAGCCCGAGTCAGCGACAGCAGGTGGGCGGCATGCAGGCCGGACAGCGCGCTCGGCACCTGACACCCGGCGGGTCGGACCGCACCCGCGCCGAGGGTCAGGTGCGGAGGGCGTCGACCACGTCGCCGACCACCACCACGGCCGGGGGACGCAGCTCCGCCTCGACCACATCGGCGGCCACCGCGCCGAGCGTGGACCGGAGCACCCGCTGCGCGCCGGTCGTCGCCTCCTGCACGACCGCGGCAGGCGTGTCCGCCGGCCGGCCGTGCGCGACCAGTGTCGCCGTGATGGCGGCGAGGTTCTTCAGGCCCATCAGGATCACCAGGGTGCCGCGCAGCCCGGCCAGCGCCTCCCAGCGCACCAGCGAAGCCGGCGAGTCCGGCGCGACGTGCCCGGAGACCACCGTGAACTCGTGCGCCACCGCCCGGTGGGTGACCGGGATGCCGGCCACCGCCGGAGCCGCGATCGAGCTGGTCACGCCCGGCACCACGGTCACCGGCACGCCGGCCTCCGCGCAGGCGAGCAGTTCCTCGCCGCCCCGGCCGAAGACGTACGGGTCGCCGCCCTTGAGCCGGACCACCACCTTCCCGGCCAGCGCCCGGTCGACGAGGATCCGGTTGATCTCCTCCTGCGTCTTCGACGGCCCGTAGGGGATCTTCGAGGCGTCGACCAGCTCGACGTCGGGACGCAACTCGTCCAGGAGCAGGCCGGGCACCAGGCGGTCGGCGACCACCACGTCCGCCTCGGTGAGCAGCCGCCACCCCTTGACGGTGATCAGCTCCGGGTCGCCCGGCCCGGCGCCGACCAGAGCGACCCGGCCGCCCGAGGTGTTAACAGGGGACCCTTGCTCTACCTGAGGCGTTAAGAGGGGGCCCTTCCTTGCACCCAGGAGGTCGCGGATCGCGTCGCGGACGGTCATCGCCCGGCGGGGGTCGCCACCGCCGAGCACCGCCACGGTGACCGGACCGTGGCGGGTCACCGCGGGGGTCCAGGCGGTCGCGGCGGCGCGGTCGTCGGCGCGTACGCAGAAGACGCGGCGCTCGGCGGCGGCCGCGCTGACCGAGGCGGCGGCCACCGGATCGTCGACGGCGACCTGGACCAACCAGGCGCCGTCCAGGTCGTCGGGGGCGAACCGGCGCGGCGCCCAGTGCAGGCGACCGGCGTCGACGTGCGCCTGGAGCGCCGGCGTCAGCTCGGGCGCGACCAGGAAGACGTTCGCGCCGGCGTCGAGCAGGGCCGGTACCCGCCGGGTCGCGACCGCTCCCCCGCCCACCACGACCACGCGTCGACCGGCGAGGCGCAGACCGAGAGGGTACGGGTTTCCGCTCACTTCTCGGCCACTCCGGCCGAGTCGAACGTGGCGACCTCGTGCAGCACCCGGACCGCGCCGGTGACGACCGGCAGGGCGAGCAGCGCGCCGGTGCCCTCGCCGAGGCGCAGGCCGAGGTCGACCAGCGGCTCCAGACCCAGGTGGCGCAACGCCACCGTCGCACCGGGCTCGGCCGAGCGGTGGCCGGCGACCATCGTACCGGTGGCGTCCGGCGCGAATGCGGCGGCGGCCAGCGCGGCGGAGACCGCGATCACCCCGTCCAGCAGCACCGGCACGCGGCGGGCGGCGGCTCCCAGGATCAGCCCGGCCAGGGCGGCGTGCTCCAGGCCGCCGACAGCGGCCAGCACGCCCAGCGGATCGGCCGGGTCGGGCTGGTGCCGGCGCAGGGCGTCGCGCACCACGGCCACCTTGCGGGCGTACGTGGGGTCGTCCACCCCGGTGCCGCGCCCGGTCGTCTCCGCCGGGTCGGTGCCGGTGAACGCGGCCACGAGAGCGGCGGCCGGCGTGGTGTTGCCGATGCCCATGTCCCCGGTGAGCAGGATGCCCGCGCCGCCGTCGATCAGGTCGTGCGCGATCCGGATGCCGGTCTCCACCGCCGTACGGGCCTCGTCCCGGGTCAGCGCGGCGGTGACCGCGAGGTCCCGGGTGCCGGCGCGGACGTTCGCGGCGACCAGCCGGGGGGCTCCGGCGGTCGCCGGGGCGCTCGCGGTCGCCGCGTCCGGTACCGGCGGCAGGGGCGTGGCGACGCCGACGTCGACCACGGTGACCGAGGCACCGGCCTGCCGGGCGAACGCGTTGACGACCGCACCGCCGGCCAGGAAGTTGGCGATCATCTGGGCGGTGACCTCCTGCGGCCAGGGTGTCACGCCCTGGGCGTGCACACCGTGGTCACCGGCGAAGATCGCCACTGCGGCCGGCTCGGGCAGCGGTGGCGGGCAGGACCCGGCCAGGCCGGCGAGGCGTACCGAGAGGTCCTCCAGGGCGCCGAGGGATCCGGCGGGCTTGGTGAGCCGGCCCTGGAGGTCCCGGGCGGCGGCCATCGCCGAGAAGTCGAGCGGCCCGATCGCCGCGATGGTGCGCTCCAGCATCATGCCTCCAGGATCTTCGCCAGTACCTCGATGAACGCGTCGGTGGTCGCCGGGTCGCGGACCGCGATCCGGAGCCAGTCCGGCCCGAGCCCGGGGAAGGTGTCGCCCCGGCGCACCGCCCAGCCACGCTCCCGCAGGGCCTCGCGTACGCCGGCCGCACCGGGCAGGTGGATGAGGACGAAGGCGCTCGCGGGCGGGCCGGCGACGCGTACGCCCGGCAGGGCCGCGAGTCGCGCGACCAGGTGGTCGCGGTCGGCGGCGAGACCGGCGGCGATGGCGCGCTCGGCCTCGACCGCCTCGGGGCCGGCGCAGGCCGCGGCGGCCGCCAGGGCCGGGGTGGAGACGGCCCAGAGCGGCTGTGCGGCGGCCAGCCGCTTCAGCAGCGCGGGCTCGCCGAGGAGGTAGCCGACGCGCAGGCCGGCCAGCCCCCAGGTCTTGGTGAGGCTGCGGACGACCAGCAGGCCGGGCAGGTCCCGCCGGGCGGCGAGGGACTCCGGCTCGCCGGGCACACCGGGGGCGGTGGTGGTGTCGGCGAACGCCTCGTCGACCACGAGCACCCGGCCCGGCCGGGCCAGCGCGGCCAGGGTGTCGGCGGGATGCAGCACGGACGTCGGGTTGGTCGGGTTGCCGACCATGACGAGGTCCGCGTCGTCGGGCACCCGGGCCGGGTCGAGCCGGAATCCGTCGGCCGGGTCGAGCAGCACCCGCTCGACCGCGTGGCCGGCGGCACGCAGCGCCGCCTCCGGCTCGGTGAACTGCGGGTGGACGACGACGGGACGGCGTACGCCGCGCAGCGCCTGGGCGATGAGGACGAAGCCCTCGGCGGCGCCGGCGGTCAGCAGCACCTCGGCCGGCGGGCGGCCGTGCCGGGCGGCGACGGCGGCGCGGGCCGGGCCGGGGTCGGGGTACGCGGCGAGGTCGCCGAGCGCGGCCGTGACCGGGTCGGCCAACCAGTCGGGCATAGGGGCACGCCGGACGTTCACCGCAAGGTCGACCAGTCCGTCACCCACCTCGGCGTCACCGTGATGGGTGAGGTCCGGCTCGGAGGAGCCGCTGGCGCCCGGGGGCACCGCGATCGTCTGACCACGCATGTCCGCGATCCTGCCGGGAAGGCGGCGTACGGGACAGCGGATCGCGGCGTGGGCCACGTCACCACTCTCGGTGTTCATGAATATTTCTCAAGTAAGAATCGGAAATGTCATAACTTGGGCGTGTGAGCAATCGACCCCTTGCCTCCGCCGGTCGTCTCGTTCCCCTCCTCCGCGCCGGCCTGATCGCCGGCATCGTGGTCGCCGCCGTGGCGTACCCCGTCGCCGCCGCCACCGGCATCGGCGCGAAGGTCACCGCCCACGCGCTGGAGCACAAGACCAAGATCCTCACGACCGCTCTGCCCGCCGAGACGTCGTACCTGTACGCGCCGGACGGGAAGACGGTGCTGACGATGTTCTACGAGGAGTACCGGCAGTACACCAAGATCGCGGACATCTCGCCGAACATGCAGCAGGCGATCGTGGCCGCCGAGGACAACCGCTTCTACCAGCACCGGGGTGTCGACCCGAAGGGCGTCGCCCGCGCCTTCGTCGCCAACGCGCAGGCCAGTGGCGTCTCGCAGGGCGCGTCCACCCTGACCATGCAGTACGTGCGGATGGCCCTGCGGGACAGCGCCACGACGCCGAAGGAGGTGCAGGAGGCCACCCAGCAGACCAGCCTGCGCAAGGTCCGGGAGATGCGGATGGCACTCGACCTGGAGAAGGAGCTGAGCAAGGAGCAGATCCTGGAGCGCTACCTCAACTCCGCGTACTTCGGGCACCGCGCGTACGGCATCTACGCGGCCAGTGAGATCTTCTTCTCCAAGACGCCCAAGGACCTCAACCCCGTCGAGGCGGCCACCCTCGCCGGCCTGGTCAAGTCCCCGTCGGAGTACGACCCGGCAACCTCCGACCAGAAGGACGCCACCGGCCGACGCAACTACGTCCTGGACCGGATGGCCCAGCTCGGCTATCTCTCCCCGGACGCGGTGGCGCAGGCGAAGAGCGAGCGGATCAAACTCACCCTCAGCTATCCGTCCAACGACTGCGCCGCCGTGCCCGACAAGTGGAACAGCTGGGGCTTCGCCTGCGACTACGTGAAGAACTGGTGGAGCGCCCAGCCCGCCTTCGGCGAGAACCGGCTGGAACGGATGGACAAGCTGCGCCGCGGCGGCTACCGGATCGTGCTGAGCCTGGACCCGAAGATCCAGGCGGCGGCCGAGAAGAACGTCGGCACCAAGGAGAACACCGGCAGCCCGTTCGCCAACGGCATCGTGGTCTCCGAGCCGGGCACCGGCCGGGTGAAGGCGATGGCGGTGAACCGCACGTACTCCCTGGACCTCAGCGAGAACGGGCAGAGCTCCAACCCCGAGGCCGGACCGAACGTGAAGGCCAACTACCCGAACACGGTGGCGCCCCTGCTCGGCGGCGGCAGCCTCCCCGGCTACCAGGCCGGGTCGACGTTCAAGATGTTCCCGATGCTCGCCGCACTCAACGCCGGCAAGCCCCTGTCAACCTCGTTCAACGCGCCCTACCGCTACCGGTCCGAGGTCTACAACGGCTGGGCGCCGACGAACGCCAGCGGCGCGATGAGCGGCCAGCAGACCATGTGGTCCGCCTTCGGTAAGTCGGTCAACACCTACTGGGTCTGGCTGGAGGAGCAGATCGGCGCGGACAAGGGCGTCCGGCTCGCCGAACAGCTCGGTCTGCGCTGGCGTACCGATGTCGACCGGGAACATGCGGCACCAGGCCGGGCGAGCACGTGGGGCGCGTTCACCCTGGGCGTCTCCGACGCCACCCCGCTGGAGATGGCCAACGCGTACGCCGCCATCGCCGCCGACGGCCGGTACTGCGAGGCGATCCCGGTGCAGGCGATCTACAACCGGGACGGCACGCCGACCATGTTCCGGACCGCCTCCGGCATCGAACGGGAGGTCGCCAAGCCGCGCTGCCGGCAGGTGGTCAACGCCGACGCCGCCCGGGCGGCCACCGACGCCGCCCGCTGCCCGACCGGCGACACCCCGGCCCGGGGAAGCTGCGGCGGCTGGTCGACGGCGGACAGCGTCCGGGGCACGGTGGGCCGGCCGGTCGCCGGCAAGACCGGTACCACGGACAGCACCCGGTCGGCCTGGTTCGTCGGCTACACCCCGGAACTGGCGGCGGCCAGCTTCATCTCCGACCCGGACAACCCGTTCAACGCGGTCGGCGACGGGCAGTCCCAGATCCCGATCAAGGCGGTCTCGGAGACCCTCCGCGACGCCCTCAAGGGCACACCGCCACGCCAGTTCACCCCACCGTCGGACACCATGGTGGGCTGAGCGGACCCGCACCGACGCGCCGTCTCCGGATGGGGACGGCGCGTCAGTGCAGGTCGGCGGAGACCAGGGACCAGAGTTCGAGGTCGACGCGGGCACCACGCACGTAGCCCGCGTTGCGCAACAGGCCCTCGTAGGTGAAGCCGGCCTTCTCCGCCACCCGTCGGGAGGCGACGTTGCCGGGGGCGACCCGCAGCTCGACACGCTGGAACCCGTGCTCCAGGAGCAGCGCGATGGCGAGCGCGTCCACCGCCTCGGCGGCCAGGCCGAACCCCCGGGCGTGCGGGGCCATCGCGTACGAGACCTCCGTGCACAGCGCACCCCAGTCGGTGCGCCGGGCCCACAGGCAGCCGACCACCCGGTCGTCCTCCCGCCGCAGCACCGCGTAGTGGTCGCCGTCGCCACTGTCCCGGCGCTGCCGGGCCAGGTCGGTGCACCACGCGTACCCGTCGATCTGCCCGGACTCGTCGGCCAGCGGCAGCCAGCGCTGCGTCTGCCGGTCGGCGAAGACCTCGTCGGCGGCCTTGGCGTCGGCCGCCCCCAGCGGCCGGACCTCCGTACGCGGGGTCGAGACGGTCAGCGCCGGGAACCGGCGGACCGCCACCTGACCGATCACGCCGGGACCCCGCCGGGATCCGCGACCGCCGCCGGGTCGACCACCGACCGCGCCGCCGCCTCGACCAGACGGACGGCCATCCCGGGGTACGCGGCCCAGTGCGGCACCAACTGCGAGGCGTGCACGCCCCGCCACACGAAGCCCTCCGGCGCGCCGCCGTCCCAGCTCCACGCCGCCCGTTGCCCGGCCCGCGGGGACAGCACCGCCCGATGGTCCTTGTGCCCGGTCACCACCGTGCCGGTCGCGGCGACCACGCTGTCGGTCAGCGCGGTCGCGGTGCGGTAGCCGACGACAAGGCCCTCCCGGCTGCTGCCCACCGCGTCCAGCACCCCGCACATCGGCAGGCCGTCGACCTCCCGGGCCAGCCACAGCAGGCCGGCGCCCTCGGCGACCACCGGCCGGCCGGTACGGGCCAGCTCGGCGACCGCGATGCAGAGCCGCCGGTTGGCGGAGAGCTGCGCCGTGTACGACTCCGGCAGGCCGCCACCGACCACCAGCGCCCGCACCCCGGCGGGCAGCGCCTCGTCGTGCAGCGGGTCGACCGTCACCACCTCGGCACCGGCCGCCCGCAGCAGCTCGGTGGTCTCCACGTGGCCGTAGGTGCCGCCCGCGCCACCGGCCACCGCCACCAGCGGCCGTTCACCGGTCGACGGGCCACCGGCGGCAGCGACCTCGGCCTCGGGCGACCAGGCCGGCGCGGGCAGCGCCGGGGCGGAGCGGGCCAGCCCGAGCAGGCGCTCCAGGTCGACGGTCGCGGCGACCGCCTCGCCGAGCCGCCGGACCGCTCGGGTCGCCTCGCCGCTGCCGGTGAGCACCGGCACCACGCCGTGCCGGCGGGCCGGCAGCACCGGCGGCAGGTCCTGCCGGCGCAGCGCGCCGTAGACCGGCACCCCGACGTCGTCGAGCGCCTCACGCAGCAACGCCTCGTGCCGCGTGGACGCCACCCGGTTGAGGATCACGCCGCCGAGCCAGAGTTGCTCGTCGTACGCCCGGAAGCCGTGCACGAGGGCGGCCACCGACTGGCCCATCGCGCCGACGTCGACCACCATGACGACGGGGCTGCGCAGCGCGGTGGCGATGGCGGCCGTCGACTCCGTCTCCGGGCGGCCGGCGAGGGAGTCGTACAGGCCCATGCTGCCCTGCACCACCGCGAGCCCGGCGCCCTCGGCGCCGTGGGCGAAGAGCGGGACGACCCGGTCGGCCCCGGTCAGCCGCGGGTCGATGGTGCGCCCGGGGCGGCCGGCGGCGAGCCCGAGGTAGCCGGCGTCGATCTGGTCCGGGCCGACCTTGAAACCGGCGACGTCGAGCCCCCGGTCGGCGAGAGCCGCGAGCAGCCCGATCGCCAGCGCGTTCGTGCCGTGCCCGGAGGACGGCGCGCTGAGCACCAGGCGCGGCACGACGGTCATCATCGACTCCTCGCGGACGGTGGCGGCGCGGCGGGCCGCCCGGCGCGGTCCGCCCGCGTGACGATAGCGGACCGGGCCGACGGCGGAAGCCACCGGACAGGAAGATCGTCGATGAGGTGGTGTGTCCGCGTCGGCGCCGGGCGCGCGGACCGGGGTCGTCCCGGCGGGTGGCCCGGGCCACAGGGGTAACCTCGTCGTCGTGTACCGGTTCCTGCTGACCCCGCGCTGGCTGGGCATTCTCGCGCTGACCCTGGTCGCCGCGGTGGCGATGGTGCTGCTGGGCAACTGGCAGCTGGACCGCTACCACGGCCGGACCGAGATCAACGAGCGGATCGACGCGGGCCAGCGGATGGACCCGGTGCCGCTGCGCGACGCGCTGGCCGCGCCGGCCGGCGGCCCCGGCACCCTCGGGCCCGCCCCGACCGAGGAGAAGACCTGGACCAAGGTCAGCGCCACCGGCCGCTACGACGCCACGAACGTAGTCCTGGTCCGGAGCCGCTCGGTGGAGCAGAGGGTCGGGTTCGAGGTGCTGACCCCGCTGGTGCTCGCCGACGGCACCGCCGTGCTGGTGAACCAGGGCTGGATCCCGCCGGTGCCAGGTGCCGCCGCCACCGCCCAACCGACGGTGCCCCCGGTCCCCGCCGGCGAGGTGACCGTGGCCGGCCGGGTACGCACCGGCGAGCCGGGCAAGGGCGCCGTCACCCGGCGCGACGGCCGGCTGGAGACGCGACGCATCGACCTGCCCCGGCTGGCCCGTGAGCTGCCCTACCCGGTGCACGGCGGGTACCTGCTGCTGGACGAGCAGAGCCCGGCGGCCGACCCGACGTTCGTCGCCGTCCCTGTGGGGCACGCCAACAACTGGCAGAACCTCGGCTATGTCGTGCAGTGGTGGATCTTCGCGGTGATGGCGCTGCTCGGCTACGGCTGGGTCGCCCGCCGGGAGGCCCACCGTCGGGCCGGCCTCCTGAATGAGCGGTCCGCCGCCCCTGTCGACCGCGCCGCCGAACCCGTCCAGCCGATCAGCCCGTGACGCGGCCGGCGTGGATGGCCCGGACGGCATCGATGGTGTCGGCCTCGGCGGCGCTCTTGTCGTCGCGGTAGCGCACCACCCGGGCGAAGCGCAGCGCCATCCCACCCGGGTAGCGGGAACTCGTCTGCACCCCGTCGAACGCGATCTCGACGACCTGCTCCGGGCGCACCCGGACCACCCAGTCGCCGCGCTCCACGGCGAGGCCGAGGAACCGCGCAGTCTGCCAGCGCAGCACCTCGTCGGTGAGCCCCTTGAACGTCTTGCCGAGCATCACGAAGTCGCCGGTGCGCGGATCACGGGCACCCAGGTGCAGGTTGGAGAGCCAGCCCTGCCGCCGGCCGCTGCCCCATTCCACGGCGAGCACCACCAGGTCCAGGGTGTGGCGGGGCTTCACCTTCACCCACGCGGCACCGCGCCGGCCCGCGTCGTACGGCGCGTCGGGCGCCTTGACGACCACGCCCTCCTGCCCGGCGTCGACCGCCGCCGCGAAGGCCGCGCCGGCCCGCTCCGGGCCGTCGACCTCCATCCGGCCGACCAGCATCGACGGGTCGACCGCACCGGCCAGCGCCGCCCAGCGCTCCCGGCCCGGCCGGTCGATGAGGTCCTCGCCGTCGAGGTGCAGCAGGTCGAAGAAGTACGGGGTCAGGACCGGCTCGCCGGTGGTCTCGGCGGCGGCGAGCACCGCCGGGGCGACCGGCGTGCCACCGGTGGTGCTGGGCGTGGTGCGGCGGGCCGCCCGGCTCGACGTCTGTTGGAACGGCAGCGGCCGACCGGTCGCGTCCAGGCCGATCGCCTCGCCGTCGAGCACCAGCTCCCGGGCCGGCAGCGACCGCACGGCGGCGACCACCTCGGGCACGCGGGTGGTGATCTCGTCCAGACTCCGGGTGAAGACGGCGATGTCCCGGCCGGAGCGGTGCACCTGGATCCGGATGCCGTCGAGCTTCACGTCGACCACGGCCGGCGTGCCGGTGGCCGCCAGCGCCTCGTCCACCGACGGTGCGCTCTGCGCGAGCATCGGCGCCAACGGCCGGCCGACCTGGAGACCGAAGGCGGCCAGCGCCGCCGCGCCGCCGTCGAGCGCGGCCACCGCGACCGCCCGCAGGTCACCGGCGAGCAGGAGCGCCCGGCGTACGGCCGCGACCGGAACCTCGGCCGCCCGCGCCACCGCGTCGGCGAGCAGGCCCGCCTGGGCACCCTGGCGCAACTCCCCGCTGAACAGCCCGGTCAACAGCCGCTGCTCGTCGGCGGTCGCCGCACTGTAGAGCGCGTGCAGCAGCGCACGCCGACGGGCCTGCGAGCCGGCACCGCTCACCGCCGCGATCTCGTCGATCGCCGCGTCCACGGCGGCCACCGTCAGCGTGGGAACGTCGGCCGGCGGGGGAAGGCCACGAAGGCCGGCCCAGCCCACCCCGGTCTGCCGCTGTCGCAGCTCGCCCGCGAGATAGCCGGAACCCGCCGCGACCTCGTCCGGCGCGAGCCGGCGCAACGCGTCGGCGAGCAGCTCCACCTTCGCGCGCCGGCCGCTGGTCGCGCCGACGGCGGCGGAGGTGGCTGCCAGATCCAGGAACCGCACGGGCACCATCCTGCCAGCCACCCCCGACACCACCCGGGCATTGCCGTGCCCGGGTAGCCCAAGACCACGCGGACCGGCCCCGGCGAGGCCGGGGCCGGTCAGGCGGAGACGGGCTCCTCGATGCGCAGGCCGCGGGCGCGAACCTCGTCGGCGACCCGGGACAGCAGCGTGTCCAGCGCGACCAGGGCGGCGGAGAGCTCACCGAGCTGTTCCTTCAGCGTGTCCTCGGACCACGCGGAGACGTCGACGTCTCCCAGAGCGCTGACCGCGGCTTCCAGCCGGGACATGACCTCGTTCGTACTCATGTTCGAAAGGCTATAACAGCCCTGCGCCCGACACACCGCAAACTCCCAGATGGACCGGGAAGTTACGGTTCCGACACCTGGCCGCCTGGCGCGCCTGGCACCGCCCGGCGTGGCCACTACTTCGGGGAAATAGTGGCCTCGCGCCGGCAAATGACCACTATTTCCCCGAAGTTGCGCGGGCCTGCGGGCGCGCGGGCGCGCGGGCGCGCGGGTGCGCGGGCGTGCGGGCGTGCGGGCGTGCCCGCGGCGCGCGGGCGGCGACGCGCAGCGCGGCCCTAGCCTCCGTTCGTGCCCGCCCGGGCCACGTTCGCCAGCAGCAGCGCCTCGGCCAGGCAGACCCGGGCGAACTCGCCGAGGTGCAGGCTCTCGTTCGGCCCGTGCGCCCGCGCGTGCGGGTCCTCCACGCCGGTCACCAGGATCGCGGCCCGCGGGAACATCTCCTGGAAGGTGGCGATGAACGGGATCGAGCCGCCGATGCCGATGTCCACCGGGGCGGTGCCGTCCCAGGCGCTTCGGAAGGCCGAGCGGGCCGCGTCGAACATCGGGCCGGACGCGTCGATGACGCACGGGTCGCCGTCGTGCTCCAGGGTCACGGTCACCTGCGCGCCCCACGGCGCGTGCTTCTCCAGGTGGGCGCGCACGGTCGCGTACGCGCGCTTCGGGTCGTCACCCGGCGCGAGCCGTACGCTCAGCTTCGCCTTCGCGGCCGGGACCAGGGCGTTCGGTGCCTCGCCGGTGGCCGGCGCGTCGATGCCGAGCACCGCGACCGCCGGCTTCGTCCAGATCCGGTCGGTGATCCGGCCGGTGCCGATGAACTGCACCCCCTCGGCCAGCCCGGCCTCGACCCGGATCCGGTCCTCGGGGTAGTCGACGCTCGCGCCCTCCCGGGCGACCAGGCCGTCCACCGCCACGTCACCCGCGTCGTCGTGCAGGGTGGCGAGCAGCCGCACCAGCGCGGTGAGGGCGTCCGGCACCGCACCGCCGAACATGCCGCTGTGCACGGCGTGGTCGAGCGTACGGACCTCGACGAAGCAGTTGATGATGCCGCGCAGCGAGGTGGTCAACGCCGGTACGCCGATGTCCCAGTTGCCGGAGTCGGCGATCACGATGACGTCCGAGGCGATCTCGTCACGGTGCTCGTCGAGCAGCCGCTCCAGCGAGTCGGAGCCGTACTCCTCCTCGCCCTCGATGAAGAGCACCACGCCGACCGGGAGCGCGTCGCCGAACGCCCGCAGCGCCGCGACGTGCGCCATGATGCCGGCCTTGTCGTCGGCGGCGCCCCGGGCGTAGAGGCGGCCGTCCCGCTCGACCGGCTCGAACGGGTCGGACTCCCACAGCGACCGGTCACCGACCGGCTGGACGTCGTGGTGGGCGTAGAGCAGCACCGTCGGCGCGCCGGGCGGGGCCGCCTTCTTCCCGATGACGGCCGGCTGGCCGCCGGAGCGCACGATCCGCACGTCGAGGTCGCAGCCGCGCAGCAGCTCCGCCACCGCCTCGGCGGAGCGCTCCACGTGCGAGTGGTCGAAGCCGTCGAACGCGATGCCCGGGATGCGGACGAGGCGTTCCAGGTCGGCGCGGACGCCGGGCATCTCCCGCTCGACGGCGGCCCGCAGGTCGGACTCGGACATGATCGGTGTGGTCATGACCGGCATCGTATGCCGGCCTTACCGGGTCACACCGACCGAGCCGTCCCGAGCCGGCCGGGCCCGCGCGGTCACCGGCGGCGGACGTAGTACCGGGTGGGGTCGTGCGGCAGGGTGGGCGCACCGTCGACCACCAGGTCCGCCCGCGCCTCGGTGCCGTCCGCCGCGAAGTGCGCCCGCTCGCCGGTGTGCCAGCGCCGCAACTCCGGCAGGATCCCGGGGCCGTCGCGCTCCACCGCCCGGGTGAGCCGCAGCGGCGCCGGCGCGGTGACGAAGACCGCGAGGGACAGGTCCGGACCCGCCGCCGCCCGCGCCGTGCTCACCCCCTCCACGATCAGCACCGGCGCGACCGGCACCGGCACCGGCCGGGGCAGGAAGCGGCGCCGCACCCAGCTGTACCGCCGGTAGGACCCCGGCCGGCCCGCGCGCAGCGGCGCGAGCACCCACTCCTCCAGGCGGGGCCAGAAGGTGAGCTGGTCGTCCCAGCCGTCGAGCAGGTCGTCGGTGTGCACCACCGGCGGTCGCGCGCCGCCACTCACCGCCGGCAGGGCGTCCGCGAGCCGCGACGCGAACACGCTCTTCCCCGCGCCGCTCGGCCCGTCGACGGCCACCAGCCGGGTACGCCCCAACCGCGCCGGCCCGGCCCACACCCGGCGGGCGAGTTGCGCGTACGCCTCCATCACCGCGACCGTCACTCCGCCGACGGTAACCGGCGGCCCGGACCACGACGGCGCGGCGTCGCCCGTTCGGGCGGTCGTGGGCGGGACCCGGCCGTTGGGCGGGCGAACCGGCCGGCGGGGCGGCAGGATCGGTTCGTGTCCCACAGCGTGATGAGTCCGGGCGTCGACGCCCTGTTGGAGCAGGCCCGCGCCGGGGTACGCCGGCTGACCCCGGAGCAGACCGTCGAGGCGGTCCGTGCCGGGGCGTTGCTGATCGACACCCGCACCGATTCCCAGCGGCAGGAGCAGGGCGACCTGCCCGGCGCCATCGTCGTGGACCGGACGGTGCTGGAGTGGCGGCTGGACCCGGCGAGCGCCTGGCGGATCCCCGAGGCGACCGGGTACGACCTGGAGATCGTGGTGGCGTGCCGGCAGGGCTACAGCTCCAGCCTGGCGGTGGCCAGCCTGCGGGCCCTGGGCCTGCACCGGGCCACGGACATCATCGGGGGCGTGGAGGCGTGGCAGTCGGCGGGGCTGCCGATGTCCGACCGCCCGGCCGACGTGCGCCTCTGAGGTCTAGCCCACCGGTGTCGGTGCGCCGGGTGGGATGAACGGCAGGCCGGCGGGCGGACCGGCCTCGACGAGGCGCCACAGCGCGTCGGTGTCCAGGTGCTCCTCGACGAGGTCACCGAGCAGGTCCAGGGACCGCTCGCGGGCGGCGGCGAAGGACGTGTCCGGTGCCACCCGGAACCCGGTGCGGCCGGCCAGCCGGGCCGCCTCGGTGAGGAAGCGACGGCGGAACTCGTCGGACTCGAAGGCGCCGTGCCAGTGCGTGCCGCGCACCGCGCCGGCCACCGCCCCCTCGCCCGTCCCGTCGGCGCAGGTCAGCTGCGGGGTCAGGGTCGGGTCGGCGGACGAGACGTAGCCGTGGTGGATCTCGTAGCCGCGCACCGGGACGTCACCGTCGACCGTGCCGACCGACTGCCGGACGGTCTTGCGCGGGTCGAAGGTGATCTCGATCGGCAACAACCCCAGCCCGGGCACGCTCCCCCGCCGGCTCTCCACCGGGTCGTGGATCGCGCGGGCCAGCATCTGGAACCCTCCGCAGATGCCGAGCAGGGGCTTGCCGGCGGCGGCGTGCGCCACCACGGCGTCGGCCAGGCCGGTCTCCCGCAGCCAGGCCAGGTCGGCCACGGTCGACTTCGAGCCGGGAAGGACGACCAGGTCGGCGGCGGCCAGTTCGGCCGGCTCGACGGTGAGCCGCACACGGACACCGGGCTCGGTGGCGAGCGCCTCCACGTCGGTGGCGTTGCTGATCCGGGGCAGCCGGACCACCGCGACGTCCAGCCAGTCGGTGCCGCGCGGGGCCGCCGGCCGGCCCAGCACCCGCCCGTACGCCAGCGAGTCCTCCGCGTCCAGCCACAGGTCGAGCGACCAGGGCAGCACCCCGTACGTGGGGCGGCCGGTCACCTGGCGCAGCATGTCCAGGCCCGGCTGGAGCAGCCCGAGATCACCCCGGAACTTGTTGATCACGAAGCCGGCGACGAGGGCCTGGTCGGCCGGGTCCAGCAGCGCGACGGTGCCGAACATGGAGGCGAACACACCACCCCGGTCGATGTCACCGACCACGATGGTGGGCAGCCCGGCGTGCCGGGCGAGCCCCATGTTCACGTAGTCCCCGGCGCGCAGGTTGATCTCCGCCGGGCTGCCCGCCCCCTCGCAGATCACCACGTCGTACGCGGCCCGCAGCTCGGCCAGCGCCGCGTACGCGGTCTCCGCCAGCCGGGGCCGCAACGCCCGGAAGGTGCCGGCGGTGATCGTGTCGACGGCCTCGCCGAGCAGCACCACCTGGCTGGCCAGGTCGCTGCCCGGCTTGAGCAGCACCGGGTTGAATCGCAGGTCGGGGGCGATCCCGCAGGCGGCGGCCTGCATCGCCTGGGCCCGGCCGATCTCCCCGCCACGCCCGTCCGGCCCGACCACGACCGCCGAGTTGTTGGACATGTTCTGCGCCTTGAACGGCGCCACCTTCACGCCCCGCCGGTGCAGCCAGCGGCAGATGCCGGCGGTGAGCACGCTCTTGCCGGCGTCGGAGGTGGTGCCGGCGACCAGCAGCCCCCCGCTCACCGTCCGGTCCCCCGGCTCGCGCCGCGCACGCGGCGACCGGCGGCGCCGACCAGCCGGCCGACCGTCAGCGGGTACGCGGCGGCCAGCCCGAGGGCGGCCAACCCCACCGCGCCGGAGATCGTGGCGGCCCGCTTCAGGTGCCGCGCCTCGGGGCGGGGGCCGTCGCCCAGGTACGGGCGCACCTCCGACCGCCCGAAGTACACGTTGCGCCCCCCGAGACGTACGCCCAGCGCCCCGGCCATCGCCGCCTCGCACTGGCCGGCGTTGGGGCTCGGGTGGTCGTTGCGGTCCCGGCGCCACACCCGCCAGGCCCGCTCGCGGTCCCCGTTCGCGACCGGCGCGACCGCGATCGTGAGCAGGCCGGTCACCCGGGCGGGTACCAGGTTGAGCAGGTCGTCGAGGCGGGCCGCCGGGGTGCCGAACCGGGCGTACCGCGCCGACCGGTGTCCGACCATCGCGTCGAGGGTGTTCGCGGCGCGGTACCCGAGCAGGCCGGGCAGCCCGGCGACCGCCCCCCAGAGCAGGGGGGCCACGACCGCGTCGGAGGTGTTCTCGGCGACCGACTCGACGGTGGCACGGGCCAGCTCGGGCTCGTCCAGGGCGGACGGGTCCCGGCCGCAGAGGTGACCGAGCCGCTGCCGCGCGGCGGGCAGGTCGCCGCCGCGCAGTGCCCGCCCCATCACGGTGGCCTCGTGCCGCAGGGTGCGCCCGCCGAGGACCGTCCAGGTGGCGGCGGCGACCAGCACCGCCCGGGCCACCGGCCGGTGTCGCGTGGCGGCCGTGGCCGCCGCGCCGAGCAGCACCGGCACCCCGATCGCCGCGGCGGTGTACGCGGCACCGGCCGCGCGGTCCGGCCGGTAGAGACGTCGTTCCAGGGCGGAGGCGGCCCGACCGAACCCGGCCACGGGGTGCCCGCGACGCGGGTCGCCGAGCAGCGCGTCCAGGGCGTACCCCGCGACGAGCCCCACCGTGGTCGCCACCGGCGTCGCGTGCCGCACCGGCCATCACCTCCGGCCGGCCAGCCTAGCCGAGCACCACGGTCGGTCCCCTGCCCGACCGACACCGGCGATCCCCCGCCCGGCCACCCCCGCGGTTACCGCGTCGCCGGACGGGAACAAGCGTCCACATTCCGGGACCTTCGTGGGGCCGCTCCCGGCTTCACTGAAGGCGCGGTGTCCCCCCTTCCGGATGCCCCGCCTTCACTGACGTCGTGTCGATCTTGTCGAAGCTCGGACGGACCCGGCCGGGCCAGACTCCGGCGGAACCCGGCACGGGGTGGCGGCGGCTCGTACCGCCGCCACCCCGCCCCCGTTCCCCGCGCCCACCGGGCGGCCTCATCAAACCGGCCGCGCCGGATCACCCCGCCGGACCGGCCCACCGGGCCGGCGGGGTCAGGCCAGCCCGTCGCACCGGCCCGGTCAGGCCGGCTGCGGCACGCGTCCCCGGCTCCGTCGACCCCGCCCGGTCGACGAGCTGGCGGCACCGCTGTCCGGCACCGGCTCCAGGTCGTCGCCGGGCCCGTCGGACCCGCCGGCACCCCCCGAACCGTCGCCCTCGACCGGACCGTCGCCCTCGACCGGACCGTCGCCCTCGACCGACCCATCGCCCTCGACCGGACCGTCAGGTCGGCCAGGGGCTCCCGAGGCGTCCGTGCCGTCCCACAGCAGTTCGGCTGCACCGGACCCGTGGTCCAGCCCGTCCGCGTCCTCGTCGAACGGATCGGTGGTGTCGGCGAAGGGGGACACCGCACGCCGGCCCCGCACCGGGAACCCGGACAGCTCGAAGTCCTCGTCCAGCGGCCCGTCGTCGAGCACGGCCGGGGCGTCGCCGTCCGGCACCGGCTCGGTCGGTTCGCCGTGCACCCGCTGCTCGGCCTCGGCGTCCTGCACCGTGCTGGTGGACATGGTCGGCCGGTTGCGCAGGAAGCGACCCCGCCCACGGGACAGGTCGTGCCCCACCGCGACCGCCTCCAGCTCGTAGAGGGTGCGGTGGTTCCCCGCGTCGTCGGTCCAGTCGCGCGTGTAGAGCCGACCGCAGACGACCACCGGGTCGCCCACCATGATCGAAGCGGCCACACCCTCGGCGAGCTTGCGCCAGCAGTTCACGCGGACGCGAAGACTGTTGCCGTCGACCCACCGGCCGCTGTCGCGGTCGAGCCGGCGGGCGGTGGAGGCGACCTTGAAGTTGGCCACCAGCGTGTTGCTCTGGGTGGTGCGGCGCCACTCCGGGGCCGTGAGCACGTTGCCCACGACCGTGACGTAGGTGTCGAACATCGTCCCTCCAGGGGGAGATCGGGCTTGCCATCGCGAGTCGACTCGACGCCGAGCCTGCGTCGGGAAGGCGGCCGACGCGAGCACCGACGGCCCTCCTGTGGACAACCGGAGCGGCTGTGGACAACGACCTGATCAAGGTCCCGGTGTGCTACGGCCGATCGGCCCTGGAGCGCCCGGTGCGGGCCGCTGCATGATCGGTCACGTTCCGGACCGCGGTCGGCTGGGTATGGATTTGATCAACCGCACCGCGGACAGCACCACGAACGAAAGGTCAGCGATCATGAAGATGACCACCATCGGCACCGGCCGGGTGCAGCGATGAGCGCCGTCACCAACCCGGCGACCGTGGCGGAGTGCCTGCGGGTCGGCGCCGGGTTCTCGCAGGGCGACCGGAACTGGATCGCCGAGCAGTTCGGCACGCTGGACGCCCGGCTCGCCGGTTTCCACGCCGACGCCACCGAGCTTGAGGTGACGGTGAAGGATCGCGAGGCCAAGGGCCAGAAGGTCACCCTGGAGTGCTGGATCGCCGGCCGGCAGAAGATCGTCACCACCTCCTCGGAGGAGGACCTGCACGCCGCGCTGAACGACGTCCGGGACGACCTGCGGCGCAAGCTCAACGACGCGAAGACGCGGCAGGAGCCCCGGCACAACAAGCACCTGCGCGACGTTTCCGCGCAGGCGGGTGCCCCGGCCGAGGAGGACACCGAGCCGGTCCGCGCCGACGCCGAGACCGCCTGAGGCGTACGCCCGAAGCCCCCGCCCGCCGGTGCGGCCGGGCGGGGGCGGGTACGCCCGGGGGCTACCGCCCGGTAGCAAGCGGGCGTACCGTCGCGTTCGTGGAACCGGACGTGCTGGGCCCGCCCTACGAGCGGCAGACGATCGACCTGGGCACCGACGACGAGGGACCGGTGGTCGCCACCCTGGTCCGCCGTCGGGCCGACCGACCCACCGGGCGGGCCGTGCTCTACGTGCACGGCTTCGTCGACTACTTCTTCCAGACCCACCTCGCCGACTTCTTCGCCGAGCGGGGCTGGGACTTCTACGCGCTCGACCTGCGCAAGTACGGCCGTAGCCTGCTGCCGCACCAGACCCCGAACTTCTGCACGGACCTGGCCGAGTACTTCCCCGAGCTGGACGCCGCCGCGAAGATCATCCGTGAGGACGACGGCCACGACATCCTGCTCGGGATGGGCCACTCCACCGGTGGCCTGATCGTCTCCCTCTGGGCGCACGCCCGCCGCGAGGCCGGCGTCGTCGACGGGCTGTTCCTCAACAGCCCGTTCTTCGACCTCAACCTCCCCTGGGTGCTGCGCCGGCCCGGCGCGGCCGCCGTCGCGCGCCTGGCCCGCAGCGCGCCGAAGCGCGTCATCCGCCCCGGCCTCGGCACGGTGTACGGCCAGAGCATCCACGCCCAGCACCGCGGCGAGTGGACCTTCGACCTGGAGTGGAAGCCGCTCGCCGGGTTCCCCGTCCGGGCCGGCTGGCTGGCCGCGGTCCGGCAGGGCCAGCAGCAGCTCCGGGCCGGCCTGGACATCCGCGTGCCGGTCCTGCTGGCCTGCTCGACCCGCAGTTTCAAGGGCATGAAGTGGCACGAGTCGGCGACGCTCGCCGACGCGGTGCTCGACGTCGAGCACATGGTCCGCTGGGCACCCCGCCTCGGCCGGCACGTCACCCTCGCCCGCTTCGACGGCGGGATGCACGACCTCACGCTCTCCGGCCCGGACGTACGCCAGAAGGTGTTCGACGAGGTCGGCCGCTGGGCCGACGCCTTCCTCGGCGCCGGGCCCACGGCCCCCGCCGGCCAGCCCGTGCCTCCGGCAAGCCGGCAACCGGCCGAAGCGGCGGACGCAACCGGCGTCTGACGCCCGCCCGCCGCGCCCGCCCGCCGCGCCCACCGGGCCGCTGCCCGCCCGCCGATCTTGGAAGATTTCGGCCCCTCCGGGGGCCGTTCCTTCCAAGATCTCCCGTGGTCCCCTCGGCGTCCGCGTCAGGTAACTGTGGGGAGGTCTGCGAGGGCGGCGCGGATGCGGTCGAACGTGGCGATCGGGTGCCCGCCGTCGAGCACGGGCAGCACCAGCCCCAGGCACCGCAGTCCGATCTCGCCGTCGTCGTCCTGCACGCCGAAGACCGGCGCGCCCAGATAGCCGTCCGGCAGCTCCGCGTCGACACGGACGGTGGCGCCGTGACGGGCGACGCGTTCGATCGCCACCTCCAGCGGCCGCGAGCCGTCCGCGCCGACCCCGAGCGCGAGGACTATCGCCGAGCCGGGCTCCGCGCCGATCCGGGCGATCGCGTCCGCGTCGGCCGCGAGGGCGTCCGGCACCGCCTGCGTACGCCAGTGCCAGCCCTGCCCCGCCGCCTCCTCGTGCAGGCCGGCGCTGGGGAGGACGGCCACCCCCACGCCGGCCGGTCTGACCCATGCCCCGCCGTTCGCCTCGACGGAGTCGCCCGCGACACCGGCCGGCTCGGTGACGCTGGGCCGCAGACCCAACGCCACCCGGGGTACGCCGGTCAGAGTGGCGGCGGTGAGCAGGTACTCGTCGCGCCCCGGCCCGGCGCAGAAGAACGCGGTGCCGAAGTGGTCCTCCCCCGCGTCGCTCGCGCGGACCGGCAGGATGGCGCGGCCGAGGAGCTGACACAACTCGGACGCGACGTCACTCTCGGTCTCCTGATCAAGCAGCACCAGCCGAGGGTACGGCGTGCCGGACCCCGGGCCGACGGGACCGCGGAACCCGGGTGACCTCGGCCGCCGGTCCGTGCGACCCTGATGGACGACGTGGGCGCGTCCACCCGTTCACCCACCGGATCAGCGGGCGGCGGTACCCTCTTGGCGCGACACCCACGGCACGCGCCCGTAGCTCAGCGGATAGAGCAGGGGACTTCTAATCCCAAGGCCGCAGGTTCGAATCCTGCCGGGCGCGCCCTTCCTAGCAGCAGAAAGTTGACCGAGGCTGACCTTCGGTCGGCACCGGACGCACCTCGTCCCCACGCATCACCCGTGCTCAGCAGTACGCCGACCAGGCGTCGACCGGCGCTGCGGGGTGGCCGGCACCCCCAGCGGGGCGGCGATCTTGGTGCACGTTCGGGACGACAGCCGGCCGCGTCGGCCTGCGGAGCCTGGGCGCAGGGGCGGCACGCTGCACCCGCACTCCGGCCCGCTGCACGTACACCTCTCGCTTGTCGACGGCCAGGCCCTTGTCGTTCAGCACGTAGCCAGTCAGCCAGACCCACCCGTGGTACGTCGAACGTGGGTCCACGCTCACCAGCCGCAGGCGTAGCGCCCGGTCACCGGCGAATTGGACCGAACACGCCTCGCCGATCAGCAGCACGTCTCCCGGCTTGAAGGCGCTCATGCAGGCCAGTGCCCACGGTTGATCGGGATGCGGTGGTGGGTGTGGCAGCGCAGCTCCGCGCCGCAGCGGCACACCCTCCGCCAGTGCGTCCAGCTCCAGACCGGCCGATGTCGGCGGGCCAGTGTCAGCGCGGCGGCTAGCAGGTAGTCGTCATAGCGGATCCGGTCCATCGTCGCTCCCGGCGGTCAGGCCACAGTGGTGCCGTCAGGGCGACGGGATCCGCGCCGCCCTGACGGGGCTGGCCTTCGTTTGCCGAACCAAGGGCAGCCACAGAGCAACCTACGTCACTATCTGACGTAGGTAAAGCCACGGCGCGTGATTGTCTTGCGTCACTTGCTGACGATGGTTGGCGCGTGTTCAGATGGCAGGGCCGAACCAAGGGAATCGAAGCCATGCCCTCTGCACCTGCTGAATATCGACGTATTGCCGACGAACTGACGACGAAGATTAAGAATGGCGAACTTGCGCCAGGGACGAAGTTGCCCAGCACGAGCGAGCTTGCCGACCAGTTCGCCGTCAGCGTGGCCACCGCGTACCGTGCCGTCTCGCTCCTGCATGACCGGGACCTGGTCGTGGGGCAGCCTGGGCGCGGGGTCTACGTCGCAGGGGAGAAGTAGGCTCGCGCCCATGCGCCCTGCTGCTGCCATCGAGGAATTGACGAAGCTCAAGGCGGAGGCCGAAGCCGCTGACCTCTTCCGCCAGTCGTCCGAACTGGAGTCGTGGAGGCCCCGGGTTCGGATGATCTTCGTTCGGGCCCTCGGCGCAGACAACCACGTCGTGGCTAGCTTCGACAAGATCACGTACTCGCCCAGCGTGATGTGGGGCGGTATGCCTGACTCGGCCTTTGAGAACGCCCGTCGGAGTGGCGTTCGCAAGGTGGTCGGGCTTATCGATGCGGCCATCTACGAGCTAGGTCTGGTGGGCGGAGATGAGCCGGTGGACGAGCACGCGTACGACCCGGACCTTTGGGCGCACGTTAAGGGGCTGGTCGAAGACGAGCAGTGGGGCATGGTGGCCAGCCAGACGGCGATCTTTGTAGAAAGCCATGTCCGGGGCTGGACAGGCAACCCTCAAGATCGCAGCGGCAACAACCTCGTCGGGAAGAGCCTCTACACGGAAGTGCTCGGCGATGCCAGCGACTACCGGCTCGGCCGGCAGGCCAGCGAGCGCGAGGGGTGGAGGGCGCTCGGCGTGGGCTTCGCCCAGGCGCTGAGCAACGTTGACCGGCATCGGATCCAGACGCGGGACGACGCCAAGCGGTACGCCCTCGGCGTGCTCGGCCTGGGGAGCCTGCTGCTGACGCAGCTTCGGTACGAGCACGGGGATATCCTCAAGGCAGCGGAGTAGCCGGCCAGCACTCGGGGTCGTCCACCCACGGGTGACGGCCCCGTACCGCCGCCGGCTGCGGCGTCGAGGGGACCGGGACATCCGCCTTCAGTCCGATCGAGCCTCACGCCGGGCACGGCGGACCCGTTCGACCTGAGCTCCGGCGAGGAACCCGAGTCCCAGACCGAAGTCGAGCCAGAGCTTCCAGGCCGGCGCGAACACGCGGGCGTCCCTGGTCCAGTTCCGCTCCTCGACGTGGACGACCTCGATCGTCGTGCCGGGTGCCGGAGTTCCTGTCCACGCCCAGAGATTCGTCTCCCGTCCCGATGCGAGCCGGACGCGTACGAAGGCGGTGCGCCCGCCCGTCGACGCCACCACCTCGGCCCGACCGGTGACTCCGTGGGCGTCGATATAGGTCGCCTTGCCGAGGGTGAACAGGCCAAGACCCACGAGCAGGGCACCGGCCAGCGCGAAAAGCCACACACGCCAACTCCCAGGGGCGGCGGGTGGCGCCATGAGCGGCTCGTAACGGGAGTGCGACGGGGTCATGTGACAACCATCGTCGAGTCACGCAAGTCGCCGGCACGGCACGGGTCGAGGTCGGTCCGGCGCTCGTGGATGATGGCGTGATGGCGACCCGGCTGATCTTCGTACGCCACGGCGAATCGGTACACCACGTCGACGGCACCGTGGGCGGCCCACGGGGCTGCCGAGGGCTGACCGACACCGGGCACCGGCAGGTGCAACGCCTTGCTGACGCACTCGGTGACGACCTCGCCGGCACCGGCCCCGTCGCGGTCTACTCCTCGACGCTGCGCCGCGCCGTGGAGACCGCGCACCTCATCGCCGCGACGCTGGGCGTCCAACCGGTGGAGCACTGCGGACTGTGTGCCTGGCACGTCCCGCCGGACGCCGACGGGCTGCCCACGAGCCGGTTCCAGCGCGACCAGGCGGTGCACGGCGGTGGGGTGTTCCGGCCGTTCGAGGAGGGCAACGAGAGCTGGTCGGAGCTGGTGGTCCGCACCGGTCGCGCGATCATGGACATCGCGCACCGGCACCGGGGCGGCACGGTGGTGCTGGTCGGGCACAGCGAGACGGTCGAGAGCTCGTTCCACGCCCTGGCCGCGCAGCCGCTGTTCCGGGCGTTCGACCTGGCAGTCGCACCCGCCTCGGTCACCGAGTGGACCACCGAGGGCGATCCGACCGGGTGGCCGCCGCCGCGCTGGACACTGCGACGTTTCGGTGAGGTCGGCTGACCACGCGACGGCAGGCGATCGCACGTCGGCGGCACCCGCAACCGGAAGGGGCGAGCCCTACCGAGCGGTGGTGAGGGCCAGCCGAACGCCCAGGCCGATGAGGACGGTCCCGGTCAGCGCGTCGACGGCACGTCGTAGGGCTGGTCGGGCCAGCACCCGCCGGAACGCCGCCACCAGGTTCGCCACGGCGACGAACCAGGCGGCGGTGACGACAACCGCCACGGCCGACAGGGCGAGGCTGTCGGTCAGACCGGCGTCGGCCGGGAAGAACTGCGGGAGCAGTGCGACGAAGAAGACCGCCACCTTGGGGTTCAGCACGTTGCACAGCAGGCCCTCACGGAAGGGGACCCACAGCCGGTCGGCACGGCCGGCACCCGGGAGTGGCAGGGCCTCCGGACCACCCGGACGTCGGGCCGCGCGCAACGCGCCCACGCCGAGGAAGACCAGATAGCCGGCGCCGACCACCTTGACCACGGTGAACGCTACGGGAGCCACCTCGAACAGGGCCGCGACGCCGAGGGCCGCCGCGAGCGCCCAGGCGGACACTCCGGCGGCGATCCCGGCCGCCGCGGCCATCCCGTGCGTACGGCCCGAGATCGCGGAGCGCCGGACCACCATCGCGAAGTCCGGTCCCGGCGACATCGCGCCGAGCAGGATGAGGCCGGCGAAGGCCAGCAGGTGGGACACCGAGGTCATGACGCCGAGGCTAGCCGCGCACCGAGGAGGATGACAGACCGGAAGTGAGAGAGTACTTTCGAAAGATGTCTCTCACTAATCCGTACGGGGACTTCGAGATCACCGATCCCCAGGCCCTCCGGGCCCTCGCCCATCCGGTGCGACTGGCGATCCTGGAGCACCTCCAACGGCACGGTCCGGCCACCGCGACCCAGCTCTCCCCGCACGTGGGTGCCACGCCGTCGGTGCTGAGCTGGCACCTGCGGCACCTGGCGTCGTTCGGCCTGGTCAAGGACTGGGACGGAGCGACCAGCAAGCGGGAGCGCTGGTGGCAGGCGGCGGCGCGCGGTTTCCGCTTCAACCTGCCGGACGACCCCGAGGGGCAGAGCGCGGCCCGGCAGTTGGGCGGGGAGATGCTCGCCCGATACGCCGAGCTGCCCCAGCGGTGGCTGATGGACGACGAGCCCCGCCTGGACACCGGGTGGCGACGGCTCGCCCGGACGACGAACACCCGCGTCAGGGTGTCCGCCGACGAGCTGCGGGAGATCGAGGACGCGGTCGAGAAGATCCTCGCCCCGTACGTCCGACGGACGGAACGGGACGCGCCGGCGGACGCCCGTGGCGTACGGATCCTCCGCTACGTCCTGCCCGAGGCGGACGGGACCGACGGGACCGACAAGCCGGCAGAGGCATGAGCGCCACCACCGCCACGACCGCCACCGTCGCGGCGCCGGCCGAGGGGCTCCGGGGCAACCGGCGCTTCCGGACGTTCTGGATCGCCGAGTCGATCTCGCAGGTCGGCGACCGCGTCACCGAGCTGGCCCTGCCGCTGATCGCGGTCACCGTGCTGGCGGCGACGCCCCGGCAGGTGAGCGTGCTGACCGCGCTGATCTGGGCGCCGTACCTGCTCGGGATGGTCGTCGGCGCGTGGGTGGACCGCCGTACCCACAAGCGCCGCCTGCTCGTCGTCGCCGACCTGGTCCGGGCCGGCGTGCTGCTCAGCCTGCCGGTGGCGTACCTGCTCGACGCCGTCACCCTGACCCACCTCTGGGTCGTCGCGCTCCTCACCGGGGCCGGTGCGGTGCTGGCCGGCCTGGCGCACCCGTCGTTCTTCGTGGCCCTCGTGCCGCCGTCGGCCTACCTGGCCGCGACGAGCCGGTTGAGCCTGAGCCGGGCCGGCTCGTCCGTCGCCGGTCCCGCCGTCGGCGGCGCGCTCGTGCAGGCGCTGACCGCCCCGGTGGCGGTCCTCGTCGACGCGGTGTCGTTCCTGGTGTCCGCGCTGCTCGTAGGGCGGATCCGGGTCACCGAGGTCGCGCCGCCGCCGACCCGGTCGTCCACTCTGGCCCTGGTGCGCGACGGATTCCGGCTCGTCCTGCGGCACCCGGTGCTGCGTGCGGCGCTCGGCTGCACCACCACCGTCAACTTCTTCACGATGATGGCCAGCGCGCTGTCGGTCCTGTACGCGAGCCGCGAGCTGCGCCTGTCCGCCGGCACCATCGGTTTCGTCCTCGGCATCGGTGCGGCCGGGGCGCTGGCGGGCGCGGCGCTGGCGCCCCGGGTCTCCCGCGCGATCGGTGTGGGCCGTACCGCGATCGTCGGAGCGGCCCTGTTCCCCGCGCCAATGGCGCTGACGGCCCTGGCCGCGGGCCCGACCTGGGCGAAGGTGACGCTGCTGGCGGGCGCGGGGCTGCTCTCGGGCATCGGTGTGATGCTCATGGACGTCAACCTCAACGCCCTCCTCGCCCGGGTCACCCCGGACGACGCCCGGGGCCGGCGGGCCGGCGCGTACGCCGCGATCAACTACGGCGTACGCCCGGTGGGCGCGCTGGTCGGCGGCGCGCTCGGCACGGTCCTCGGGCTGCGGCCCACCCTGGTCGTGGCCGGCGTGGGCGGGATGCTGGCCGCGCTGTGGCTGGTCGCCTCCCCGGTGCGGCACGTCGCCACGATCGACGACGCGGCACCCGATCAGCCCCCGGCCGAGCGGAGCAGCGCGCGCAGACCGTGACCGTCCTCGACGACCACGTCGGGTGCCAGCGCGGGGTGGGCCGGCTCCCGGTCGGTGCGGGGCGACCGCATGAGGACCACCACGGCGGCACCGGCCCGGCGGGCGCAGGCGACGTCACGGTGCACGCTGTCGCCGACGAACCAGCACTCACCGACCGGCACGCCGACTGCCTCGGCGGCGCGGAGCGCCAGCTCCGGGTTCGGCTTCCGGACGCCGGCCTCGTCGCTGTAGAACTGGGCGGCGAACAGGTCGCCGAGGCCGGCGCCGGCGAGGAAGTCGCGGTGGGCGGCGCCGCACAGCGTGTTGCTGACCACCGCCATCGGCAGGCCTGCGTCGGCGGCGGACCGCAACGCCTCCGGGATGCCGGGTCGCACGGCCCACTCCTCGCGCCACGTCCACGCGTACGCCAGCGGGGTCGCCTCCCGCTCGACGGCGGCCCGCGCGGCCGGCGGCCAGGCCCCGGTCACGAAGTCCGCCCACACCTGGCCGTGGCGCAGCTCGACCGGGTCGCCGGTCCTCCCGACGTCGTCCCGCCACAGGGCGTACGCCCGCGCGCCCTCAGTGAGGTCCCGGGCGATCCGCTCGGGAGGCACCGCGCCCTCGACCAGCCGGGACAGGCGGTCGACCAGCTCAGGCGGTGCGGGCGGCTGCGCGGGCGCGTCCGCCAGGACACCGCCGAAGTCCAGCAGGAGGGCACGGGGTGGGGTCAGCATGCCCCCATCGTCGCTCAACCGTCGGCCAGCAACCGCTCGCCGACGATCTGGCCGTCGCTGTCGCCCCGGCGGGCCAGGAGGGTGGCGGACTGGTGCCGCTGCCCCGGATCGGGCTCCTCGAACCTACCGCAGCCGTCTAGGGGTTCCGGACCGACCTTGATCCACTCGGCTTCACTGAAGTCGGGTTGTCGGAGCGCTCGGGATACCCCGACTTCAATGAAACCGAGCCGACCTTGGCCGCCGCGACCGCCCTCACGTCCGCGACCTCTGCATCGTCCAACGGGGCGGGCGGCACCAGGTACCCGCCAGGACGGGCACAATGGCCGGGTGGCACATCTGGGACTGGTCGCACTGGTGGTGCGCGACTACGACGAGGCGATCTCCTTCTACGTCGACCGGGTCGGCTTCGACCTGATGGAGGACACGCCCCGACCGGACGGTTCGCGCTGGGTGGTGGTCCGGCCCGCCGGTGCTAGGGAGACGGCGTTGCTGCTCGCCCGCGCGTCCACCCCGGAGCAGCACGAACGTGTCGGCGACCAGACCGGTGGCCGGGTCGGCCTGTTCCTGAACACCGACGACTTCGCCCGTGACCACGCACGGATGAGCGCGGCCGGGGTGCGGTTCGTCGAGGAGCCACGCCACGAGGCGTACGGGTCGGTAGCGGTCTTCGAGGACCTGTACGGCAACCGGTGGGACCTGATCCAGCCCCGGGGCTGACCGACGGCGTGGCACCTGACGGATCGGCGACAACGCACGCACCGTACGTGATCATCCTGCACTGCTCGTGTTATTCTCCGGCGTCGATTTGCCGCGTGGACCCCCGAGCGGGTCGTTTCGCCTAAGGACGTCCCCTTCGATGCCGGCCGTTTCCGCCTCCATCCCGGCGCACGCCACGTTGGACACCCCGGCGGGCGGTGCCTTCACCCTCATCTTCACCACGCTGCCGGCGCTGCTCCGGCTCTCCTGCGGGCTGGTCGGTGCGGTGGTGGCCCTGTCGGTGTGGACGCCACCGGTCGCGCCGGCGGTGCTGGTGCCGGCCGTCACGGCGTTGACCGTCTGGTCGGTCTGGTACGCGGCCCGCGCCCTCCGGCACGGCATCTCCGGTCCGCTGGCAGCCGGTGACGTCGTCCTCACCACCGTCACGTGCCTGGCGATCCCGGTGCTGGTGGCGCCCGAGGTGCTGCCCGGCGAGGGGAGCTGGGTCGCCGTCCTGGCCAGCACCACGGTGATCAACGCGCAGGCCACCACGCCCGTACGCTGGTCGGTGCCGGCGGGCCTGCTGGTCACCGGCGCGTACGCCGTCGGTGCGGGGGCCGCCGGCGCCCGGGGCGAGGCGACCGCGCACGCCGCGACGCTGCTGGTGCAGGTGGTCTGCACGGCGGTGATGACCGGGGTGATGCGTCGTCGGATCGCCCGCGCCGACCGCGCCTTCGCCGCCCACCAGCGGCTCACCCGCGAGACGCTGGTCGCCCGCACCGCGCGCGAGGCCGAACGGCAGCAGAACCGGGACCTGCACGACACCGTCCTGGCCACCCTCACCATGGTCGGGTTGGGCGCGGTGAGCGGCCCGTCGGCGGCGCTGCGGGAGCGGTGCGCCGCGGACCTGCGCGCTCTGGGCACGCTGGCGGACGCCCGGTCGACTCCGGAGGGGCCGACGTCGCTGGACGAGCGGATGCGGGCGGTGCTCGCGCGCCTGCCCGAGCTACCGGTCACCGCCGAGCTGGCCCCCTGCGCGGTGCCGGCACCGGTGGCCGACGCCATCGCCGAGAGCGCCCACGCCGCCCTGTCCAACGTGGTCCGGCACGCGCCGGGCGCGACGGCCGCACTGCGTCTGGGCCGGGTCGCCGACACCGTCGTGGTCGAGGTCGCCGACGACGGTCCCGGCTTCGACCCGGCCACCGTCCCGGCCCACCGGTACGGACTGCGCGAGTCGGTACGCGGCCGGATGGCGAGTGTCGGGGGCCGGGCCGACGTCGAGTCCCGACCCGGCGCCGGGACCCGGATCCGGCTGGAGTGGTCCGATGTCGACTGAGACCGACCCGACGACGGCGGGGACCAGGGTCCTGGGCGACGCCGCACCCGTCTCGTACTCCGAGGGCGCGACGGCGGCGCTGGCGGCGCGTACACCCGGGGAGGGCGCGGCCGGGGCGGACGTCGGGGCGGCCGTGGCGAGCGCGTCCGACCGGGGCGCGCGGGTCGTCGCGGTGGTCATCGCCCTGGCCTGGCACACGGCGATCGGCCTGCCGGCGGTGCTGGCCGCCCGCGCGGACCTGGCCGGGCCGACGCTGGTGCTCGCCTGCTGGACTCTGGTGGCGGTGACCGGCGCGATCGCCGGGCTCCGGCTGCTGCGCGGCGAACCGCTGCCCGCGTGGCCGCTGGCCGTACTGCTGCTGGTGGTCGACGCGCTGGTGTTCGCGGCGGCCGGCGACGGTCAGCTGTTCACCGCCGCGAACTGGGTGTGGGGCACACTCGGCTGGTTCTTCGTGCTGGTGCTGTGGGGGCGCCGGGTGACCGGCCTGCTGGTGCTGCTCGCCGCGCACTCGGTGATCGCGCTGGTGGCGGTGCTCGTCCACGGCGCGACCGCGCCCGCCGACCTGGTGCGCTACACGATGTACGTCTACGGCACCTCGTCGCTGCCGGTCGCGGTCTTCGCCGGCAGCGCCGCGATCGCCGCGCTGGCCCGCAACCGGGCCGGCGCGGCCGCGGCGGCGTACGCGCTGGTCGCCGAGCGGGACGCGGCCGAACAGGCCCGGCAGGAGCGTCGGGAACGGCTCGCGCTGGTCAGCGGCACCGCCGAGGAGGTGCTGGCGGAACTGGCCGACGGACGGGCCGACCCGACCGACCCGGCGGTCCGGCGGCGCTGCGTGCTGGCCGCCGCCCGGCTGCGCCGCCTGATCGCCGAGTCCGACGACGTACCGGACCCGCTGCTGCACGAGCTGCGGGCGGCCGCCGACCTGGCCGAGCGCAAGGGCGTCCCGATCGACCTGGTGACGATCGGCACGCCCCCGCCCCTGCCGGTGGAGGTACGCCGCGCGCTGGCCGAACCGCTCACCGCGACGCTGGCCGACGCCCGGGACCGGGCCCGGCTGACCGTCGTCGCCGACGCGGACGAGGTGGTGGTCAGCCTCGTCGTCCCGGACTCCGACGACGACCCGACCGCCGGGCCGGGCACCGACGGGGACCCACGGGTGGAGCACCTCCAGGAGCGGGACGGGGAGATCCGATGGACGCAGACGCGGTGGCGGCGGTGACCGGGGGGCGGTCCATCGGCGTGGCGATCGTGGACGACCACCCGGTGGTCGTCGAGGGCGTCCGCGCCTGGCTGGCCACCGAGCCGCAGCTGACCGTGCTGGCCACCGGCGACGACCCGGACGAGGTGCTGCGGGCCGCTCCGCACGCCGACGTGGTCCTGCTCGACCTGCGCCTGCACGGGCGGATGGTGCTGGACAAGCTCGCCGAGCTGAGTGCCGCGGGGCGCCGGGTGGTGGTCTACTCCGAACACACCGACCCGGCGACGATGCTCGCCGCGCTGGACGCCGGCGCGGTGGCCTTCCTCGCCAAGCACGAGGGACGCGAGCACTGCGTGGCGACCGTGCTGGCCGCCGCCAGCGACCGCCCGTACGTGCCGCCGGCCCTGGCCGGTGCCATCGTCGGTGATCCCCGGCCGGACCGGCCCGCCCTGTCCGACAAGGAGCGGGAGGCGCTGCTGCTGTGGTTCCAGTCCATGTCGAAGGCGTCGGTGGCCCGACGGATGCGGATCAGCGAGCACACCGTCAAGCAGTACGTCGACCGGGCGCGGATCAAGTACACCCGGGCGGGGCGACCGGCTGCCACGAAGGCGGCGCTGCTCGCCCGGGCGATCGAGGACGGCCTAGTCCGGCCGGAGGAGATCGGCACCTACCGGTCGCAGGCGTGGTACGACCGGCCGACCCCCTAACGGCCGTCATGACAGCCAGGCCGGGGTGGGCGAGGCTCGACGGGTAAGGGGCTGAGGGGTGCCCGGGGCCGAGTCCCGGCGCGGGACGTGGTTCCGCCGGCCTCCGCAGAGGTGTCCACACCGGAGGTCGTGACGATGCACGATGACGCGTCCCCCTTCTTCATCGCACCGCACCGCTTCGACGCGCCGGACGACGACGTCGGTCCCGTCCTCGACCGGCGCCACGAGCTGGCCCTGGCGTCGGGCGAGCGGACGATCGGTCGGTACCGGCTGCACGCCGAGGGTCACCTGCTCGACCCCACCGAGGGGTGGCGGTGCTGGAGCCTGCCCGAGCCGGTGGCGGTGAGCGTCACCGACCGGCGGATCGGGTACGCCGGCACCGGCTCGCAGCTGTCCGTGGTCGGCGCGGCCTCCGATCCCCGGCACCGCCGCGCCGTCCGGCTTCCCGGGCTGGTCAGCGGCCAGGTCCGCTGGCAGTGGCCGTCCCGGTTGGAGCTGTCGATGCCCACACCCGACGGCACCGCGCGGCTGCTGGTCGTCTGCGACGCGCTGCGTACCATCCGGCAGCCGGCGCTCGCCCTGACCGGCCCGGCGGACGCGGTCACCGAGCTGGCCCGCCAGGTACGCCGGGCGGTGGCCACCTTCCGGCTCGCCCACCCCGAGCTGGTGGACCTCTCCCCGCCGGAGCGGGACGTCCTGGCGCTGCGTGCCCGGCCGGCGCTCCCCGAGGGTGCCGGCCGGGTCACCCTGCCGGGGTCGCTACCGGTGGAGTTCCGCTCGCGGGACGACTACTACCGGCGGGACCGGATCGAGCGGGCGTGGCCCGGGCCCGAAGCCGGCGCAGCATCCGGGCATCGGTGAACCCGACGGTGCGGGCGGCGGACTCGACCGTCGTCCCGTGCCCGATCAGGTGCTCGGCCCTCTCCACCCGCAACAGCTGCTGGTAGCCGAGCGGCGTCAGGCCGGTGGCCTGGCGGAACAGGCGCGTCAGCGTCCGCTCGGCGACTCCGCCGGCGGCGGCCAGCTCGGCCAGCGGCAGCGGCTCGGCGTACCGGCCGTCGATGAGGTCCTGCACCCGGTGCACCACGTCGGACAGGTGCGAGCGGTGCCGCATCATCGCGCTGGTCTGCTGCTCGTGGCCGTTGCGGCGGGCGTACACCACCAGGGTGCGGGCGATCCGCGCGGCCGTTCCCGGGCCGTGCCGGGTCGCCACCAGGTGCAGCGCCACGTCGATGCCGCTGGCGATGCCCGCCGAGGTGACCACCCGGTCGTCGACCACGTACAGCACGTCCCGGACCACCCGCGCCGCCGGGTGCCGGCGGGCCAGGTCGTCCTGCACGTCGTGGTGCGTCGTGCAGCGCCGGCCGTCGAGCAGTCCGGCCCCGCCGAGGGCGTACGCCCCGGCGCACACGCTCGCGACGGTTCCGCCGGCCGCGTGGTGGGCGGCCAGCCGCCGCAGGTCCTCGGGGCCGACCGGCCCCTGCGGCCCGTGCGCCCGAGGTCGCCATCCGGGTACGACGAGGAGGTCGTCGGGGCTCAGCTCGGGCCACCGGAGGTCGGCCACCACCGGCACGCCCTGCACGGTCGGCACCACCGCACGGTCGGCGACGTAGTGCAGCCGGTAGTCGTACCCGAGGTCGGCGGCGGTGGAGAAGACCTGGGCCGGGCCGGCGAGGTCCAGCAGGTGCAACTGCGGGACCAGCAGGAAGACGACCCGGGCCACGGTCGTCAGACTCCGGCCGGTACCGCGCCGGTCACCTCGGCGACCGTGCGGACGGTGGCGAAGCGGCCGGCGAGGGCGTACTCGGTGCGGGCGATCATGTCCTCCGCCGACAGGGTGCGGGGGTCGGCGAGCATCTCGGCCAGCGTGGCGGTCTCCGGCATGCTCCGGTGCGGCGTCGGGAAGGTCACCGTCGCGTCGGTCACGAACGTCATCTCGTAGCCGAGGTCGCAGCCGACCCGGGTGGTGGTCTCGACGCACTGCTCGGTCCGGATGCCGCAGACTGTCACCTCGCGGATGCCGGCCAGGGTGAGCACCTGCTGGAGGTTGGTGGTGGTGAAGGCGTTGTGCGACGTCTTCACCAGCGTCGGTTCCCCGTCGGCCGGGGCGAGTCCGTCGATGAGGCGCACGTGCCCACCAGCCGGGTCGAAGACGCCTCCGGTGCCCGGCTCGGCGTGCAGGACCCAGACGACCAGGTCACCACGCCCCCGGGCGTACGCCACCAGCCGGTTCACCTGCCCGACGATGTCCGGATGCGAGGCGTGGGCCCAGATCGGGCGCTGCCGGAAGGACTCCTGGACGTCGATCACGACGAGTGCTGCTCTGCTCATGACCGAAATCCTGACCGGACGGCGACCGCCGGACCAGGCACCATCCTGCCGGGATGCGGAACGATCCGGTCACCGGCCGGGTCAGGCCCAGGGGTCCTTGGCGGCGGCACGGCGGCGGACCTCCAACTCGGCGGCCTCCTCCAGGGTGGGCGCGGTGCCGCCGAGGTGGCGCGGCTGCCACCACGCGTCGTCCGGGCCGGCCGGCGAGTCCGGGTACTCCCGCTGGGCCCGGTCGACCAGGGCGGTCAGCCGGGTCTTCAGGTCCGCGGTCATCACGTTCGGGTCCTCGTACGCCGTCGGGTCCATCGGCTCACCGATGATGATGGTGATCGGCACGTGCCGGCGGGTGAGGGTGCGGGGGCGGCCCTTCGTCCACAGCCGCTGCCCACCCCAGAGCGCCACCGGCAGCACCGGCACACCGGCCTGGCTCGCCATCCGGGTCGCGCCGCTCTTCAACTCCTTGACCTGGAACGACCGGCTGATCGTCGCCTCCGGGAAGACACCGACCACCTCGCCGCTCCGCAGCGCGCTGACCGCGGAGGCGAACGACCCCGCGCCGGCCCGCCGGTCCACCGGGATGTGTCGCATGCCCCGCATCAGCGGGCCGGACACCTTGTGCGTGAACACCGACTGCTTCGCCATGAAGCGCACCAGCCGCTTCGACTCCTGCGCGCCCAGCCCGCAGAAGATGAAGTCCAGGTAGCTGACGTGGTTGCTGGCCATGACGGCCCCGCCGGTACGCGGGACGTGGTGGGCGCCCTCGACGGTGATCTTCAGGTCGAGGACCCGGAACATCGCCTTGGCGGCGGCGACGACGGGCGGGTACACGAGTTCCGGCATCCGGCAACTTTACCCCGGGTAAGTTACGGGACCGTAGGGCGAGGCCCTGCCTCGGCGTCACCGACCGCCGGCCGCCCTGGACGGGGACGGCCGGCGGTCGTCGGGCTCAGCCGGCGTGGTTGTGCAGGTTGAGCCGGCCGCGGGCGAACGCGTCCACCCGGCCCCACCGGCCCGGGATGTCCAGGACCTCGATGCGGCCCATGCCGACGGGCAGGCAGGGCGCCACCGCGAGGTGTCCCTCGTGCGGCTCCAGGCCGAGCATCGTCCGCAGCAGCAGCAGCGGGGTGCCGGTGGACCAGGCCTGCGGACTGCACGCCGTCGGGTACTCCACCGGGAACTTGGTCAGCTCCCGCTGGTAGCCGCCGAACGCCTCCGGCAGCCGCCCGTTGAAGAACGTGGCGGCGTCCAGGATGCCGTTAGCGAGGGTGGCGGCCTCCTCACCGAAGCCGTACCGGCGCAGGCCCCAGGCGATGAACGAGTTCTCGAACGGCCAGATCGTGCCGTTGTGGTAGCCGACCGGGTTGTAGCGCACCTCCCCCTCGGCCAGCGTCCGCACGCCCCAACCGGAGAAGAGCCGCGGCCCCACCAGGTGCTGCGCGATCTTCTCGGCGCGATCGTGGTCGACGATGCCGCTCCAGAGCAGGTGCCCGACGTTGGAACTGAGCACGTCGCACTGCCGGCCGTCCGGGTCCAGCGCGAGGGCGTAGTACCCGCCGTCGTCGACCCACCAGTCCCGATTGAACCGCTCCTTGAGCTCCGCCGCCTCCCGCTCCAACTGGTCGGCCAGGGCCGGATCGCCCCAGCACTCCCGAGCCAGCCGGGCCGCACGGACCTTCGCGTCGTATGCGTACCCCTGCACCTCGCAGGTGGCCCGGGGAAACGGCGGCAGCGTGCCGTCCCGGTACGAGATGGAGTCCCAGGAGTCCTTCCAGCACTGGTTCTCCAGGCCGGTGTCGCTGTTGCGCCGCTCGTACCAGATGTAGCCGGTGCCGCCCACCAGGTCGGCGTAGTCGTCGATCCACTTGAGGGCTCGGCGGCACTCCGGCTCCAACTCCTTGGCCAGGGCGATGTCCCCGGTCCACTGCTCGTACTCGTCGAGCAGCACCAGGAACAGCGGCGTGGCGTCCACCGACCCGTAGTACGGCGAGTGCGGCTGCTCCTCGAAGGCGGCCGACTCGCCGTAGCGCATCTCGTGCAGGATCCGGCCCGGGTCCTCGTCCCGGAAGTCGTCGAACCGGGTGCCCTGCAACGCGGCCAGGATCCGCAGCGTCGTCTTCGACAACTCCGGGGTGAACGGCAGCGTCTGGAGGCAGGTGAAGATGCTGTCCCGGCCGAACATGGTCATGAACCAGGGCAGTCCGGCCGCCGGCAGGGTCGCGCCGCCGAGCGAGAGCGGCGAGAAACGCAGCGCCGCCAGGTCGACGAGGCTGCGGCGGTACGTCCTGGCCAACTCCTCGTGCTCGGTGTTGACCTTGGGCGCGGCGGCGAGCCACTCCTCCAGATCCTGCTGGAGGGCGAGTCGTTCGGTGCCGTGCGCGCGCACCCCCATCCGCAGGTCCCGGCCGCCCGGGCCCAGGGCGAAGGTCTGCACGTCGATCTGGGCGTCCCACCGTTCGTTCGGCTCGAGGTGGACGGTGTACGCGAGACCGCGATTGTCGTACCGGGCCGGCTCCTGGGAGGAGATGACGGTCTCCCGCTTGAAGTTGCCCCGGCGGTAGCCCAGACGAAGCCGGTCCGGCTCGACCTCGGTGTAGGTCTCGCCCTTCTTGTTGAGGATCTCGTCCTTCACCTCGAACAGGTCGGCGAAGTCCGCGGCCGCCTCCATCCGGATCTCCAGGTCGACGGGCTTCTCGTCGTGGTTGAGGATGGTCAGCTGCTCGCGGAAGCTTCCCCCCACCGCCCGTTCCCGGATGATCGACACCTTGGCGTCGACGTAGTGGGTCGCCATCCCCGGTACCAGGAAGAAGCGTGCCTCGTAGTACTGCAGGTCGTCGTAGGAGAGCGGAGTGAGGCGCTCCCCGTTGACCGTGAGCACCCAGGTCGAGAGGAAGCGCGTGTCGAGCGAGAAGAGCCCGCTCGGTTCGATCGGCGTCGCCTCGATGTCCCCGGTCTCCTCGGAGACCACGAACGTGCTGCCGTCCAGGATCCGGACGTTGTTCTTCCCGGCCATCAGCCGTCCTCCCTGTCGCCGAATCGCCGGCGGGGGCCTCGGGCCTCCGGGTGACCGGGGAACAGCCGCTCCACCTGTATCAGCAACTGCGCGTCGCCGGAGATCGTCATGTCGCCGCGCAGGATGGCCGCGAGTCCGTGCTCCCGGCCGGCGGCGAGGTCCTCGAACAGGACGGGGCTGGTCCCGACCACCGTGTCCGCCTCCCGGTCCTCCTGGCTCACCTGGAGCCGGCCACGGTCGACGTTCAGCAGCCAGTGCACCGTGCGCGCCCCCTCGTGCAGGTCGAAGCGCAACGTTCCCGAGGACTTCGCCAGCAGAGGCTCAAAGCCCCGCCGGTCCAGGTCCTCGAAGAACCGCATGGTCGCGTCCACCATCGGGTCCCCTCCTCCCGTCGGTCCCGTCCCACCCACCGGTCGTCGTCACACCGCGTGTCGACGTCCGAGCACGGGTCCCCGTCCGGTGCCGGGTCAACCTCGCCCGGATCGGGTGAGTCGCCTCCGCGGAGGTGTCGGTGCAGGGCGGTAGCGTCCGTGAGGAACGTCGACGGTGGGGGTGAGGATGGCCGGGAACGTGCCGGAGGCGGGCCGCACGGGGGTGCTCGCCTACCGGGCTGCCGCACAGGAGTTGCACCGACCGCCCGTGCGCCGGCCCGGTGACCTCGCGGTGCTGGCGCTGGGCGTGCAGGACACGCCGTACGGCTCGGCCCGGCTGGCGCTCGCCGCCCGGGGGGTCACCGACGACGACCGGCTGGAGCTGGTCTGGTCCATGCGCGGCGCCCCGCACCTGCACCGTCGCGCCGGGCTGCCGGCACTCGCCGCCGCCCTGTGGCCGTTCGACGACGCCGACGCCGCGCGTCGCATCAGCGGCCAGATCGGCACCGGGGCCGCACTGGGGCTGGGCGCGTTCGAGGCGGCGGCGCGGGCGTTCGCGCAGGTAGTCACCGGCCCCATGGCCAAGGGCGAGGTGAGCCGCGCGGTCAGCGACCGGGTGCCCGCCGCGCTGACCTACGACTGCGGCCCGTGTCAGGCACGGCACATCTCCGGGTCACTGTTCCAGCAGGCCGGGCTCGCCGGCGGCGTACGCCTGGAGGTGTCCGGCCGCACCACGACGCTCGCGCCGCTGGCCGGCTGGCCGGGGCCGCCCGAAGCGGCGACGGGCACGACGGCGCTCGCGCGGACGGTGCTGCGGCTGCTCGGGCCGGCCACACCGGGCGACGTCGCCGCCTTCCTCGGCACCTCCCCCACCGCGCTCCGGCCGGTCTGGCCGGAGGACCTGGCGGAGGTGCGTGTCGACGGCCGGCGCGCGTGGCTCCCGGCCGAGCAACTGCCGGCGTTGCGGGCCGCCGAGGCACCGGCCGGGGTCCGGCTGCTGCCGCCCGGCGACCCGTTCCTCCAGGCGCGGGACCGGGAGGTGCTGGTGCCGGAGAAGGCTCGACGGTCACAGCTGTGGCGGATGATCGGCAGTCCCGGCGCGGTGCTGGTGGACGGTGACGTCGCCGGCACCTGGCGAGCGAAGCAGGCCGGCCGGGGCGTCCTCGACCTGACGGTCAGCCCGTTCGGCCGGCTACCGGCCCGGGCCCGCCGCCACCTCGACGAGGAGGCCGCGGTGGTGGCGGCAGCGCGCGGCGCCACCGAGACGCGCGTCCACGTCGACGGCCCGTGACCGACGGAAGCCGGCCCTCCGCGTCGGAGAGCCGGCCCCGTCCGCGTCGGACGGTCAGTTGTTCGGCTCGTTGGCGCTGATGTCGGCGAGCACCGACTGCGGTTCGCGCTCGACCGCCAGGTCACCCATGGAGACCAGACCCACCAGGCGCCCGTCGTCGATGACCGGCAACCGGCGTACGGCGTAGGTCCGCATCAGGTCCGCGGCGGCGACCGCGTCGTCGTACTGACTGACCGTGATCACGTCCTTGCTCGTGATCTCGTTCAGCATGGTGGAGTTCGGGTCCATGTTCTCTGCCACGCCCCGGACCGTGATGTCCCGGTCCGTCACGATCCCGACCACGTTGTCGCCGTCGGTCACCACCACGTCGCCGATGGCACTGTCGCGCATCTCCTGGGCCGCGGCGGTCAGCGTGTCGTTGCCGTCCATCGTCACCAACCGGGTCGTCATGAACTCTCCGACCGTTGTCATGGTGCTCCCCTCTCGGTGTCGGCACCGCGGTCTACCCGTCGCCCCGCCGCAGGTAACGCCGACTTCCGGAGCCCGGCGAGGTCAGCCGCGCGGGGCCACGCCGTAGATCCGCTCGACGTGCAGGCGCAGCACCAGGCGCCGCTCGGCGACCATGGCGGCCCGGAACTCGTCCCAGTTCGGGTGCTCCCCCTGGACCGCCCGGTAGAGCCCGACAAGTTCGCCCACGGTCGGGTCGTCCGGCCGCTCGGCCACCGGGGTCAACTCGGCACGGGCCTCCGCCACCGCGTACGCCCAGCCGTCGTCGCTACTGACCTGGAAGCTGGCGCGGGGGTCCCGGCGCAGGTTCGCGGTCTTGGCCCGGCCGTCGGTGACCGACACCCGAATCAGTCCCTCCTCCCGGTCGAAGGTGTAGACCACGTTGGACAGCTGGGGACGGCCGTCCCGCTTGATGGTGACCAGCACGCCCAGCCACCGACCGGCGATGAGGTCGGTCAGGGCCTGCTGGGTCTTCTCGTCCGCCATCACGTCCTCCGCGTCGAATGCCCGGGTCAGCGGCGCTCGGCCGCGACCAGTTCGGCGAGCTGCACCGCGTTGAGCGCGGCGCCCTTGCGCAGGTTGTCGTTCGAGCAGAAAAGGGCCAGACCGTGCTCGACGGTCTCGTCGGCGCGGATCCGGCCCACGTAGGTCGGGTCCTGACCGGCGGCCTGGAGCGGGGTCGGCACGTCGCTCAGCGCCACGCCGGGCGCGCCGTCGAGCAGCTCGCGGGCCCGCTGGGGGGTGATCGGCCGGGCGAACCGGGCGTTGATCTGGAGCGAGTGACCGGTGAAGACGGGCACCCGGACGCAGGTGCCGGAGACCTTCAGCCCGGGGATCTCCAGGATCTTGCGGCTCTCGTTGCGGAGCTTCTGCTCCTCGTCGGTCTCGGCGGAGCCGTCGTCGACGATCGAGCCGGCCAGCGGCAGCACGTTGAACGCGATCGGCCGGGCGAACGAGCGGGGCGTGGGGAACTCCACCGCCGCGCCGTCGAAGGCGAGCCCGGTGGCGTGCTCGGCGACCTTGCGGACCTGCTCGTCCAACTCCGCCACGCCGGCCAGGCCGGCACCGGAGACCGCCTGGTACGTCGACACGACCAGGCTGACCAGTTCCGCCTCGTCGTGCAGCGGGCGCAGCACCGGCATCGCGGCCATCGTGGTGCAGTTCGGGTTGGCGATGATGCCCTTCGGGCGGTTCGCCACCGCGTGCGGGTTGACCTCGGCGACGACCAGCGGCACCTCCGGGTCCATCCGGAAGGCCGACGAGTTGTCGATCACGACCGCGCCGGCCTCGGCGACCCGGGACGCCAGCTCCTTCGCGGTGCCCTTGCCCGCCGAGAAGAGCACGATGTCGAGCCCGGAGTAGTCGGCCGTGGCCGCGTCCTCCACGGTGACCTCGCCGTCCCGCCAGGGCAGGGTGCGCCCGGCCGACCGCGCCGAGGCGAACAACCGCACCTGCTCCGCCGGGAACTCCCGCTCCGCCAGCACCTGCCGCATCACGCCACCGACCTGGCCGGTGGCCCCCACAATGCCGATCCTCATGACCGCGAGGCTACCCAGCCGGGCGGCACAACCGGGAACGCTTTCCCACCGCCCGGACCACCGTCACACCGCCGGCGGCGACCCCGCTGGCCGCCCGGCTGGGCCGGCGAACCGCAACGACACCGCCGATCAGCCCCGCGGACCGGAAGATCCCGAGCAGGCGGTCCAACCGACCGCAGCATCCGCCGGCCACGCCACCTCGCCACGCCACCTCGCCACGCCCCGTCTCCAACCCTCTCCGACCGCCGCCACGCGACCCACGTCACACCCCCCACCCCACCCCACCCCGCCGGTTACCGGCACTTTCACGGAAAGAGTGGCCTCCGGGCGCGGAATGAGCACTGTTACCGTGAAAGTGGGCGGATCTTGGGCGCGCGGGGCGCGCGGGGGGCGCGGCGCGCGCGGCTCAGCCCGTCTGGTCGACGATGTCGCCGAGGCCGGTCGCGGCCAGTTCGTCCCGGATCAGGGTCGCGTCGCCCTCCACCACCAGGGTGAGCGATCCCGGCCTCAGGTGCGTGGCGGCCGCCGCGGACACCTGCTCCACCTCGGCGGCGAGCAGGGACTCCCGCAGCCGGGCGTGGTAGTCGTCCGGCAGGTCGTGGACGACGAGCGTGGTCAGCGCCGCGGCGATCGCCCGGGGGCTCTGCAACTCCACCGAGAGCTGACCCGCCCGCCAGGACCGCGCCACCGCCAGCTCGTCCTCCGTCACCCCGGTCTCCTGCGTACGGGTGATCTCGCCGACCGCCTCCACCAGCGCGGGGGCGGTGACGGCGGTCTGCACGCCGGAGCTGACGGCGAACCGCCCGAACCGGCGGGACGTGCCGAAGTCACCCCGGATGCCGTACGTGTAGCCACGAACCTCGCGGATCAGGTGGTTCAGTCGCGAGGTGAACGCGCCGCCGAGCACGGTGCCGGCGAGCGTCATCGGCACGTGGTCCGGGTGCGCCCGGTGCGGTGCCGGGTGCCCCAGCCGCAGCGTGGACTGCACCGAGCCGGGCCGGTCCACGAGGATGATCCGCCGTCGGTCGCGCGGCGTCACCGCGATCGGGCCGCCCCGCTCGACGGGCCCGCCGCCGGTGCCGGCGAAGGCCACCGCGCCGAGCGCGTCCAGGTCGATCCGGTCCAGGTCGCCGGCGACGACGAGGGTGCCGGGCCGGATGAACCACTCGGAGTGGAAGACCGTGACGTCCTCGACGTCCAGGGCGGCCACCGAGTCCGGGTCCCCGTACATCGGGCGGCCCCACCGGTTCTCCGCGCCGAACAGGTCGGCGCGCAGCGCCGCGTCGGCCCGGGGACCCGGGTTGGCCCAGTCCATCCGCAGCGCGGTCGCCTCGTCGTCGCGGACCCGCCGGACGTCCTCCGGGTCCAGCTTCGGCGTACGCACGGCCTCGGCCAGCAGCTCCACGGCCGCGGCCAGCCGGTCCACCGGCACCTGCACACTGACCTGGAACGAGTCCCAGTCCAGGCCGGTGACCAGCTCGGTGCCGAGCGCCTCGATCGCGAGCGCGTACGCCGTCGCGTCCCGCTGCGCGGTCCCCTCCTCCAGGGCCTTGGCCAGCACCGCGCCCAGGCCCTCCTTGCCGGTCGGCTCCCGTTCCGCGCCCGCGTCGAGCAGCAGCAGGGCGACGGCGAGGTTCTGCCCGGGCAGGTGCGCGGCGACGACCTGCCCGCCGGCCACCGTCCGGCGCACGACCTGCGGGAACCGGTACGGGCGGGACGTGCCCGGGCCGGGACGGTCGACGATCAGGGTCATGAGGTCTCCTCGGGCAGGTAGGTCAGGGTCACCCGGTCGGCGGCGGCCAGCACCTCGGCGGCCACCTCGGCGATCTGCTCCGCGGTCACCGCGAGCCAGGCCGGCAGCCGTTCGGCCGCCTTCGCCGGGTCGCCGAACTGGGTGGCGTACCGGCCCAGCGTGTCGGCGCGTCCGTCCACCGTGGACATCTGGCGCCACCACGCGGTGCTCAGCAGCGCCTTCGCCCGGTCCAGCTCGGCGGCGGTGACCGGCACGGTGGCCAGCTCGTCCACGACCTCGGCCAGCCCGGTGGACAGGCGCTCGGCGGTCACCCCGGGACGGGCCGTGGCGGTGACGATCAGCGGCGCGGGGGCGTGCGCGAGGTCCACCCCGTACGCCCCCACCAGGTCCGGCTGCGCGAGCCGTTCGCCGTCGGCGAGCCGCTGGTAGAGGCGGCTGCCCCGGCCGCTGCCCAGGACGGTCGCGAGCACGGTGACCACGTCGTACCCGCCGCTGCCGAAGGCGTGCGTGCGGTGGGCGATGTAGACGCGGGGCGCGGGGACGTCCGCGGTGACCGTCTCCACGGCGGGCTGCCCGCCGGCCGGGACGACCGAGCCGTCCGGCGCGGAGGGGATCTCCGGGCGGGCGGGGATGGCGCCGAAGTACTTGTCGGCGAGCGCGAAGACCTCGGCGGCCGAGGCGTCCCCGACCACGGTCAGCACCGCGTTGTTCGGCGCGTAGTGGGTGGTGTGGAAGGCCTGGAAGGTGGCCAGGTCGGCGGCGTTCAGGTCCTCCATCGACCCGATCGTGGCGTGGTGGTACGGGTGCCCCGGCGGGTAGAGCAGCGGCAGCAGCCGCAGCCACGCGTCGCCGTAGGGGACGTTCTCGTACCGCTGGCGGCGCTCGTTCTTCACCACGTCGCGCTGGTTGTCCAGCGTCTCCTGGGTCAGCGCGGGCACCAGGCCGCCCATCCGGTCGGCCTCCAGCCAGAGCGCCAGCTCCAGATGCTCGGCCGGGACCGTCTCGAAGTAGTTCGTCCGGTCCGGGTTGGTGGTGGCGTTGAGCGAGCCACCGGCGCCCTGCACCAGCTTCATGTGCTCGGTCTTGGCCACGTTGAGCGAGCCCTCGAACATGAGGTGCTCGAACAGGTGGGCGAAGCCGGTCTGGCCCTGCGGCTCGTGCCGGGAACCGACGTCGTACCAGAGGTTCACGGCGACGGCCGGGGCCGTGCGGTCCTCGCTCACCACCACGCGCAGGCCGTTGTCCAGTCGGGTCGTCTCGATGGGCCAGGGGTAACCGCTGTCGGGCATGGCACGACGCTATCCGATCATCGGACGGAAAGGGGACACGCCGGACGCGCCGCGTGCCGCACCGGCAGGCTTCGACACCCGGCACCCGGGTACCGGGAGGGCATGCCGATCGCCGCCGGAACCCGTACGACCACCGACCGGGCGGCCACCGCCGTCGAACGCGCGACCGCCGCCCTGACCCGCTTGCGTCATGGGCGGCTGCTGCACCCGGCCGGCCGCTCCTTCACCGGGGAGGTCGTCGTGTGGGGCCGGTCCGGGCCGCCGACCGGGGTCCTGCTGATCGACCGACCGGGGCGGTACGCGGCGACGGTCCGGCTGTCCAAGGGGGTGCCCACGCCGGGGAGCTGGCCCGACGTGCTGGGGCTCGCGGTCCGGCTGCACCGGGATCCGGAGCGCCCGTACGACCTGCTGGTCAGCTCCAGCGCCGCCGCACCGGTGCTGCGTCACCTGCCGCTGCCCCGGCGTCGGTTCGCCGGGACGTACAGCTCGATCATGTCCTTCCGGGCGGGGCGGCGGCGCCTGTTCCTGGCGGCGCTGGCCGACCCGGACTCGGCCGACCCGGACTCGGCCGACCCGGACTCGGCCGACCCGGGCCGGAACCTCGACGAGGTGACCGCCTCGGCCCGCGCGGACGGCCCGAGCCTGATCCTCGCCGTGGCGTCCGCCGTGGGGCCGTGGCGGCCGTTCGGGCAGGTCCGCGTCGGTACCCCGCTCGACGCCCGCGCGGACGCCGCGTTGGCCTTCGACCCGATCGGCAACCTGCCGCCCGGGTTGCGGGCGGCAGGACCGATCGCCTGGCTGCGGGAGCACACCTACCGCGCCTCCCGCCGTGCGCGGGGGGCGGAGGTTCAGTCGGGGGGTTCGGAGGCGGTCACCGTCTGATCGGAGGTACGCCGTTCCAGAACGGTGTCCGGTGCGACGTTCTGGTCCGCCTCCCGGATGTCCGACTCGGCGAGGATGGCCTCCGCCTGGGTCTCCGGGTCGTCGCTGCCGACCGACGCCTCCTCGGGCAGCAGGTGCGCGCGGGACTCGACCCGTTCCTGGTCGCTCTGCTCGTGACTCATGTCCGCCCCATACCCCGCGCCCGCCCGCCGCACGCGTGAAAGGAAGGGCCCCCCGTTAACGCCTCGCGTTGTACAGGGGACCCCTCTTAACACCGACACCCGGTCAGGAGCGGAACGGGCCGCGTACCTCGTAGGTGATGCCGCCGGAGGACGAGCCGGACGTGCCCCGCTGCGAGGAGAAGTAGAACCGGGTGCCGTCGGGCGAGAACGCCGGCCCGCAGATCTCCGACGAGGACTGCCCCGTGATCCTGAGGAAAGGCGCGACAACGGCGTCCGGAGTGATCAGAACGATCTCCATGTTGCCGCCGTCCTCGGCGACGAACAGGTCGCCGGAGCGGGCGCCGGTGATGTTGTCCACCCCGGTCAGCGGGGCCGTCCCGGAGACCAGCGAGTCGTCGTACGCGAGGTCGATCCGCTGGTTGACCGCGTCGTACGCCCAGACCCGGTTGTCGCCCTTGGTGGTGAACCAGCAGGTGCCGTCGGCGTACCAGCAGCCCTCCCCGCCGTTGAACTTCTTCGCACCCGAGACCTGGCTGCGGGTGGCGGTGGGGTAGCCGTCCGGGTCGCCGACCCGCGTCCAGGTGACCGGGCCGCTGGTGGCCGTGCCGGCGACCAGTACCTCCAGGGTGCCGGAGGAGAGGTCGCCCCAGGTGGTCGGCCGGAACCGGTAGAAGCAGCCGCTCGACTCGTCCTCGGTCAGGTAGATCACCTTGCGGTCCGGATCGCAGGCCGCCGCCTCGTGGGTGAACCGTCCCATCGCCGCCCGCCGGACGCCGGCCTTGCCGCCCTGCGGGTACGTCTCGTAGACGTACCCGCGACTGACCTCCTCGCCGGAGAGCCAGGTCCCCCACGGCGTCGCGCCGCCCGCACAGTTACGGTTGGTGTTCGACAGGATCCGGTACGCCGAGGCGATGCTCCCGTCGGCGTTGAACCGCACCGCCGACACCCCGCCGGAGCCGGAGATCTCGGAGTTCGAGACGTAGATCCAGCCGGTGCCGGCGACGAAGCAGGCGCCGCCGTCGGGCGCGTCGTGCCAGGTGTACGAGGTGCCGGCCACCGTCTGCCGGGACCGGGCGATGATCCGGCTGGTGAACCCGGCGGGGAGTTGGATGCCCCGCGCGTCGGCCGGCTGGAGCGGCCCGTAGGGGCTGCTGCCGGGCTGGGCGGGGGCGGCGAGGGCGGCGCCGGCCCAGAGACTGCCGGAGAAGGCGGCGGCGCCACCGGCGACGGTGGCGCGCAGGACGGTACGACGGTCCATCGGGAAACCTCCGGGATACAGCGTTCGGTGGCGCTGAAACTACCCGCGGTCGCATCGACGGAGGTGAACGTGAGGCGAGGCTTTGCGGACGACCCGGTGATGCCTACGCCTCGAATCGGGTACGCTGGCCGACGTGACGCGCTCGTATCGATGGTTTAGGCAGCCGGCTCGCCCGGTGACTTCACCATGATCTGACGTCACCGCACGACGAGCCGGCCGGGCAGGAGCTTTCGTTCCTGCCCTTTTGCGTACGAGCAGCCGGCTCGTACCCGGGCGCCGGCCCCGGGCACGGTCGGCGGAAGGAACCCCGCCGTGACGACCCCGGAGACCGACCGGGTCAGCGATCAGCGCATCGACCGCGTCGTGCCGCTGACCACCCCGGCCCTGCTCCACCACGACCTGCCCCTGGGCGACTCGCTCGCCTCGGCCGTCCTCGCCGACCGGCGTGCCGTCGGCCGGGTCCTGGACCGCGTCGACGACCGTCTCCTGGTGGTGGTGGGCCCGTGCTCCGTGCACGACCCGGCCGCCGCGCTCGAGTACGCGCACCTGCTGCGGGAGGCCGCCGACCGGCACGCCGACGACCTGCTGGTGGTGATGCGGGTCTACTTCGAGAAGCCGCGTTCCACGGTGGGCTGGAAGGGTCTGATCAACGACCCGGGGCTGGACGGCTCCGGTGACGTCAACACCGGCCTGCGCACGGCACGGGCGCTCCTGATCGACGTGCTGCGCCTGGGGCTCCCGGTGGGTTGCGAGTTCCTCGACCCGATCACCCCGCAGTACATCGCCGACACGGTCGGGTGGGGCGCGATCGGCGCCCGTACGGTCGAGAGCCAGGTGCACCGCCAGCTGGCCTCCGGTCTGTCCATGCCGATCGGCATGAAGAACCGCCCCGACGGCAGCATCGCCACGGCGGTGGACGCGATCCGGGCGGCCGGCGTCCCGCACGTCTTCCCGGGCATCGATTTCTCCGGAACCCCGGCGATCATGCACACCCGGGGCAACACGGACGGGCACCTGGTGCTGCGCGGCGGCAACGACGGCCCGAACTACGACGCGGAGTCCGTGGCCGGCGCGCTGGACCTGCTGCGGGCGGCCGGGCTGCCGGAGCGGCTGGTCGTCGACGCCAGCCACGCCAACAGCGGCAAGGACCACCGCAACCAACCGGCGGTGGCGGCGGACGTGGCGGCGCAGCTCGCCGCCGGCCAGCGCGGCATCGTCGGCATCATGCTGGAGAGCTTCCTGCTTCCCGGCCGCCAGGACCTCGACCCCACCCGCGAGCTGACCTACGGCCAGTCGGTGACCGACGCCTGCATCGGCTGGGACACCACGGCCGAGGTCCTCAACCACCTCGCCCAGTCAGTCCGAACCCGCCGAGCCACCCTCCCCACCCCCGCCTAACCCCCACCCCCACCACCCCCCCCACCCCCCCCCCCCCCCCCCCTCCCCCCCTCACCCGGCGGGTTGATCAAGGGGTTTGCGTCACGAACACCCGGCCCGTTGACGCAAACCCCTTGATCAACCCGGGAAGGGGTGGGGCGGGGGGGGCGGAGCGGGGCGGGGGGCGGGGGGTGCGGAGTTTGGGGGGAATCGGGGCGGGTAGCTGGATCGGGTGACCGACGACGCGCCCGTGACCGAGCGACCCGTGACCGACGTGCCCCTGACCGACGAGTCGGACGTACGGCGCCTCGACGACCTGCTCGAGGACCTGTACCACGGTCAGGAGCGGATCAGCCAGGGGGACATCTACCGCCGTGCCGTCGCGGCCGAACTTCCGGCCGAGCTGCTCACCCGGATCGCCGCCCTGCCCGAGGGCCAGTACGCGGTGGACGAGGCGGCCGACCTGCTCGGCGGGTCGGTCACCTGACGGGGCGACGACAAGGAGAAGAGATGTCCCACCACCAGGAGCACCACGAGAAGATCGCCGCCCTGGGCCAGCCGCCCGAGGGCACGGACACGTTGCCCGAGCCGGACTTCGCCAACGAGCACGACCGTACGGCGGTGGACCGGGACATCGTCACCGGCGCCGACGCTGACGAGCGCGAGGAGGAGTCTCCGCGCGGCTGGTCCGGCGAGGAGAGCTGACGGTACGACCCGACGCGACGAAAGGGGCCGGCGAACCGCCGGCCCCTTTCGCTCGTGTCCCGGGGATCAGTCCCCGTCGTCGTCGCCCTCGGCGGCCTGCTGCGCCACCGCGTACGCCATCTGGAGGAAGTCCGACGCGGCGACCGCGGTCATCGCGGTGGCCACGAGGCGGGTCAGCCGCGGTGCCAGCACGAGGCCGCCGGTGAGGCCGGTGGCCACCCAGACCGCGAGGCAGAACGGGCAGCTCAGCAGCTCGCCGATCGCGTGCCGGGCGGAGCTGCCGGAGTCGCGGACCTCCTCCATCACCTCGCCGCTGCCGATCGGCTTCTCGTAGCGGGTGAAGGGGGCTCGCAGCGGGCTGGTCACCGCGTCCTTGGTGAGCAGCCGGCTCAGTTTGTGCGTGGCGATGGAGAGCAGCACCACGTCGGCCGGCGCGGGACGCTCGGGCACCGGCCGTCCGGTGGCCCTGACCACACCGGCGATGGTGGCGGTCACGCCGGCGTAGGTGCCCATCGCCACCAGGTAGCTGCCGATCGGGCGGTGCTCGTGCGGTGCGTAGGCCCGGCGCAGGCGCGCCACCTTCTCCTTGACGTCGGTCACCGGTCTCCTCGTTCTCGTTGATCAGCGCACCGGCTCAGCCGGCCTGGAGGTTGTCGGCCACCTCGCGGGCGAGGTTGTCCAGCGCCTCGCCGGCGAGGTGGTCGGCGTCGGGGCCGCCGGTCAGATCGAGCCGGACCCGGGCGCCGCCCGCGTCGGCCTGGTCGATCCGGATCTCGGCGCTCCAGTCCCCGGCAGCGCGCCAGCGGGCCTCCAGCTCCTCCGCGCTGACGTGCTCGGCCGGGGTACCGTCGGCCCGCAGCGGTTCGGGCAGCCACGCCGACGCGCGGGCCGGGTCGGTGGCCGTGTTGAAGACCACCTCCGGCGGCGCCGACAGGCCGCGCTCGGCCGACGCCATCAGGCGTCCCGGAGCCGGCTCGGGTCCACCTCGCGCCCCGGGTGCCGAGCCAGGTACTCGGTTTCCAGCTCGGCCGTCCGGCGCAGGTGGTTGGCGAGCGCGGAGTCCGCGGCGTGCCGCAGCGTGTCCAGCCGGGTGCGGTGCAGGCTGTGCATCTCGCGGATCAGGTCGTCGTCGCCCAGCTCGGCGGGGTCGACGCCGAGCAGTTCGCCGTCGAGGTCCGCGCCGCCCGAGGGCGTGTCGTGCACCTGGTCACCGCCCCATTCGGGCACGCGCTGCTCCGGGCTTGAGAAATCGTCCTGCCGTAGGGATCCGGTCATCATGCCCCCCTGGTCTGTTTTGGGCTGGCGTCTAGACGGATGCCCACACCCGGCGGCACCAAACCATCCGGCGTACTACGACACCGTGTCGGAGGTCGCGGCGGCCCCCGGTACCCTCGTGGGCATGAAGCGGCTGTGGACCCCGGGGTGGATCGTGCGCCACGTGGCCATGGTCGTGCTGGTGGGGGCGTTCCTGGCGCTCGGCTGGTGGCAGGTCAGCCGGGCCGCGGCCGGCAACGCGATCAGCTGGGGCTACGCGATCGAGTGGCCGGTCTTCGCCGGCTTCGTGGTCTTCGTCTGGTGGCGCGAGGTGCGGCACGCGCTGCGCGCGTCGTCGACCGACGAGCCGCCGGCCGCCGCGGGGCCACGGCCGGCCGCGTCCGACGCGGGCGCCGCGACGCGTCCGGAGGTACGCCGACCCGTGCGCGTCCCCCGCGTACCGGCGGCGACGGCCGGCCCGGACGACCCGGACCTGGACGAGTACAACCGCTACCTGCGATGGCTCAACGACAATCCGGGCGCCCGGCCCGGCGACTATCCCGGCTGACGAATGGGCCGGGTGCGGAAGGACGGACGACGGTGGGCGCAGCCCTGACCCGGTACCGCGTGATCGCCTGGATCGTCGGCGTCGCGCTGATCCTGCTCGTGGTGATCGGCATGCCGCTGAAGTACGGGTTCGACAACCCGGTCGTGGTGGAGACCGTGGGCCAGGTGCACGGCTTCCTCTACATGCTCTACCTGGTGGCAGCCTTCGACCTGGCCCGTCGCGCGGGGTGGCCGCTGAAGCGGATGATCCTGGTGATGCTGGCCGGCACGGTGCCGTTCGTCTCGTTCTACGCCGAGCGCCGCGTCAGCGCCTGGGTCACCGCCCGGCCCGAGCGGGCCCCCGAGCCGGTCGCCGGCTGACGTCCACCGTCGGGACACCGACCGCCGGCCGGCCCGATCAGCGGGTCGGCCGCCACGGGTCCACGAGGGTGGGCGAGTCCTCCCAGCCGCCGTACCGGTGCATTTCCCGGGCTCGGCGCAGCGCCCGGGTGACCTGCCCGAACTGCCGCTCGTCGTCGCTGCTGAACAGCAGGACGTCCTCGGATCGGCGGCGGCCCCACAGCTCGTACGCCGGCGGCCGCCAGCGGTCCCCGGCCAGCGCGAGCAGCACGGGCACCAGGAACACCCCGCCCAGGATCAGGTACGCGCCGGCGGTGAGCCGGTGCAGGCCGCCGGTGAACCCGAGCAGGAGCCCGACTCCCCCGACCATCGTGGCGGTCACGACGACGGCGCGGACCGCGACCCGGTCGTGGGGTCCACGCCCGGTCCGCAGGTGGGTCAGCTCGGCCACCCGCCAGCTGGTGCGGCCGACGGTGAACCGCTCGACGGTGACGATGATCCCCGGCCGGGCGTAGAGCAGCGTGTCGGTGGTTCCGCCCGGCCCACGCGGGGCGCGGTGCGGTCGTGTCGTGGCGCCCCGAGATGTCATGGCTCTCCTCCCGCAGCTGTGGTGCGGGGTCGGCTGCCCACCGGCACCTGCGCGGCGGTGGGACTCCCGGCTCCGGGACCCATTGTGTTGGCCGCCCGCCAGCCGGAGTGCCGCTTTACCGGTGTGACGGGCGCCGGCCACGCCTCCCCACTGCCAGGAAAAGACATCCATGTCGGTCTTATCGGTTATAGCCCGCACCGAACCGGCGGCATACGCCGGGAACGACGAATCGGGCCCACCACCCGTACTGCTACAAGTGGTACGCGTGCCCGCTCCTGGCGACCACGCCGAGACCACGCACCGTCACCCGCCTCTGCCGCAATTTCCGCCACTTCGCCAACATTCGCCCCTGCTTTCTCTGCGGGTCACTCGGGCACCGGGTTACCGTGTCCGGGCCGGCCCGGTCGACCGCCGTCCATCCGGACAGCACCGGCCCGGTGCCGTCGAGGAGCCCCAGCAGCCCCGGCGGCCGGTGGGAGAGGAGCACCAACGCTCTTGTCGTCCCTCAGGAAGACGCTGCGCGCCCTCGCGGTCGCCGTGGTGTCGGCCGCGCTGGTCGCACCGGCGGTGCCCGCCCGGGCCGAACCGTCACCCGCCGAGTTGACCCGGCGGATCGAGAAGTCCTCGGCGGAGCTGGAGCGCGTGGTCGAGGCGTACAACGAGCTCCGCGAGAAGATCAAGGCCAACAAGGCCGACGCGGACCGATTACAGGCCCGGCTGGGTCCGCTGGAGCAACAGGCGGAACAGAGTCGTGCGGATGTCAGCGAGCTGGCCGTCACCGCGTACAAGACCGGGAACCTGAGCACCGCCGCGGCGCTGCTGCGCGCCGAGGACTCGACCGCACTGCTCGACCGGATCAGCACCATCGACCAGTTGACCCGCCAGCGGCAGGAACGGATCGCCACGTTCACCGGCGACCAGCGTCGCCTGCTGGCGGAGAAGACCCGCCTGGACGTCACCCTGGAGCGGCAGGCGGCCCAGGCGCGGCAGTTGACCACCGCGAAGACGCGCATCGAACGGGACCTGGCGAAGCTCTACGAGCTGCGCCGCCAGGCGTACGGCCGGGCCACCGAACAGCCCGCGTCCCGCTCGGACAGCGCCAGGGACGCGCCCTCCGTCGCCGGCTCGGCCGGAGTGGCGGTGCGGTACGCGTACGGCGCGCTCGGCAAGCCGTACGTGTGGGGAGCGGACGGGCCGAACGGCTACGACTGCTCCGGGCTGACCTCCGCCGCGTGGCGGGCGGCCGGCAAGTCCCTGCCGCACAACACCCGCATGCAGTGGGGCGTGGTGGCCCACATCAGCCGCAGCGAACTGCGTCCGGGTGATCTCGTCTTCTACAGCAACCTCGGGCACATGGCCATCTACGTGGGCTCGGGCCAGGTGATCCACGCGCCCACCTTCGGCCGGAACGTGGAGAAGCGGAGCATCGACCTGCTGACCCCGTACGGCTACGGCCGGGTCCGCTGACCGGAGGCCGACACGGGAAACGGCCGGCGTCCCCCTATCGGACGCCGGCCGTTCTCCGTCATTACTACCAGCTCAGGCCGCCTGCAGCCCCTCGGCGCGGGCCAGCTCACGGAGCCGGCCGAGGGCCTGGATCTCCAGCTGGCGGATCCGCTCACGGGACAGCGAGAACCGCGAGGCGACCTCGGTGAGCGAGTGCTCCCGGCCGTCCTCCAGCCCGTAGCGGGCCCGCATGATGCCGGCCGAGCGGTCGTCGAGGTGGTTGAGCAGGCCCTCGATCCGCTGCCGCTCCAGGCCGGTCAGGACGATCTCCTCCGGCGAGGGGGCGTCGCTGTCGGCGACCAGGTCACCGAGTTTGGTGTCACCGTCGTCGCCGACCGGGGTGTCCAGCGACACGGTGTCCTGCGACCAGCGGACCAGCTCGTTGACCCGCTCGACGGTGACGCCGAGCGACGCCGCGATCTGCTCCGGCTCCGGGTCGCCGCCCAGCTCACGGGTGAGCTGACGCGCGACGTTGCGCATCCGGTTGACGTCCTCGACCAGGTGCACGGGCAGCCGCACCGTACGCTCCTGCTGCGCGATCGCCCGGCTGATCGCCTGACGGATCCACCAGGTGGCGTAGGTGGAGAACTTGTAGCCCCGCTCGTAGTCGAACTTCTCGACCGCCCGCACCAGGCCGGTGTTGCCCTCCTGGATCAGGTCGAGCATGGGCATGCCCGAGCGGACGTACCGCCGCGCGATCGACACGACCAGGCGCAGGTTGGCCCGGATGAACAGGTCCTTGGCCCGCTCGCCCTCGACGACCAGGCGCTCCAGGTCCTCCCGGTCGACACCCTCGGGAACGCGCTCGGAGCCGAGCAGGTGCTCGGCGTAGAGGCCGGCCTCGATCGCCTTGGAGAGGTCGACCTCCTTGGCGGCGTCCAGCAGTGGCGTCCGGGAGATCTCGTGAAGGTAGACGCCGACCAGGTCACGCTCCTCGGCGACCTCGTCGGTCCGCATGCCGATGTTCTTGTCCACGTTGCTCACGGTCCCCTCGCTCGCGCCGGTTGCCCGGTTCCTTGCCATCCCCACGTCCGTCAGCTCCCTCCCCGTAACTTCCGCTGTGCCCACCGGTGCTGACACCTACACAACAGATGAGACGTGTCGGGGATTCCATGTCGTGAGTCGAAAGTGTCACGAATGCCTGATAATCAGCTGAGAGCACGGTCCATGTTTGCTGTCAGCACCCCATGTGGCCGCGCCCTGTCGGGCACCACGTACGGGCTGGTCGATCGACGGATCCCTGTCCGCCCCGACCATGGCAACACCGCCGGACCGGGTGGCACAGCGACCCGGGTCACCAGCGAGCTGCGATCCTGGTCACTGGCAGATACGCACCGCCGGACCGGTCGGTTCATCCACGCCCGTGGTAATACCCCACCCCCCGGTGAACAATCCGGAGCGCGATTCCATGCCCGTGCCCGCGGAAGGGGTGGTGCGAGCGCCGGTCCGGCACCGGATGTCCGAATCGCGAGGGCGGGGCGAGGGTCAGGAGGCGAGGAGGGCGATTGCGCCGCGCACCTGGTGGGAGGAGCGGGCGAGGGCGGCGCGCGCGGCGGGAACCCCGGCACCGGAGACGAGCGACACCAGGGCGGTCTTGAGGTCGCCGTCGGCCTCGTGCAGGGCGCGTCGGCAGATCTCCTCGCTGCAGCCGGTGGCCTCCATCAGGATCGAGATCATCCGTCCGCGGAGCTTCGCGTTGGTGGCCACCATGTCGATCATCAGGTTCGAGTAGACCCGTCCCAGGCGCACCATCACGGCGGTGGAGAACGTGTTGAGCACCAGCTTCTGCGCGGTGCCCGCCTTCATCCGGGTCGACCCGGTCACCACCTCGGGGCCGGTGTCCACCCCGATGAAGACGTCCACCGACCCGGCGGCCTCCGCCTCCGGGTTCGCGCAGAGCAGCACCGTCGCGGCGCCCCTGGCCCGGGACGCGGCAAGCGCACCCAGGACGTACGGCGTACGCCCGCTGGCGGCGAGACCGACCACGACGTCCCCCGTGCGCACGCATTCGGCGGCCTCGGCCGCGCCGGCCCGGGCGTCGTCCTCGGCGTTCTCGACCGCGCGCCACATGGCGTCCGCTCCGCCGGCCAGGTGGGCGCAGAACCAGTCCCGCGGGGAGTTGAAGGTGGGGGCCAGCTCGGCCACGTCGAGGACGCCGAGGCGGCCGGACGTGCCGGCGCCGAAGTAGTGCACGCGGCGGCCCCCGCGCAGGGCGGTCACCGCCAGGTCGACCGTGGTGGCGATCTGGTCGAGGACGGCGGCGACGGCCGCGGGGACCCGCCGGTCGGCGTCGTTGATCACCGAGAGCACGTCCCGGGTGGACATCAGGTCGAGGTCGACGCTGAGCGGATTACGCCGCTCCGTCGGTGCGCCGACCCGGATCACCGGGCGGCCGGCCACCTCCTGCGGCTCGACCTTGCCGGTCGTCATGCCCGCCTCCGTCCGGGACCCACGCGGCGCGACCGGACCGCCTCGGCGGTCGCCTCGAGCGCCTTGCGGGCCCGGGCCCGGTTGCGCGCCGCCACCCCGACGAAGAGGCAGTCGACGACGGTGAGCTGCGCCAGGCGACTGGCCATCGCCCCGGAGCGGTAGGTGGTCTCCCGGGCGGCCGTGGTGAGGACGAAGTCGGCCACCTCGGTGATCGGCGACCGGGGGAAGTTGGTCAGCGCGACGGTCGCCGCCCCCCGGGACCGTGCCTGCTCCAGCACCTCGATGACGTCCGAGGTGGTGCCGGTGTGGGAGATGCCGATCGCGACGTCGCCCTTGCCGAGCAGGGCGGCCGAGGTGAGCGCGGTGTGCACGTCCGGGAAGTAGAACGCGGTGCGGCCGATCCGGTGCAGCTTCTGCTGGAAGTCCGAGGCGACGAAGCCGCTGGCACCGGCGCCGTACACGTCGATGCGGCCGGCGCCGACGATGGCCTCGACCACCTGCTCGCAGACGGCCGGGTCGAGCTGCTCGGCCGTCTCCTCGACGGCCCGGGCGTCGTTGAAGGCGATCGTGGCGATGATCTGTGCGAGGTCGGCGCCGGGAGGGATGTCGCCACCGACGACCCGCGCGTCCGGCGGCTCGACCCGGCGGGCGGCCTCGGCGGCGAGCCGGATCCGCAGCTGGGGGTAACCGTCCATGCCGACCGAGCGGCAGAACCGGATCACCGTCGCCTCGGAGGTCTCGGCTGCGGTGGCGAGATCCGTGATCGTCCGGCGCGCGGCGTCGGCCGGGTCGGCCACCACCAGTCGCGCGACCCGTTGTTCGGCCGGCGACAGCGACGGGAGGAGACCGCTGATGTGGACGATCAGCCCACCGGACTCGTGACTCGCAGAAACCTTCGGACTCTTCGCCACGGATGAAACTTACTTTCATGAAGCGTGAGCGTCAACCATCACCGTACGTGTTGGGGAAAGTACCGCAATCCGGGAGCCACCGCTCCCGCTCAGCGTGCCATCACGGGCCGGACACCGCCTCCCCCGGGCGGGCGGCTCCGGCGGCCGGACGGTCGCCGGGGCACGTGACGCCGACGGTCTCCCCCGTCGGTGACCGCGCCGCACCGCGCACTAGCGTGGAGCCATGGCGGATCGCAGTGTGCTGGTCACCGGAGGCACGGGCGGGCTGGGCGGCGCGGTCACCGCGGCCTTCGTCGAGGCGGGCTGGCGGGTGGTCGTACCGGAGCGACCAGGCCGTGGCGCGGCGGACCCGGCGGCCGGCGGACCGGTCCGGCCCGTCGCGGACCTGACCGTGCCGGCCGACGTGGAGCGGGTCGTCGCGACCGCCGCCGGTGAGCCGGCGGCGCCGTTGCGGGCGGTGGTGAACCTGGTCGGCGGATACGCGAGCGGCGGTCTGGTGCACGAGACGCCGATCGACGAACTCGACCGGATGCTGGCGATGAACCTGCGCCCGACCTGGCTGGTGACCCGTGCGGCGCTCCCGCACCTGGTGGCCGCCGGCGGCGGCGCCGTGGTCTGCGTGTCCGCGCGGGCCGCCGTCGCGCCCTTCCCCCGCGCGGCGGCCTACGCGACGTCGAAGGCGGCGGTGCTGGCCTTCGCGAACGCGGTGGCGGTGGAGTACCGGCCGGCCGGTGTGCGCTGCAACACGGTGCTCCCCAGCGTCATCGACACCCCCACCAACCGGGCGGCGATGCCCGACGCCGACCACTCGCGCTGGGTCGCCCCGGCCGAGATCGCCCCGGTGATCCGCTTCCTCGCCTCGGACGAGTCGGCACCGACCAGCGGCGCCACCGTCCCGGTCTACGGGCGGGCCTGACCGCCCCGGCGGCGGACACCGCGGCACCCACCTGTCAGAGGTGCACCTCGACCGGTACCGGGTCCACCTCCGGCCGGGCGCCCCGGACGGGAGCGGACCGGGGCGACGGGTCGGACGCGGCCAGCCAGGCAGCCAGGTGGTCCTGGATCTGCCGCGCCACCTCGTCCGGCGGGCGATCGGCGTCGACGAGCACGAAGGTCGGGTACTCCGGCAGCGTCCGGTAGGCGGTGGCCGTCGCGGTCAGGTAGCCCATGGACTCGTGGTCGGTCCCGCGCTGTTCGATCCGCCGGTACGCCTCGGCCGGATCGACCGCGAGCAGGAACGTCACCTGCGGCGGCGGGAAGATCCGGTAGCCGAGGCGGGCGAGGCGTTCCCAGCGCCTGCTGCCGCCGTGGGAACGGATGCTGGCGTACTGGCAGACGGAGTAGCGGTCCATCACCGCGATCCGTCCGGTCAGCAGGCGGCTGAGCAGAGCGGCGGCGATAGCGAGCCACCGCAGCACGGACTCCACCGCCAGCATCCCGTTGCGTCCCACGAGGCGCTGGGCGTCCGGACGGCCGAGCCGGTGCGCGACGCGGCCGAGCCAGCGCCGTCCGCCGGCGTTGCGGTGGTAGGTGGCGGGGTGTCCCGCCAGGGTGAGCGCCTCGGCGAGCCGGTGCGCCTGGGTCGTCTTGCCCGAGCCGTCGATGCCGATCAGGGCGACGGCGCGCAATCGGGCCCTGCCGCGCCGCGCCCGCGATGATCTGGACACCTTCCCGAGACTACGCGACGGGCGCTCGCACCCTGGGTGTTTGATCCTCTTCCGTCCTGGTTGCCACCTACCCGCGCCCATGCCAGGTGTGGGCCACGGGGATGCCGGGTACCCGACTTGAACACCATCCCCCTGACCACCACGACGGGAGATCCACATGGCCGAGCGCGGGGACGAGAGCCTGGTCCACACCCTGAAGAAGGTCGCCGCCGTGCTCAAGCAGGAAGAGATCCCGTTCGCGCTGGGCGGCAGCTTCGCCGTGTACGCGCACGGCGGGCACTCCAGCGAACACGACGTCGACTTCCTGATCCGGGAGACCGACGTCGAACGTGCCCTGGAGGCCCTGGTGGCGGCCGGCTTCATCGCCGAGCGCCCGCCGGAGGACTGGCTGGTCAAGGTCTTCGACGACGGGCGGATGGTCGACCTGATCCACCGGCCCATCGAGACCCCGGTCACCGAGGAGACCTTCGCCGACACCGTGGTCCGACCGGTCGACGCCATCCACATGCCGGTGCTCTCGGCGACCCAGCTGATGGTGCACAAGCTGCTCAGCTTCTCCCAGCACTACTGCGACTTCGCCCGGGGCCTGCCGCTGGCCCGATCACTGCGCGAGCAGATCGACTGGGAACGGGTACGCAAGGAGACGCAGCACTCGCCGTACGCGGAGGCGTTCCTGGTGCTGCTGGACCGGCTGGACGTGGTGCCGTACGCCGACACCACGGGAGGAAAGGGGACACCGTGACCGAGCACCGCGACGTCGCCACGGGACCGCCGGACGAGTACGTCGAGGCGGAGGTCCACCGGCTGCTGACCGAGGACCCGGCCGTGGCCGAACAGGGCATCACCGTTGCCCGCAGGGAGCGCGGCCTCGTGCTGCAGGGCGAGGTGGAGAGCGCGCACCGGCGCGAGGAGATCCTGCGCCGGGTGGCCGAGCGCTTCCCGGACGTGCCGGTCACCAGCGACATCGGCGTGATCCGTACGTCCGCGCCCACGGAGATCGAGCAACTGCCCTGAGGGAGGGTTCATGGTGATCCGCATCGCCGCCGTGGGCGACGTGCATCTGGACGAGGACGTGGTCGGCCGCTTCCGGCCGGCCCTGGAGGAACTGCCCGACTGCGCCGACGTGCTGCTGCTCGCCGGTGACCTGACCCGGCACGGCACCGAGGCCGAGGCGCGCTGCGTGGCGGAGGAGTTCGGTGGGTTGGGCGTGCCGGTGGTGACCGTCCTCGGCAACCACGACCACCAGTGCGACCAGGTTCCGCAGGTGGTGAAGGTGCTGGAGGGCGCCGGGATCACCGTGCTGGAGGGCAACAGTGTGGTGCTGGACTGCGCCGGCGGCCGGCTCGGCATCGCCGGGGTGAAGGGGTTCGGCGGCGGTTTCGCCGGGCGCTGCGCCAGCGACTTCGGCGAGCCGGAGATGAAGGCGTTCGTCCGGACGACGACCGACAGCGCGGACGCCCTGGGGGCGGCGCTGCGCGGGCTGGACTGCGACGTGCGGGTGGCGCTCACCCACTACTCGCCGGTGCCGGACACACTCGCCGGTGAGCCGCTGGAGATCTACCCGTTCCTCGGGTCGTACCAGCTCGGTCAGGCCATCGACTCGGCGCCGACCGCGCTGGCCCTGCACGGGCACGCGCACGCGGGCACGGAGAAGGGCACGACGCCGGGCGGCGTACGGGTGCGGAACGTGGCCCACCCGGTGATCCGGCAGGCGTACAGCATCTACCACCTGGGAGATCATCTCGACTCGGGCGAGGTTTCCCGCACGGTCAGTTCGGGTATCCAGCGAACATGGAGCTGATTCTCTGGATTCTCGCAGTCGTACTGGTGGTCGCCGGCATCCTCGCGCTGTTCCGTCGGCAGATCCTGTGGGGCGTCGTCCTCATCGTGGTCGGTCTTCTGGTCGGCCCGGGTGGTGTCAGCATCTTCAATTGACGAGGCGGCCAGCGGCCGCCGCACCGGACCCGCCGGGGTCGTCGTGACCGGAACTCCGTCCTCCCGACAGGAGCGACCGGCCAGGACGACCCCGGCGTCGTGCTGTCCCGGGACGGGACAGCGAGGTTTGCCGACCTGACGGCGGGGAGATATCTCGACCATGGAGATAACCGGGAGCGTCGGACGTACCGACGGCACGCGACGGTGGTGGGCCCTGCTCGGCTTCGGCGCGGCGGTGTTCGTCGCGGCAGCCGTCGGCGGGCTCGGCGTCCAGGGCACCTCGGCGGAGTACGCGAGCCTCGAACAACCCTCCTGGGCGCCACCGTCCTGGCTCTTCGGACCGGTCTGGACCGTGCTCTACGCGATGATCGCGGTGGCCGGCTGGCTGGTCTGGCGACGGGTCGGCTTCGGTCCCGCCGTATGGGCCTGGGTCACGCAACTGGTCCTCAACGCGATCTGGACGCCGCTCTTCTTCGGTGCCGGCCGCTACGGCCTGGCGTTCGCCGAGATCCTGCTGATGTGGCTGGCGATCGCCGTGACGGTGGTCCTGTTCCGGCGGATCTCCCGCCCGGCGGCGCTGCTGATGCTCCCCTACTGGGCCTGGGTCACCTTCGCCAGCGCGCTCAACTTCGCCATCTGGCAGCTCAACAGCTGACCGGCCGGCCCCGCCGCGGGTTCCGCGGCGGGGCCGACGCATGCCCGCTCAGCAGCGGGGCACGTTCGGGATGTATCCGTCGTGCCCGGTGTACACGTAGGCGTCGGCGATGTAGCGGCCGGTGCCGATCCGGTCCCAGATCGAGCTGGTGCCGTAGGTGCCGGTGACGCTGGTGCCGCTGGTCTGGCAGTAGATCGTGACGCGGGTGCCGTCGGCCACCGTGCCGACCGCGTCGTAGCCGGTTCCGGGGCCGGACCGCACGGTCAGCGCGGTGCCGCTGGTGTTCACCGTGCCGCTGCCGGTGCTCGAGGAGCAGCCGTTGCCGCTGGTGTAGGACTTCGTGCCCCAGTAGAGGGCCAGCGAGCCGTTGAACCGCACCTGGATGTCGTTGCCGTTCAGGCGCTGCTCGTAGTGCAGGTGGGGACCGGTCGAGCCGCCGGTGCTACCGACCCACCCGATGACCTTGCCGTACCCGACGCTCTGCCCGACGGAGACGTTGAACCCGTTGAGGTGGGCGTAGTAGGTCGTGTAGCCGCCACCGTGGTCGATGCGCACGTACTTGCCGTAACTGGTGCCACCGAGGTCGGTGACCCGGTCGACGGTGCCCGGCGCGCTCGCCACCACCGGGTCGCCGAGGTCGTTGGTGCGGTTGAAGTCGACCGCGTACGCGGGGCTGTGGTCGGTCCGGGTCTGGCCGGACCAGGTCTGGCCGCACGGGAACGGGACCTTGAACGTCGGGGCGGCCGCCGCCGGCGACGCCGGGAGCAGAACGCTCGCGACCAGCAGAGCGACCGTGAGCAGGCTGTACCACCGCTTGGCCATCCAGCACCTCCGATGTTGAAATCCTTCGATCTACTTTATTCAGAGTGACAGATATTGCCGTCGATCGAAAGAGTCCGGCATCTGGGCCGGGAGCGGTCCCACGAGTCGGTGCACGGTTTCCGGATTGTTACTCGCTCGTGTCCGGCAAGGGGTGGACCCGGTCGGATGCAAGCGCTTACATGTGAGCACGACCATCGGACCGGCGCCCGGTCATCGAGCACGACCCGCGCCGGCAAGGAAGGAGGACGGCATGGCGGTCTTCACCAGACCACGCCAGGCCTTCGTGATCGCCGGCGCACTCGGGCTGGCGCTCAGCGCCACCGCCTGCGGCACCGGCGGCAACGACGACACCAATGACAACGCGGGCTCCGCCGAGTGCTCCGCGTACGAGAAGTACGAGGGTCACGACGGCAAGAAGGTCTCGATCTACTCGTCCATTCGCGAGATCGAGGCCGACCGGCTGGAGCAGTCGTGGGAGCAGTTCTCCAAGTGCACCGGCATCGAGATCGACCACGAGGGCAGCGGTGAGTTCGAGGCGCAGCTCGGGGTCCGGGTCGACGGCGGCAACGCCCCCGACATCGCCTTCATCCCGCAGCCCGGCCTGCTCAAGCGCTTCGCCGACGGCGGCAAGCTGAAGGCCGCCAGCGCCGACACCAAGGCGATGGCCGAGGCCAACTACCCGGCCGACTGGCTGAAGTACAGCACCGTCAACGGCACCTTCTACGGCGCCCCGCTCGGCTCGAACGTCAAGTCCTTCGTCTGGTACTCCCCGAAGACGTTCAAGGAGAAGGGCTGGACCGTCCCGCAGTCCTGGGACGACCTGATCAAGCTCAGCGACACCATCGCGGCCAGCGGCACCAAGCCGTGGTGCGCCGGCATCGAGTCCGGTGACGCCACCGGCTGGCCGGCCACCGACTGGATCGAAGACCTGATGCTGCGGACGCAGACCCCCGAGGTCTACGACCAGTGGACCAGCCACGGCATCCCGTTCAACGACCCGAAGGTCGCCGAGGCCCTCGACCGGGCCGGCACCATCCTCAAGAACGAGAAGTACGTCAACGGCGGCTTCGGCGGCGTGAAGAGCATCGCCACCACCTCCTTCCAGGAGGCCGGCGTGCCGATCACCACCGGCAAGTGCGCACTGCACCGGCAGGCGTCGTTCTACGCCAACCAGTGGCCCGAGGGCACCAAGGTGGCCGAGGACGGCGACGTGTTCGCGTTCTACTTCCCGGCCATCGACCCGGCCAAGGGCAAGCCGGTGCTGGGCGGCGGCGAGTTCGTCGCGGCCTTCGCCGACCGGCCCGAGGTGCAGGCGGTGCAGACCTACCTCGCCTCCGGCGAGCACGCCAACAGCCGCGCCAAGATCGGCGACTGGGTGTCGGCGAACAACAAGCTCGACCTGGCCAACGTGGCGAACCCGATCGACAAGCTCTCCGTCCAGATCCTCCAGGACAAGAGCTCGGTCTTCCGCTTCGACGGTTCCGACCTGATGCCGGCCGCGGTCGGCGCCGGAACCTTCTGGAAGGGCATGGTCGACTGGGTCAACGGCAAGGACACGGCGACGGTGCTCCAGGGCATCGAGAGCAGCTGGCCGAAGTGATCTCCTGACGACGGGCCGGTCCGCACCGCGGACCGGCCCGTCGTCCGACCTGAGCCCCCGAGGGAGGGTTGATGAACTTCGACTTCGCTGACGAACAGCCGAAGCTCCTCATGCTGATGTACGGGCTGGTCGCGTTCGTCGCGGTGGTGGGGGGCCTGCTCCTCCTGCTCGACGTCGTACCCGCCTGGTTCGCCCGGCGCCGGGAGGCGCAGCTGGTGGCGGCGTCGGTGGGCGGCGGACCGCTCCCCCGGCGGCCGAAGCAGCGGGAGGGGCTCTTCGCGCTCTTCTTCCTGCTGCCCACCGTCCTGCTGCTCCTGGTCGGGCTGGTGGTGCCGGCCATCCGGACCGTGCTGCTGTCCTTCATGGACCGCACCAGCACCGACTGGGTCGGCCTGCGCAACTACGGGTGGATGTTCAGCGAGGACGCGATCGTCCGGGTGCTGACCAACACCCTCCTCTGGGTCATCCTGGTGCCGCTGGTGGCCACCGCGTTCGGCCTGCTCTACGCGATCATGGTGGACCGGGCCCGGTTCGAGGCGGTCGCCAAGTCGCTGATCTTCCTGCCGATGGCGATCTCGATGGTCGGCGCCACGATCATCTGGCGCTTCATCTACGCCTACCGGGGCGAGGGCGAGCAACAGATCGGCCTGCTGAACCAGATCGTGGTGAGCGTGGGCGGCACGCCACAGTCGTGGCTGCAGGAGTCACCGCTCAACACGTTCCTGCTGATCATCATCATGATCTGGATCCAGGCCGGCTTCGCCATGGTGGTGCTGTCCGCCGCGATCAAGGCGATCCCGGCCGACATCGTCGAGGCCGCCCGCCTGGACGGGGTCACCCCCTGGCAGATGTTCTGGCAGATCACCATGCCGAGCATCCGCCCGGCGCTCATCGTCGTGGTGGTGACGCTGTCGATCGCCACGCTCAAGGTCTTCGACATCGTGCGCACCGCGACCAACGGCAACTACGAGACCAGCGTGATCGCCAACGAGATGTACAACCAGGCGTTCCGGTACGGCGAGAACGGCCAGGGCTCGGCGCTGGCGGTCTTCCTGTTCGTCCTGGTCGTGCCCATCGTGCTGTACCAGATCCGTAACCTGCGCCAGCAGCGGGAGGGCTGAGATGACCACCGCCACGCCCACCGTCGCCGTCGGCACCCAGAAGGTCGACCCCACCCCGGGTCGGGCCGCCCGGGTGCGCAAGCGGCTGAACACCCGTACCGCGACGCTGATCTCGGTCGTCATCGCGGTGCTCTGGACGATCCCGACCTTCGGCCTGCTGATCTCCTCGGTCAGGCCGGAGGACGAGATCAAGTCCACCGGCTGGTGGAGGTTCTTCACCAACCCGCAGTTCACCCTGGAGAACTACCAGGAGGTGCTGTTCGGCCGGTCGTCGTCGTCCGGGCAGCTCGCCAGCTACTTCATCAACTCGCTGGCCATCACCATCCCCTCGGTGCTGTTCCCGCTCGCCTTCGCGGCGCTGGCCGCGTACGCGCTGGCCTGGATCAACTTCCGCGGGCGGGACTGGATGTACATCGCGATCTTCGCGTTGCAGATCGTGCCCCTGCAGATGGCGCTGGTGCCCCTGCTCAAGTTCTTCTCCACCGGTGTCACCCTGGCCGGCGTCACCCTGCTGCCGGCCTGGGACCTCGACGGCTCGCAGAAGTTCGCGCAGGTGTGGTTCGCGCACACCTGCTTTGCGCTCCCGTTCGCCGTCTTCCTGCTGCACAACTTCATCTCGCAACTGCCCAAGGATCTGATGGAGGCGGCCCGCGTCGACGGCGCCACCCACCCGAAGATCTTCCGCACCATCGTCCTGCCCCTGATCGTCCCCGCGCTCGCCGCGTTCGGCATCTTTCAGTTCCTCTGGGTCTGGAACGACCTGCTGGTCGCGTTGATCTTCGCGGGGGGCAGTGACGAGACCGCCCCGCTCACCGTCCGGCTCGCCGAGATGGCCGGTACGCGGGGCAACGAGTGGCAGCGGCTGACCGCCGGCGCGTTCGTGTCGATGGTCGTACCGCTGATCGTGTTCCTGTCCCTCCAGCGCTACTTCGTACGCGGCCTGCTCGCCGGCAGCGTCAAGGGCTGACCCGAACTCCGCCGCCGCCGGATCCGGCGGCGGCGGAGTTCGGCGCGGAGCGGGGGTGCCGTGACAAAGATCGACGACGTCGCGCGGTTGGCCGGCGTCTCCACCGCCACCGTCTCGCGGGCGCTGCGTGGCCTGCCGACGGTGTCCGCGTCCACCCGCCGCCGCGTGCTCGCAGCCGCCGAGCAGCTCGACTACCGCGTCTCGCCGAGCGCGTCGCGGCTGGCCGGCGGCCGGACCGGCACGATCGCCGTGGTGGTCCCGCGGATCACCCGCTGGTTCTTCGGGACGGTGGTGGAAGCGGTCGAGGAGTTCCTCTACCAGAGCGGCTACGACCTGCTGCTCTACAACCTCGGTGGGCGGGAACAGATCCGGCAGCGGGTGCTGAGCACCGCCAACCTGCACAAGCGGGTGGACGGCATCATGCTGGTCGCCACCCCGCTGCACCGCACCGACCTGCCCGCCCTCACCGCTTTGGACCTGCCGGGGGTGACGGTCAGCTCCGGTACGGCGGTGCCGGGCTGGCCCTGCGTACGCGTCGACGACGTGGCGGCCGCGCGGGCCGCCACCCGGCACCTGCTCGACCTCGGTCACCGGCGGATCGCGCACATCTCCGGCGACCCCGACGACGAACTGGCCTTCACCACCCACCTGGACCGCCGACGCGGCTACCTGGCGGCGCTGCGGGCCGCCGGCATCACCCCGGACCCCAGCCTGGACGTCGAGTCGCAGTTCACCATCGACGGCGGTACCCGGGCCGCCGAGGAGCTGCTGCGCCGGGGGGACCCACCCACGGCGATCTTCGCCGCCTGCGACGAGATGGCGATGGGGGCGATGACCGCGCTGCGCGACGCCGGGCTGCGGGTGCCGCAGGACGTCAGCGTCATCGGCATCGACGACCACGACCTCGCCGGCGTGCTGGGGCTGAGCACGATCGCCCAGCCGGCCGCCGCGCAGGGCCTGCTGGCCGCCCGGATCCTGCTGGACCCGCTGGTCGGCCACAGCCTGGACCCGCCCGCCGACCCGCCCGGGTCGCCGGTGATCCTGCCCACTCGGCTGGTGGTCCGTGAATCGACCGCCCCTCCCCGGGCAGACTGAACGACAGCCATCCGTGGGCACGCCCCTCGACATCGCACGGCTCGACACACGGGAGAAGGCCCTGAACAGCAACCCGACGCACCAGGACACGTCCGCCGACGCGGCCACCGGCTGGTGGACCGAGGCCGTCATCTACCAGATCTACCCGCGCTCGTTCGCCGACTCCGACGGCGACGGGATCGGCGACCTGCCGGGGATCACCGCGCGCCTCGACCACCTCGCCGAGCTGGGCGTGGACGCGGTCTGGCTCTCGCCGTTCTACCCGTCACCGCAGGCCGACGCCGGGTACGACGTGGCCGACTACCGGGACGTCGACCCGCTCTTCGGCACCCTCGCCGACGCGGACAAGATGATCGCCGAGGCCCGCGCACGTGGCCTGAAGGTCATCGTCGACCTGGTGCCCAACCACACCTCGTCGGCGCACCGGTGGTTCCGGGCGGCGCTGCCGGCCGCACCGGGCAGCCCCGAGCGCGACCGGTACGTCTTCCGCGACGGCAAGGGTCCGGACGGCGCGCAGCCGCCGAACGACTGGCAGAGCGTCTTCGGCGGCCCCGCCTGGACCCGGGTCACCGAGGCCGACGGGCGGCCCGGCCAGTGGTACCTGCACCTGTTCGACACCGGACAGCCCGACCTCAACTGGGACAACCCGGAGGTACGGGCGGAGTTCCTGGACGTGCTCCGGTTCTGGCTGGACCGGGGCGTCGACGGCTTCCGTGTGGACGTGGCCCACGGCCTGATCAAGCAGGCCGACCTGGCCGACTGGGAGGAGCCGCAGGAGATCCTCTCCGGGCAGGAGGTCGACAAGCCCCGCCCGCCGATGTGGGACCAGGACGGCGTGCACGACATCTACCGGGAGTGGCGGGCCCTGCTGGACAGCTACCCGGGCGAGCGCGTTCTGGTCGCCGAGGCGTGGGTCGAGCCGGCCGAGCGGCTGGTCCGGTACGTGCGGCCGGACGAGATGCACCAGGCGTTCAACTTCGAGTACCTGCTCGCCTCCTGGACGGCGCCGGCCCAGTACGCGGTGGTGACCCGCTCGCTGGAGGCCACCGACGCCGTCGGCGCCCCGACCACCTGGGTGCTCTCCAACCACGACGTGGTGCGGCACGCCTCCCGGCTGGGCCTGGACACCAGCGGCGGCCGGCCGAACGGCATCGGCATCGGCGACCCGCAGCCGGACGCCGCGCTCGGGCTGCGCCGGGCCCGGGCGGCCTCGCTGCTGATGCTCGCCCTGCCCGGCTCGGCGTACCTCTACCAGGGCGAGGAGCTGGGGCTTCCCGAGCACACCACGATGCCCGACGAGGCCCGGCAGGACCCGACCTGGCTGCGCAGCGGGCACACCCAGCGCGGCCGGGACGGCTGCCGGGTGCCGATCCCGTGGGAGGCCGACGCGCCGTCGTACGGGTTCGGACCGACCGACGCGAGCTGGCTGCCGCAGCCGCCGATGTGGGCGGAGTACGCGCTGGACCGGCAGCGTGACGTCCCCGGCTCGACGTACGAGCTGTACCGGACCGCGCTGCGGCTGCGCCGCGAGCACGGGCTCGGCCGGGGCACCCTGCGGTGGCGCGAGTCCGGCGACGAGGTGCTGGCGTTCGACAACGCCGGCCTGACCGTGCTGACCAACTTCGGCGCCGCCGCCGTACCGCCGCCGGCGGGCGAGCTGGTGGCCGCGAGCGGCCCGCTGGACGCCGACGGCCGGGTCCCGACCGACGTGACGGTCTGGGTGCGGTCCGCCTGACGGATCAGGGGGAGGGCAGCCCCGCGGGCGGTCCTCCCCCAGGGCGCGTTTCATAAGGGCGGTCGAGCCGAGGCGGAGTCCAGGCGGCGGTCCGGCCAGTTCTTATGAAACGCCTCCTAAAGCTTCTCGGCGCGGGCCTGGAGCACCTCGTGGACGGCGGCGATGTCGTCGGGCGAACTGCGCGACGCCAGCCAGTACATGATCCCGGTGGGGATGAAGAAGAGCTGAAAGGCGGCCAGGCCGACCGCGTAGTTCAACGGCGGCGGGAAGGCCGCCCGCAGGCCGTGGAAGGCCACGCCGACCAGACCGTTGCCGGCCGCCCGGCCGACACCGTTGACCAGGTTGCCGAGGCTGTAGACGGTGCCCCGGTGCTCCGGCGGGTTGACGTCGGCGATGAGCGCGAACCAGTTCGGCGAGTTGGCCGAGGTCAGCGCCAGCGCCACCACGGCGGTCAGCAGGCTCAGCCCGACCGTCGGCTCGCTGACCACGCTGGCCAGCACCGCCGCGACCACCGCCCCGGAGCCGCCGCCGTCGGGCACGTCGATGCGGATCGGCACGAAGAACAACACCAGGTAGAACGGCAACGCCGCGAGGACCCCGACCGCCGCGACCCGGGCCCGGCCCGAGGGCGTACGCCGTTGCAGCGCGTCCCCGGCCAACCCGCCGAAGATCGAGAAGACCCCGCCCAGCTGGAACAGGGTGGCGAAGACGCTCCCCACCACCACGGCTGTGGCCGGCGAGTACCCCTGGTCCTTCGCCCGCTCCGCGAACAGGACCGGCAACCACACCAGCGAGCCGAAGGCGGCCTGCGCGGTGAGGCCCTGGAGGATCAGCCACCGGTTCGTCCGCCGGCCGAGGATCCGCGGCAGGTCGGCCCGGGTGATCCGGTAGTCGTACTCGGCGCCGCCGGCCAGCACGTCGGCCAGCTCCGGTTCGCTCTCGCCCCGCCGGATGTCGAAGGTGAACAGGTACGCGACGGTGGCGGCCAGCCCGACGACGGTCAGCAGCAGGAAGGGCCGCCGCCAGTCGGCGGCGCCGAGCAGCCCGCCGACCAGCGTCCCGGCCAGCGTGCCGACGCCCTGGGACAGGCCCCAGAAGCTCATGACGAGGCCCCGGCGGCGGGGCGAGATCAGGTCGGTCACCACGGAGAACCCGACCGAGCCGACCGCGCCGAGCCCGACCGCCGCTACCAGTTGGGCGGCGAGGAACGCCGGATAGGCGGTCGCTACCGCGCTCCCCCCGGTGCCGACCGCCCAGATCACCGTGCCGACCATCAGCAGCGGCTTGCGGTTCGTCCGGTCGCCGACGTACGCCCAGCCGACCGCGGCGACCGCGCTGACCAGGAAGCTGACGGCGGTGACCAGGCCGAGCAGGCGCTGCGGGACGTCGAACGTGTCGGCGATCGGCCCGTAGAGGGGTGGCACCAGGCCGATCGCCACGTTGTCCAGCGAAGCGAGCAGCACGAAGACCACCACGCTGTAGAGCCGGTGCCCCGCGCCGCCACCCCACGACCGCGACGTCGCGCCCCTCACCAAGGTCATGTCACCCAGCCAATCAGGAACAGATCACGACGGGGTGACCATGTCCGCTGATCAGCCGTCGGTGCGGAGTGCCGCGACCGGCTCCACCCGGGACGCCCGCCAGGCCGGATAGATGCCGGCCAGCACCCCGACCAGAGCGCCCAGCAGCGCGCCGCCCGGTGCCAGCCACGGTTCCATCACCGGCGTCCACTGCCGGAGGTAGCCGACTCCCACCACGATGAGTACGCCGGCGGACGCCCCGAGGACTCCGCCGAAGAGCCCCACGAGCACCGACTCAAGCATGAAGAGCACGGCGACCGACGCTCGGGTGGCCCCGAGGCTGCGCCGCAGGCCGATCTCCCCGACCCGCTGCAACACCGAGACCAGCATGGTGTTCGCGATACCGACCGCGCCGATGGCGAGGGTGACCAGTGCCAGCGTCAGCAGGAGCGCCTGCGTGTCGGCGGCGATCTTCGCTCTGGTCGCCACAGGTTCCGCCGGTCGCTGCACCGTCAGTGCATCGGGTTGCTGCGGCGCCAGCGCGAGCGGCGCCTGGGACGCGACGAGCTCGGCCGCGCCGACTCGGGTCTGCACCATCAGGGACAGCGGCGCGGTGAGCCCGAAGCGGCCGCGGGCCACGCCGTCCGGCATGATCACCGCCTCCAGGAGGCTCGGTGAGCCCACTGCGGTGCCGAGCACGCCGATGACCGTGAAGGCCCGACCATCGACGAACACGGCCGGCGCCTGACTCACGTCCGCCAGGTGCAGGCGTGACGCCAGCCGGCCACCGAGCACGACGACCGCGTCTCGCCGGTCGTCGTGCCCCTGGTCGTACCAGCGGCCCGAGGTCAACGATCCGCGGACAGCCTCAAGGAGCCCCGGGGAGGCGGCGACAAGGGGCGGCCGCGCGTCGTCGTTCGAGAGCGGATCCACCACGGCGGTCGCCCGAACCGGCGTGCCGGGCAGGTCGAGCGTACTCATCGTGCCGGCGGCGACCACACCGTTGAGCCGGCCCACGCGCTGCGCCGCGTCCCACGGGAGGGCGCTGTCGGACCGCTGTGGACCGCCGCCCTGGGCCGGGAGGACGGTCACCGAGGTGGCGGCGAGCTCGTCGAAGTGCGACACGATCCGGGCGCCAGCGGTGGCGGCGAGGCCCAGGGTGGCGACCAGGGCCGCGATACCGACCACGACGCCCAGCGCGGTGAGCATCGTGCGCTGCACCCGCGCGGTGATACCGGCCAGTGCCTCGGCAACGAGGTCACGCACGGTGGGTCACCTCGCTGACCACTCCGTCCACGATGTCCAGGCGGCGACCCGCCCGAGCTGCCACGTCCCGGTCGTGCGTCACCATCAACACCGTCTGCCCTTCGCCGTTGAGCCGGGCGAAGAGCGACAGCACCTCCTCCGCGGTCTGCGAGTCGAGGTTCCCGGTCGGCTCGTCCGCGAGCAGCAGACCCGGCCGGATGGAGAGTGCGCGGGCGACCGCGACCCGCTGCCGCTCGCCGCCGGACATCGTGGTGGGCAGTGCGAGCGCCCGGTCGGCCAGGCCCACCCGCTCCAACGCCTCGGCTGCGCGCTCCGGCCGGGTCCGCCTGGGACAGCCGTGGTACAGCAGAGCGACCATGACGTTCTCCAGGGCGGAACGGTGGGCCATCAGGTGGAAGCTCTGAAACACGAAGCCGATCCGGGAGGCACGCAGCCTCGTGCGGTCCCGATCGGACAGGTCCGCGACGTCGTCACCGTCCAGCAGATACGAACCCGATGTCGGACGATCGAGCAGGCCGAGGATCTGCAGCAGCGTCGACTTGCCAGACCCGGACCGACCGGTGATCGCCAGCCAGTCGCCGGGCCGGACGACGAGGTCCGTCGGGCGCAACGCGGTCACCGGCCGCACGGCGGGGTAGACACGGCTTATCCCCCGCAGCTCGACCAGCGGCGTCACGACCGCTCGCCGACAACGACCAGATCTCCCTCGGCAAGCGCGGCCTCCGCGGCACGCACCTCGGCGAAGCCCCCCGACGACAGCCCCACGACCACCGGCACGTCCCGTCCACCACCGGCATCCACGACACGTACCCGCGCGGCACCGGAGGCGTCGGTGATCAGCGCGGCGAGCGGCACGGCGAGCACCGCGCCCTCGGTGCTGGAGATGGGAATCCGGATGCGGAGGTCACGCCCGTGCAACTCGGCCGGCACCGTACCGAGGGGTTGCAGGCGTACCTCGTACTGGCCCTCGACGGCACCGCCCGTCCCGGGCTTGTCGGCAACGTGGGAGACCTCGCCGGAGACGGTGGTCACCCCGTCGCCCTCGTCCAGCTGGGCCCGCTGCCCCACCTTGAGCAGCCCGTGCTCCTCCGCCGACACCGAGGTGGTCACCTCCAGCGCCGCTGCGGTCAGGCTCAGCACCTTGCCGTTCACCTCCCGCCCGAGCGCTGTGTCCACCCGGTCCACTCGGCGCGGCAACGCTGAAACGAACGCCACTTCGCCCCGCGGGAGCCGAACCCCGACCGCGTCGCGGAGGCGACCCAGGGCGACACGAGCCTCCGTGAGTCGCTTGGCGGCCACGGTGACGGCCGCCTCTGCGGCCCGGACGTCCGCACCGGCGGTCAGCTCCGCCAGGTCGGCGCGGGCCACCTCCACAGCGACCAGCGCCGCCTCCACCTCGGCGGTCAGGCGGCTGATCGTCGCGGCCGGAGCTCCCGCGGCGATCGCGGCGTCCCGTTCCTGCACGGCGGCGTCGTGGGCGGCCCCGGCGCTGCGCACCTGTGCCCGCGCCACCGAGAGCTGCTCGTCAGAAGGGCCCCTGCGCACGGCGGCCAACGCGGCACGGGCCCGGTCAAGGTCCGTGCCGGCCGCGCTGACCCGCTCCCGGCCCGCGGAGAGCTGCTGCTCCTGCTCCACGGACGGCCCGACGGGCGCGTAGCCCACCGCCCGGTAGAGTCGTTCCACCGCCGCCGACGTCCGTGAGTCGTACGTGTCGTCCGGAACCCCGCTGAAGTGGCCGAGACGCACCAGGGCACCCTCCAACTGGCGTACGTCAGGACCGGTGCTGCCCGGACTCAGGGCACGGTACATCGGGATGACGCCGTTCAACACGATCACCGGACGCCCCGACACCTGCAACGCGACGTCGCCCTCGTCCAGCATGGCCCCGGGCCTGGGGACTCTCCCGGTCACCACCAGCTTGCCGACCTCGCCGTCCCCCAGGTCGGCATCGACGGTCAGGGCCTGTGGCTCCGCGAAGCCCATCGCGCCGCGGACGACCACGGCCGTAGCGATCTCCCGCCGTTCGACCGGCACGGTGACCGCGCCGGCCGCCGGAGCGGCGGCGTGCCGGGCCGCCTCCGCCGGGGACTGGATGGAGCGGCCGGCCCACCAACCCACCGCGGCCGCCAGTACGGCGACGGCGACCAGGGTCGTCAGCGGGCCGGGACGTCGGGAGACGACTCTCCCGGGCCGCGGCAGACGCCAGCCCCGTCGCCGCCACCTGATGTGCGGCCCGGTCACAGCTCACCGGCCAGCGCCTTGTCGAGGTACTCCTTGTAGATCTGCTTGTACAGGTCGTCGTACGGCCACTGGCAGGGCTCCGTCTGCCGAGCCTCCGCGACCTCCCGCTGCTGCAGCCGCTCCAGCTCAGTCAACTCGGCTGCGGTGAACACGTCGGCGAGCCGGAGCGCGGAGCTGTCCCGCCCCTCCTTGTCGGCCTCGTCGACGGCGCGTTCGAAGTCCTCCCGGAAACGATCGGCCGCCTTGGAGAGCACCAGCGACCCACTGTCCCGGCTGTCGAAGCCCTTGTTCTCCAGACAGCTGCGGCGGGCGGCGAGGGCGTTCACCATCCGTGGATCGGCATCCACCGCCGAGTAGATCTTGTCACTACGCCCGGACTCCTCCGGCGACAGCGTCAGGTTCGCGACGTTGGGAGCCGGTCCGAACCGCTTGTCGGCGTCCTTTCGGCAGCTCGCGAGTCGCCGGTGCCACCCGCGAGCCCGATCCGGCGGCATCGACCGAAGCGTCTCCAGGTTCGGGTCGGTACGACGGGTGCCCGGTGGGACGTAGTCGATCAGCGTCGTCAGCCCGTAGCCGTACCGTTGGACGAACTGCTCCCGGCTCAGGCCGAGTGATGTCCGGCGATCCACCGCGGACTGGTCCACATAGGCGACGTAGTCGTAGCCCTCGGCCTTCATGCAACCGGTGAGGGACTCGTTCACCTGGCTCCAGTAGGCGAGCACCTCGTCCCGGCCGGCGTCTCCCCGCTCAAGCACCTGAGCCATCATCTCCTCCACGCGGGGGGACGGAGACGGGTCACCGGAGCCGTCGTTCGAGCACCCGGCCAACAGGACGGCAGCCAGGGAGATGGCTGCCCACTTCGTCACCCGCATGTCGATCCTCGTCTACTCGTGCGCCTGGGGCCGGGCCACATGGGGCCGGCCCGACCACAGGCGGAAGCGGTCAGTAGGCTCCGAATCCCTGCTTGTTGCTGACCGTCCCGAACGCCGTCAACCGGCCCCGGAACCAGGCTTCGGTGTCGCCGGTCTGGTCCCAGAAGGTGAAGTTGTAGCCGGCGGAGTCGCAGCTCGTGCCCTGCGTACCCACGAAGACGGTCTCGGGGTCGAAGAACTGGATCGACAGGCACGAGCCGTCCGTGTAGGTGTCCGCGATCTTGCCGTAGTAGACGCCGTTGCGGTTGCAGGTCTCCGTCGACCGGGTGCTCTCCACCCCGCGCCTGACTCCACCGATGTAGATGTTGACGTTCATGTCATATCCCGTCTCGAAGCAGGCCGCCTGAGCCGGCGCCGAGACGGCACCGACCACGACGAGCGATCCGACGAGCATGACGAGGGACGCAAGAGCGGCCCGCAGCTTGGTTACGGCCTGACGCTTCACATCGACCCCTTCCGTTGGGTGCCCAGACGGTATTGGATCGACAGTCACGCCACCGCCCCGTTCTGCCGTCCTGTGTGGACAGCACCAACGGGTGGCTACGGCAAGTGATCGAGCACTCGATCCGGCCACGGCAGGTCCGGCCGGTCGACGCACCCGAGCTGCACGGAACGCCAGGGCGGAGCCCGGAAGGCCGTGACGGAGGCGACCGTAAGTAGTTGTTGCGAAAAGGTAACGAAGGTTTATCGATCAATAATGTGGTTACGGGCGCTCGCGTACCGCTCGCGGATGGCGCGGACGGGCTCCGCCCCGTACGTCTCGGTGCCGGCGAGGGGCCAGTGCGGTGGCGCCGCGCCGCCCAGGGCGACCCAGGCGGCCTGGCGGGCGGCGCCGTCGGCGACGTACTCGCCGGGTGGCGGGACGACCACCGGGCAGCCGAAGACCTGCGGAGCGATCCGGCGCACCGCCGCGGAGCGGGCGCCGCCGCCGACCAGGATCACCCGCCGCACCGTCGCGCCCTGGGCGGTGAGCGCGTCGAGGCCGTCGGCCAGCGCGCAGAGCATCCCCTCCACGGCGGCCCGGGCCAGGTGCGCGGGGGTCGAGGTGCGCAGCGTCAGCCCGTGCACCGCGCCGGTGGCGTCCGGCCGGTTCGGGGTCCGCTCCCCTTCCAGGTACGGCACCAGGACCAGGCCGTCCGCGCCGGGCGGTGCGGCGAGCGCCAGGTCGGCAAGCTCGTCGAGGCTGACGCCGAGCAGCCTCGCGGCGGCGTCGAGCACCCGAGCGGCATTGAGCGTGCAGACCAGCGGCAGGAAGCGGCCGGTGAGGTCGGCGAAGCCGGCCACGATGCCCTCCGGGTCCGCCGCCGGGGCGTCCGCGACGCTGAACACGGTGCCGGAGGTGCCGATGGAGACGACCACGTCGCCGGGGCCCGCGCCGACACCGAAGGCGGCGGCGGCGTTGTCGCCCGCCCCCGGGCCGAGCCGGGCCACTGCGGCGGGACCGCCGAGCGCGGACGGGTCGAGCTGGCCGGCGACCTCGGCCGGACCGAGCACCCGGGGCACGGTCACGACCCGGCCGAGCGCCCGTTCCAGCAGGTCAAGCCGGTACTCGCCGGTTGCCGGGGACCAGTAGCCGGTGCCGCTGGCGTCGCTGCGGTCGGTACGCAGCGCGTCCAGGCCGGTAGCGCCCGCCAGCCGCCAGGTCAGCCAGTCGTGCGGCAGACAGACGGCCGCCACCCGGGCGGCGTTCGCCGGCTCCTGCCGGGCCAACCAGCGGAGCTTGGTGACGGTGAAGCTGGCCACCGGCACGGAGCCCACCGCGTCCGCCCAGAAGCGCCGGCCGGTCTCGTCACCGCCCGCCTCCGCGATCAGGTCCGCGGCGGCACCCGCCGACCGCGTGTCGTTCCACAGCAGCGCCGGGCGGACCACCGCGCCGGTCCCGTCCAGACAGACCATGCCGTGCTGCTGCCCGGCCACGGAGACGGCGGCCACGTCGGCCAGGCCGCCCGCGGCGTCCACGGCGGCCCGCAGGGCGGCCCACCAGGCCTCCGGAGCGACCTCGGTGCCGTCCGGGTGCGGTGCCCGGCCCTCCCGGACCAGGGCACCGGTCTCCGCGTCGCGGACGACGACCTTGCAGGACTGCGTCGACGAGTCGACCCCGGCGACGAGCGGCACGGCCGGCCCCTCAGCGGGCGCCGAGCAGGTGCTCGACGGCGAGCTGGTTGAGCCGGACGAAGCCGAATCCCTTCGCCGCGGCCGCGTCGACGTCGAACCGCTCGAACGCGGAGGTGTCCGCGAGCAGCTCGGCGTAGCCCTCCCCGGGGGCGAGGGTCGCCGTGGCCAGCTCGGCGACGCGGCTCGCGGCGAGGGCCCCGGTCACCTCCGGGTCCGCCCGGAAGGCCGCGGCCCGCTCCTTGAGCAGCAGGTACGTGCGCATGTTCGCCTCGGCCGACGCCCAGACGCCGGTCATGTCCTCGGTGCGGGAGGGCTTGTAGTCGAAGTGGCGTGGCCCCTCGTACGCGGGACCGCCGGCCGGGCCGCCGTGCTCCAGCAGGTCGACCAGGGCGAACGCGTTGAGCAGGTCACCGTGGCCGAAGACCAGGTCCTGGTCGTACTTGATGCCGCGCTGGCCGTTGAGGTCGATGTGGAACAGCTTGCCCTGCCAGAGCGCCTGGGCGATGCCGTGGGCGAAGTTGAGCCCGGCCATCTGCTCGTGGCCGACCTCCGGGTTGAGGCCGACCAGCTCCGGGTGGGCCAGGGTGGAGATGAACGCCAGCGCGTGCCCGACGGTCGGCAGCAGGATGTCGCCGCGCGGCTCGTTCGGCTTGGGCTCCAGGGCGAAGCGCAGGTCGTAGCCGCGGTCGACGACGTACTGGCAGAGCAGGTCGACGCCCTCCCGGTAGCGGTCCAGCGCCGCCTGCACGTCCTTGGCGACGTCGTACTCGGAGCCCTCCCGGCCGCCCCACATGACGAAGGTGCGGGCACCCAGCTCGGCGGCGAGGTCGACGTTGCGCAGCACCTTGCGCAGCGCGTACCGCCGTACGTCGCGGTCGTTGCTGGTGAAGCCGCCGTCCTTGAAGACCGGGTGGGTGAAGAGGTTGGTGGTGACCATCGGCACCACCAGGCCGGTCTCGTCGAGGGCCTTGCGGAACCGGGCGATGTGCTGGTCACGGGTGGCGGCGTCGGCACCGAACGGGATCAGGTCGTCGTCGTGGAACGTGATCCCGTACGCGCCGAGCTCGGCGAGCCGGTGCACCGCCTCGACCGCGTCCAGCTCCGGCCGGGTGGCGTCGCCGAAGGGATCGCGGGCCTGCCAGCCCACCGTCCAGAGACCGAAGGAGAACTTGTCGGCGGGGGTGGGACGGGGTGCCATGGCAGACCTCCGGGGTGTCGTCCGCTATTTGTTCAGTGGTTGAATTATTTGACCGGCGTGTGACAGTGTCAAGGGGTGAGCCGACCCGACTCCCCCGCCGGCGCGGTGCGGCAGGCCAGCCTGCGCGAACTCAACCTCGCCCTGGTGCTCGGCCGGATCGCCGCCGCCGACCGGCCGCCGTCCCGCGCCGACCTGGCCGCCGAGACCGGCCTGACCCGGGCCACCGTCTCCGCCGTCGTGGAGGACCTGCTCGCCGGCCGGCTGGTGAGCGAGGCGGACCCGACGCCCCGCAACGGAGCCGGCCGACCCGCCCGGGGCCTGGTGCCGGCCGGCGACGGCCCGGCCGGCCTGGGCCTGGAGGCGAACGTCGACTACCTCGCCGCCTGCGTCGTGGACCTCGCCGGCCGGGTCCGGCACCACACGGTGCACCGCGCCGACCTGCGCCCCCTCTCCCCCGCCGGCGCCCTCGCCCGACTGGCCGAACTGGCCGCCGCGGCCCGCGCCGACGCCGCCGAGCAGGGCCTCACCCTGGCCGGGGCGGCGCTGGCGGTGCCCGGCCTGGTGGACGACGCCGGGCTGGTCCGCCTCGCCCCGAACCTCGGCTGGCGGGACGTGGACGTGCCGGCCCTGCTCGCCGGGCACCCGCCGCTGACCGACCGGGTCGAGGGCGTACCGCCGCTGGTGGTCGACAACGAGGCCAACCTGGCCGCCCTCGGTGAGCTGCACGCCGGTCCGGCCGGGCCGACCAGCTTCCTGCACATCTCCGGCGAGGTCGGCATCGGCGCCGGCATCATGCTCGACGGCACACTCTTCCGTGGCGCCCGCGGCTGGAGCGGCGAGATCGGTCACATCCCGGTCGACCCCGAGGGCCACCCCTGCCGGTGCGGCGGGCGGGGCTGCCTGGAGCGGTACGCCGGGCAGGAGGCCGTCCTCGCCGCCGCCGGGCTGGCCGGCGCGGACCTGCCGGCGGACACCGCCTCGGCCCGGCTCACCGAGCTGGCCGGGGCCGGCGACCCGGCCACGCTGCACGCGCTGGCCGAGGCCGGCACGGCCCTCGGGGTGGCCGTCGCCGGCGTGGTGAACCTGCTGGACCTCGACACCGTGGTCCTCGGCGGCGGATACGCCCGACTGACCCCCTGGCTCCGGCCACCGGTGCTCGCGGAGATCTCCCGCCGCGTCCTCACCGCCGCCTGGTCACCGGTCACCGTCCGGCCGGCCGTGCTCGGCTCCGAGGCCGCGGTGGTCGGCGCTGCCGGCTCGGTGGTCCGCCGGATCCTCGCCCGACCCGCCGGCTGGCTGGCCCACCCCCGCTGAGCAGCCTCTTCCGCTGAGCCGCCTCTTCCTCGTGGGCGACCGGCCGGGTGTCTCGGTACCCTTGCTCGGAGGCAATCACCACCGACCCGAGGAGTGCACGACCAGCATGCGCAGAGGTCGACAGGCCGACGCGCCCGGCGACCGGCGGTGACCACCACCCCACGCGACGGTGTCACCGGGCCGGTCAGCGGCGGCGGGCGGGCCGTCCGGTCCAGTTCCCGGCGAACGCCTGCCACCCCGCTGCCGGCGGACTCCCGGCTCGTCCGCGAACTGCTGGACGGCCTCGCCGAGGCCGTGGTGACGACCGACGCCGGCGGGACGGTGACCCTGGTCAACGCGATGGCGAGCGCGCTCCTGCCGGAGGTCGTCCCGGGCACCGCCCTGGTCGGCTGCACACTCCCCGCACTCGCCGACGCGGTTCGCGACGGCGCGGAGGGCTTCGAGACCGACCACTGCGGCCGGCGGCTGCGCGGGGTCCGGCGTGACCTCGCCGACGGCCGGTACGCCTGGTACCTGCGGGACGTCACCGAGGAGCGCGCCCGCACCGACTCCCTGCTTGCCGAGCGTGCCCGCACCGCGTTCCTCGCTGAGGCCGGCAGCCGCCTCGGGATGTCCCTGCACCGCGAGCAGACCCTGCGTACGACGGCCACGCTCGGTGTCCCCTACCTCGCCGACCTGGCCGTGGTGGTGCACCGCGCGCCCTCGCCGGCCGAGGACCCGCCGCACTGGGTGCGGTACGCCCAGGGTGACCCGGCACCGGTCACCGGAGTCGCCCCGGCGACCCTCACCGATACGGTGCCGGGGCTGGCCGAGGCGCTCGACGGCGACGTCACGGACCCCAGCCCCTGGCTGGACGCGCAGCTCGCCGACCTGGCAGCGCTGCTCCCCGAGGGCTTCGGGCGCCCCGGCACGGTGCTGGTCAGCCCGATGCTCAGCGCGGGACGCCCGGCCGGCGCCCTGGTGCTGGTCCGCACCGCCGGACGTGCCGGTTTCGACGAGCGCGACACCGAGCTGGCCCGGGAGTTCGCCGCCCGCGCCGGGGCCGCCCTCGGCACCGCCGAGCTGTACGGCGAACAGGCACACCTCGCCCGCGTACTGCAGAACAGCCTGCTCCCGCCCGAACTGCCCGCCGTGACGGGCGTGGCCCTGGCCGGGGGCTACCGCGCCGCCGGGGACAGCCTGCGCATCGGTGGGGACTTCTACGACGTCTTCCCGACCGCGAGGGGCGCGATGTTCGCCCTCGGCGACGTCTGCGGCAAGGGCGTCGGCGCGGCCGTGCTCACCGGCCGGGTCCGCCAGTCCCTCCAGACGTTGCGGCTGGTCGAGCAACGGCCGCTGGAACTGGTGCGGCTGCTCAACCGCGCGCTCTTCGACACCCCGGACGCGGTGCGCCGCAGCCAGTTCACCACCCTCCTGCTGGGCAGCCTGGAACGCGAGGCCGACGGCGCCGTACGGGCCCGGATCGCCGGCGGCGGGCACCCGTCCCCGTTGGTCGTCCGCCACGACGGCACGGTCAGCCCGGTCGCGGTGGGTGGGATGCCGGTCGGTGCGCTGACCTCCGCCCGATTCGCCCAGGCCGACGTCCGGCTCGCACCGGGCGAGCTGCTGCTCGCGTACACCGACGGGGTGACCGAGGCCCGGGGTGGGCCGCGCGAGATGGAGATGTTCGGCGAGCGGCGGCTGCACCGGGCGCTGGCCTCGGCCGCCGGGCTGCCCCCGGCGGCGCTGGTCGACCGGCTCCTGCAACTCGTCGACGAGTGGCTGGACGGGCAGGGCCACGACGACATCGCGATGCTCGCCATCTGCCCGACGGGGCCGGCGTGACCGGAGCCCGGACCGACGGCGCGGACGCGCGTCACGGGGTTCCACCGGCGCGGACGGGGCCGGACTCAGGCCGTCCTGACCGCCGGCGGCTCGTCGGCCCGCCACTCCGGGCCCGCGATCGTCCGCTCCGGGCCGCCGGCGCCGTCGGCCGTCCACGGCTCGACGTACGTCAGCGCGGCGTCCTGGCGGCGCGCCGCGTCGTCGAACTCGCACAGACCCGTCAGCAGCGCCTGGACGCCCTCCGGCGACATGTCCGCGAGGATCGCGGCGAGCTGCTGTCTGCGGTGGTGCCGCAACTCGGCGAGGAGCTGGCGGGACTCCCCGGTGAGGTGCAGCGAGATCTCCCGGCGGTCGAGCCGGCCGGGCTCACGCTCCAGCATGCCGGCGGCCACCAGGCGGTCGCAGAGCCGGCTGGCGGAGGAGAGGAGCATGCCCAGCCGGTTGGCGAGCCGGCGCAGGTTGATCCCGTCGTGCTGCTCCACGACCATGATCACCCGTAGTTGGGCGCCGGAGACGCGGCTGGTCGTGCTCTCGCGCGCCGCCTCCCAGACGGCCACGAGGGCACCCGCCGCGGCGTCGAGCTCAGCAGCCATACTCGTCTGGGGTCCCGGTGGACCGTGTACTTCCGCCATGGTGTGCCCGAGAGTACTCCGAATTCAGCGAACGCTGGGCTTGTGATCAAGGAGCAGGTATGAGTGAACCGGTCAACTGGGCACGACGAGTGCTCAACGAGGCGCCGGCCGACCTCCTGCTCGATCGGATCTCCTCGATCCTGACGACGTCGTACCGGGCCGAGCGGGTGGAACTGCTCCAGGTCGACTACCGGTTGTCGGTGCTGCTGCCGCTGGGTGAGGGCGACCCGGTCAGCGGCCCGGGGCACCCGGCGTGGCGGTGTTTCGACCACCAGACGCCGATCGTCGCCGACGCGGACGTGTACCTCCCGGTGTCGGTGCGCGGGGAACGGCGCGGCGTGCTCCGCGTCGGGCCGGTGCCGGACGACGAGGCGGTGATCGGTGAGCTGGCGGAGATCGCCACCGCCCTGGCACACGAGATCGAGGCGGCCACCGCCGGCACCGACGTCTACCGGGCCGCCCGGCGTACCCGCCGGCTGACCCTCGCCGCCGAGATGCAGTGGGAGATGCTCCCCGGGCGCAGCCGGGTCCGCCCGTCGTTCAGCCTGGCGGGCCAGCTGGAGCCGGCGTACGCGGTGCGCGGCGACAGCTTCGACTGGTCCGACGACGGCGACCGGGTGTGGCTGGCGACGATCAACGGCATGGGCGAGGGAGTGGCCGCCTCCATGCTCACCGCGCTGGCCACGCACGCCCTGCGCAACGCCCGGCGCGCGGGTCTCAGCCTCGCCGACCAGGCGGCGCTGGCCGATCAGGCGGTCTACGACCTGCACCGGGGCGGCCAGCACATCTCGGCGCTGCTGCTGGAGCTGGACCTGCGCAGCGGGATGATGACCGCGGTGGACGCCGGGTCCCCCCGACTGATGATGCTGCGCGACGGTGACGTCCGGGAGTTGCCGCTGGAGGCGCAGTTCCCGCTCGGCATGTTCGAGGCGACCGACTACCGGGAGCAGCAGTTCGCGCTGCACCGGAACGACCGGCTCTTCGTGGTCAGCGACGGGGTCATCGACGCGACGGGCCAGGACGTCCGGTACGGCGAGACGGCGCTGGAGCGTTTCCTGCGCCGCACCGGCCCGATGGAGCCGTTGGAGGCGGTGCGCTCACTCCTCGGCGACCTGCGCGCCTTCGTCGCCGGTGACCTGGTCGACGACGCGGTGGTGGTCTGCCTGGACTGGACCGGTCCGCAGCCCTGACCGGCCGCCTCCCCCACCCCGGCACGGGCCACTCCCGCTGTGGTCAGTACGCCCCGCGGCTGTTGAGCACCGCGCCGAAGGTCTTCCAGAGGATGGTGAGGTCGGCGGCGAGGGACCAGTTCTCCACGTAGTAGAGGTCCAGCCGGATGCCGTCCTCCCAGCTCAGGTCCGACCGGCCGCTGACCTGCCAGAGGCCGGTCATGCCGGGCTTGACCAGCAGTCGGCGGGCGACGTCGCCGTCGTAGCGGGCGACCTCGGACGGCAGCGGCGGTCGCGGGCCCACCAGGCTCATCTGCCCGCACACGACGTTGACCAGCTGCGGCAGCTCGTCCAGCGACCACTTGCGCAGCAGCCGGCCCACCCGCGTCACCCGAGGGTCGTCGCGCATCTTGAACATGAGGCCGTCGGTCTCGTTGCGGGCGGACAGCTCGGCCAGCAGCGCGTCGGCGTTGACGACCATCGTGCGGAACTTCCAGACGCCGAACTCCCGGCCGCCCTGCCCGACGCGGGTCTGCCGGAACAGCACCGGCCCCCGGCTGTCGACCTTGATGGCCAGCGCGATCACCATCAGCAGCGGCGCCAGCAGGGCCAGCGCCAGCGAGGAGGCGGCCCGGTCGACGAAACCCTTGACCAGCTTGCGGGCACCACGGAACTCCGGTGCCTCCACGTGGATCAGGGGCAGGCCGGCGACCGGACGGGTGTGGATGCGCGGGCCCGCCACGTCGGTCAGCGCCGGGGCCACCACGAGGTCCACCCCGGTGCCCTCCAGCTGCCAGCCGAGCCGGCGCAGCCGGGTGGCGGTCAGCTCACCGGAGGCGGTGACCGCCACCGTGTCCGCCCCGATCGCCGTGGCGGCCTCCGGGATCCCCCGGAACGAACCGACCACCGGCACGTCACCCAGCCGCTGCGGCACCGGCGCGAGCAGCGCGTCCGGGATGCATGCACCGACCACCTGGTAGCCGGCGTACGGCTCGCGGCGCAGCGTGTGCACCAGCTCCAGCACGTGCGCGGTGTCGCCGACCACCAGCACCTTGCGCGACCAGCCGGCGCCCCGGGAGCGGGCCCGGTGCAGCCGCTTGCGCGCCGCGAACCGTGCCACCTCCAGGCCGACCGTGCCGACGGCGAAGGAGATGGCCAGGAAGCCCCGGGAGACACCCATGTCGAAGATGTAGCCGGCGATCGCGACGCCGCCGGCGAGACGCAGGCCGGCCGAGTAGACCCGCCGGTACTCGTCGGCGCCGTAGCCGAGCACCTGGTCGTCGTAGCAGCCCAGCGCCTTGAGCGAGATCAGCCACACCAGCACCAGGCCGGGGGCCACGATGACGTACGGGATGTCGGAGCCGGTCGGATCGTCGGTACGGCCGAAGCGGGCGAGGTAACCGACGAGCACGGCGAGGACCAGCACGGCGGTGTCCAGCACCACCAGGGACCGGACGTAGGTCCGCTCGTCCGAGCGGGACAGCCGACCGGCCGGCGGGTCGCCGGGACCCGACGTCCTGGTGGGGGTCAACAGCGTCGACGACGTCACCGGACCTCCCCACATCGATCGCGGACCGCCCCGGTCCACCGGCCCGGCTCACAGGTGAGCGGCCGTGCCGGAGCAGTACCACATCCTGCATCGACAACTATGCGTACCGATTGCTTCCGACGTATTGCCGTCAGTTTGCCAAATCCGAGCGTTGCTCGGATCGAGCCCGTCGTGGGATCCGCACCCACGACGGGCTCGCCACTCCGTTCCCGGTCTCAGGTACCGGACTTCCGCAGCGCGATCGCCTTCAGGAAGATCGAGCCGATGCTGTTCGGGTCCTCGGTGACGAAGGGCCCGCCGCCGGTGATGTCGGTGATCGCCTTCAGCTCGGCCATGTTGACCTCGCTGCCGATGCCGATGAGGACGACCTGCACCGGACGCTGCGGGTCCCTGATCGCCTTCAGCTGGGCCAGCAGGTCCGCCTGGCTGATGCCGTTGTCGTCGTCGTTCTTGCCGTCGGTGAAGAGCACGATCGAGTTGACCTGCGCCGGGTCCCAGTTGTCCTGGACCGCCTTGTACGCCGCGAGCACCGTGTCGTAGAGCCCGGTGTCACCCTTCGAGGACTTGACGCCCGCCAGCGCCTGCTCCAGCTGGCCCCGCTGCCTCGACAGCGGCCCGATGCCGACCAGCTCCTGGTAGTCCTTGTCGCCGTCGAGCTTCGTGGAGAACGTCCAGAGGCCGATCTGCCAGGAGTCGTCGAACAGGTTCAGGCCACGCTGGGCCGCCGCCACGGTGACCTGCTGCCGGGTGGCGTTGTTGGCGGTCGGCACCTTCGCCGTCATGGAGCCGGAGACATCGATGATGCAGAGCAGCCGGCCGGACTGGGTGGCGATGGACCAGCTCGAGACGGCCCGTTCGATCGCGCCCGGGTCCAGGGCACCGGCCGCCCCGCCGCCGTTCGACGGGGGGTTCGCCGTACCACCGGCCGGACTCGGCGCGCCGGGCGGCGCGGTGAAGCCATCGCCCCAGTTGCCGTCCGGCCCGCGCAGCGACTGCGCGGCCAGCCGGTTACGGAAGGACGGGTGGGTCAGCACCTCGAACAGCACCCGGGCGGCGGACGCCTTCGCCGGCTCGATGCCGGGCAGCACCGCGTACGGGTAGTCCAGCGGAATGGATGCCGGCTCCAGGTAGAGCGCCGCCAGCGGCACCGGCGGCTTCTTGCTGTTGTACTCGATCACGTCCTCTTCGGAGAGGGCCGCCGCACCGAGGGAACGGGCGATCGTGGTCGGGTCCTCGGCGGTCGGGAACTTCGCCACCAGGTCCTGCCGGATGTTGGAACGACCGGTGGCCAGCGCCCGCAGCGCCCCGACCGTGTCCTTCTGGGGGTCCTTGCCGGCGCTGGCGGCGGCCGTGGTCAGCGAGAGCAACCCGGAGAGGCCGGCCGCGTCCCGGGTGGGGTCGACGATGCCGGTCTTCAGCGGCTTGCTGCTGTTGACCCGCTGGACCAGGCTCACCCAGCTCAGCTTCTTCTCCGGCCAGCCCAACTGGGAGGCGATCGGCTGCGGCATCGCCACGACCACCGGGCTGCGCGCGATGGACGATCCGTTGCCCGGGTCGAAGGCGGTCGCGCCGCCGGTCTTCAGCCGCAGCAGCCAGGTGGAGGAATCCGGTACCCATACGTCCGGGCTGACCGCCGTGCCGCTGGCCTGCCCCACACCGGCGAGGGTCGCGCCGTGCTTCGCGGCGACGGTGGCCGCCACCTCGACCGGTTCGGAGGCGGAGATCGTCACGTCGATGCACGTTCCACCGACCGCGGCTCCGTCCTGCTCCCACTGTGTGGCGGCAGCGTCGACGGCCGGGGCGAGCTCGGTCGCCACAGCGACGGCGAGGTCGATCTTCCCGGAGCAGTCGGACTGCGCCAGCTGCTGGTAGCCGAAGTAGCCGCCGGCGGTGACGGCGAGTACGCCGACCGCTGCGGCAGCTCCGGCGGCGTGGATATTGGAACGCATGCGATGGCGGCCTGCTGACACGCTGACCATCTTGCGGACCCATTGCGACAACTACCACAACCGTTCGGACGAAAGTTACGCAGGAGAAACAGTTGATCGCCGTTTCGTGACTGCGGGTAACCAGCCGGCCGCAAGACGTTGCGAAATGCGCAAAGGATTCACGGGAGCACGCAGGTCGGGCTCGGCACCGGCACCGGCTCCCCGACGGCGGTCGGCACACCGCTCGCCGGATCGACCCGGAACACCCGGACCATGTCGGCCCGCTCGTCCGCGACGTACAGGTGGGATCCGGTCAGCGCGAAGTGCCGCGGCCACTCCCCGTCCGTCTCCACCTCGGCCACCAGCTCTGGCAGGGAACCGTCGAGTGCGAAGACCGCCACCGTGCCGATGCCCCGGTTCGCCACGTACAGGAAACGACCGTCCGGCCCGACCGCGATCTCGGACGGCTGGACGTGACCGGCCCGGCCGCTCGCCTCCACACGCCCACGCTCGTGCAGCGCGCCGTCGTCGGTCAGCTCGTACGCCCCCACCGACCCGTCCAGCTCCCCCACCAGCCAGCAGCGACGACCGTCGGGGTGCCGGGCGAGGTGCCGGGGGCCCGTCCCGGCCGCCGTCCGCACCCGCGGCCCCCGGGGCACCAGCCGGCCGGAGCCGGCGTCGAGGTCGTACCGGTAGAGCGAGTCGGTGCCCAGGTCCACCGCGAGCAGCGGCCCGCGCCCGGGCGCCGGGCTCACCATGTGGGCGTGGGCGTGCTCCTGGCGTTCGGGGTCGGGACCGTGCCCCTCGTGCCGCACCCGGTCGCTGCGCTCACCCGGCGCCCCCCGCTCGTCGAGCGGGAGCACCGTCACGCTGCCGTCGCCGTAGTTCGCCACGAACAGGTGCCCACCGTCCGGCGCGACCGCCAGGTGACAGGGCGCGGCGCCGCCGGTCAGCCGGACGCCGAGCAGGTCGAGGTCGCCGTCCGCACCCACCCGGAACGCACTGACCTCACCGGTGGGCAGCTCGTTGACCGCGTACAGCACGGGCAGGCGGGGATGCCGGACGAGGAACGACGGTGACGGGGTGGCCGCGACGGTGCCCAGGGGCGTCAGCGCACCGGACTCCGGATCCCGGCGCGCCGCGACGATGCCCGTGCCCCGCCCGCCGCCCTCTGCCGTGTAGCAGCCGATGTGGACGATCGCACCCTGACCTGTCACCGGACCCGCCCTCCGCCGAACTCCTCCGTCGATCCAACCAGAGGCTTCCCGGTCCGCCGGTCCCCCACACGGAAATCCGCGGCATTTCCGGGCACGGACCGGCCCGCGGGGTCAGATCGCCGACACGGGCTCGCCGCGCTGTCGTGCCACGTGCTCCACCAGCGCGATCAGCACCTCCTTGCCGGACTGCCGGTGCCGGGCGTCGCAGAGGACCAGCGGCACGTCGGGGTCGAGGTCCAGGGCCTGGCGTACGGTCTCCAGGCTGAACCGGCGAGAACCGTCGAAGCAGTTCACGCCGACCACGAACGGGATCCCCCGCTCCTCGAAGTAGTCGATCGACGGGAAGCAGTCGGCCAGTCGCCGGGTGTCCGCCAGCACCACCGCGCCGAGCGCCCCGAAGGCCAACTCGTCCCAGAGGAACCAGAAGCGGTCCTGGCCGGGCGTGCCGAAGAGATAGACCTGCAGGTCCTCGTTGATCGTGATCCGCCCGAAATCCATCGCCACCGTGGTGGTCGACTTCGTCTCCACACCGGAGGTGTCGTCGGTGCCGATACCGGCTCCGGTCAGCACCTCCTCGGTCTGCAGCGGCCGGACCTCGCTCAACGCGCTGACCAGAGTCGTCTTCCCGGCGCCGAAGCCACCGGCGACCAGGATCTTCAGCGCGAGCGGGATCCGCCTGTCGGGCCCGTCAGAGCGCACGGAGTCCATCGACCACCGCCTTGAGGATGTCGTTGTCGGGCAGGTTCGCGGCCGGCGGCTGGTGCACCGTGATCAGGCCCCGGGCCAGCAGGTCGCCCAGGAGCACCCGGACCACACCCACCGCGAGGTCGAGGTCCGATGCCAGCTCGGCCACCGGGACGGGCCGGGAGGCCAGCGCCACCAGCCGCCGGTGCTCCGGCTGGAGGTCCGGGTGACCGGCCGGGTCGGCGCCGGGCTCGGCGAGCACGTACGCGACCAGGTCGAAGCGGTGCGAGGACCGGACCCGGCCGCCGGTGAGCGTGTAGGGACGCACGACCGGGCCGGCGTCGTCGTCCAGCCACTGGTGCTGCGTCCCGGGCGACTCAGCCCGCATCGGCGGCCTCCGCCGTCGACCGGGCCGGTGCGCTCAGGTTCTCCCCCACCCGGGTCACCAGCATGGCCATCTCGTACGCCACCAGGCCGATGTCCGCGTCGGCCTCGCTCACCACCGCCAGGCAGGCGCCCTGGCCGGCGGCGGTGACGAAGAGGTACGCCGACTCCATCTCCACCACGGTCTGGCGCACCGGTCCGCCCGCGACGTGCCGGCTGGCGCCGCGGGCCAGGCTCGCGAAACCGGAGGCCAGGGCGCACAGGTGCTCCGCGTCGGACCGGTCCTGGCCGGCGGACGCGCCGAGCAGCAGCCCGTCCGCGGACAGCACGACCGCCTGCCGCGCGGGCGGCACCCGTTCCACCAGCTCGTCGAGCAACCAGTCCAGGTCGGCGCTCTGCTTCGTCGGATGCCGCATCAGGCGTCCCTCTCAGTCGTGGTGGGGGCTTCGGTCTGGGTCCCGGACCCGGCGGCGGAGGGAGCGCCACCGGCGGCCAGCCGACCGCGCGCGGTGCCGGCCTGGAGCGCGGCCATGAAGCGCCGCGCCTCGTCCGGGGAACGTGGCGTGGCCGTCCCGACAGCCGGCTGCCGTACCGTCGGCCCGTCGACCCCGGACGCCGGCGCCGGAGTGCGGTCGGCCGCCGGGCGCCCGCCCGGCGCCGTGACCCCCGGGGAGGCGGCACGGCGTACCCGTCGGGGCAGGCCGTCGATCTCGCCGACCACCTCGGCCGGCGCCGGGACGGCGGGGGTCGCGCCCGGTGCGGCGGCGGCCGGGGCCGGCGGCGCCGTCACCGGGGGCCGAGCGGCACGCGGCCGCGGCACCGTCTTCCTCCGGACCGGGGTGACGGCGGTGCCCGCGTCCTGGTCGACGGGGAGCGCCGGCTCCTCGGTGACCAGGTCCGGGGGGATGAGCACCACCGCGGTCAGCCCGGAGGTGTCCGACGGGCGCAGCCGCACCCGGACCCCGTGCCGGGCGGCGAGCCTCGCCACCACGAACAGACCGAGCCGGGCCGTCTCGGTCGGGTCGAACTCCGGGGACCGGGCCAGCCGCCGGTTGGCGTCCTCCAACGCGGCCGGGGACATGCCGAGACCGCGGTCGCTGACCTCCACCGCGTACCCGTTGGCGACGTGGTGCCCGGAGACCTCCACCCGGGTGTCCGGTGGGGAGAAGGCGGTGGCGTTCTCGATCAGCTCGGCGAGCAGGTGCATCACGTCGCCGACGGCCCGCCCCGACGTCCCGGCGGGCGCCACCGTGGCGATGTCCACCCGGTCGTACGACTCGACCTCGCTGATCGCGCCGCGGATCAGGTCGACCACCGCGACCGGCTGCCGCCACCCGCGGCCCGGCGCGGAGCCGGCCAGGATCACCAGGCCCTCGGCGTGCCGCCGCAGCCGGGTGGCGAGATGGTCGACGCGGAACAGCTCGGCCAGCTCGTCCGGATCCTCGGTGCGCCGCTCCATCCGGTCCAGCAGGGCGAGCTGCCGGTGCACCAGCCCCTGACTGCGTCGGGCGATGTTGAGGAAGACCTCGTTGAGCCCGCGCCGCAGGGTGACCTCGTCGACCGCCGCCTGCACCGCCGTCCGCTGCACCTCGGTGAAGGCGCGTCCCACCTGGCCGATCTCGTCCGCGCCGTACTCCAGCGGGGGTGCCTCGCGGGCGACGTCGACCTGCTCACCGCGGCGCAGGCGGGCCACCACGTCGGGCAGCCGGCGGTCGGCCGTCTCCAGCGCGGCCGTGCGTACCTCGGTGAGCCGGTGCGCGAGGGACCGGCCGACCCGCAACGCCACGACGACCGCGACCACGACGGCGACGAGGCCCAGCAGCCCGGCGGCGGCGAGCCGCACGAGGATGCGGACCGCGGTCGGCACCGAGCGGTCGGCCAACCCGTCGGCCTGGTTCAGCTCGTACTCCCGCATCGCCTGCTGGACACGGTCGTAGCTGGCCACCCAGGTCTCGGGGGCGACCGTCGGCCGGGACCGCCCGGACGCGGCGACGGCCGTGTCCAGCAGGGTACGCAGCCGGCCGAACGCCTCCTGCTCGGTCAGCCGCTGGTACGCCGCCCGCTCCGCCGGGGGCAGGTCGGCGACCGCCGACTCCACGAGGTAGCGGTGGTTCGCGACGGCCTGGACGAACTGGCCGTGCTCGCCCTCGGCGAACCGGCCCGAGACGAAGGCGCCGGCCAGCAGGGCGTCGGCCTGCCCGAGCAACTCGCGGGAGCGACCGAGGGCGGTCACCGCCAGCGCCTGCCGGTTGAGTTCCGGGTCGGGCAGGGCCGCCATCGCCGCGAACGCCTGGAAGGCGCTGGTGATCATTCCGCTGTAGAGGCCGACCGCGCCGGCCCGGTCGACCTGCCGCCGGTCGATGAAACCCCGGCCCGCGGGCAACGCGTCCAGGGCCACCACGAGCTGGTCGAGCCGGGTGTCGAGGAGGTCGCCGGCGGCGTCCCGCAGGTCGTCGCCGGCGATCCGGCGCAACAGCTCGGCCACTGCCCGGTCGGTCCGCTGCCGCTGCTCGGCGAGGCCGGGCAGCTCCGCCGTGCCGGACAGCTGGATGGCCGACAGCCGTCGTTCCCGTTGCAGCTCGGCGACCACCGTCTCGCCGGGACGGCCGAGGTCGTACAGCAGGGTGCGGGCGGCGAGCAGGTCGAGGGCCGGGCCGAAGGTGAGCGTCGTGGCGAAGATCCACAGCGCGAGGAGCGCGGTCACCGGGACGACGACCAGCGCGGTCAGCTTGGAGCGGATCGGCCAGTCGCGTGTGTTCAATCAGACCTCGCCCGGAAGGTGTGGCTGCGGGGGCGCCGGCACCGGCCGGGCTGCGTCCGGTCGGACCGCGTCCGGCATGTCAGCCGGACGCCACCGGCGGACGCCTTGGGCAGGATACGTAATCGCTGCCCGATTGCACTACCGTCCGTCGCGTCACGATGCCCGGGCGGAGCCACCCGACGAGGAACGCCCGCCCTGGCTCGCTTCCTGGAACCGTTCAAGTCAAGGGCGCCTGCTCTGGCCATCCGAGCCACTCCGGGACCACGAGGTTTACCCGTCGGACAGGAAAGTGCCCCGGATCGGGATTGGCGATCAGTCGACGGAGGGAATACCGGGGGGCGAAGGAGGAGCCATGTCGCCCACACAGGTAATCGTCATAGTTCTCGTCGTACTGGTGATCGCGGCGCTCGTCGTGGCGGGCCGGGCGTACGCGCGCCGCCGGGCGCTGCGGTCCCGGTTCGGCCCGGAGTACGACCACGTCGTCGCCGAACAGGACAACCGTTCCGCCGCCGAGCGGGAGCTGCGGGACCGGGAACGCCGGCACGCCGAGCTCACGCTCACCCCGCTCAGCCCCGAGGGCCGGGCCCGGTACGCCGCCGCCTGGGAGGAACTCCAGGTCCGATTCATCGACTCGCCGGCCGACACCGTGGGTGACGCGGACGAACTGGTCACCCGGCTCATCGCCGAACGCGGCTACCCGACCGGTGACTTCTCCGACCAGATCGCCCACCTCTCCGTGGATCACGCCCGGACGCTGACCCACTACCGGGACGCCCACGAGATCCACCTGCGTAACTCCCGGGGAGAGGCGAGCACCGAGGAACTGCGCCAGGCGGTCGTGCACTACCGCGCCCTCTTCGCCGACCTGCTCGGCGAGGAGCCGGTGGGCAACCGGCCGCCCGAGCAGCGCCACCCGGACACGTCCCACGATGCCACAAGCCGCTGAGGAGCCCGCGATGCGCCAGGACGAGCAGGTCACCAACGAGCACCCCGAAGCCGTACGCTCCGCGCCGGTCGCGGTGCCGCCGCCCGGCGACCGGGCCGCCCGCACCGAGGTCCCCGAGGACGCGCTCGACGACCGGGGCACCTTCGACGACCCGGCGGTCGCCGGCGAACGGGACGGACGGGACGACACGGACCCGGACCGCACCCGTGCCCACGACGTACGGGCCGATGACGGCGAGCGTCCCGAGTTCCACGAGCCGGGTCCGGTGCCGACGGCGTTCGGTGCCACCACGGTCGGCGGCGCGGTGGCCGCGTCCGCGCTGGCCGGGCCCCGCCCGCAGGACGAGCCGGACCCGCGGCTGGAGGCGACCGCCCGCCCCGGCGACGGCGCCGTGGACGGCGAGCGGGAGGGGCGGCGGGCCGACCCGACCGCCGAGTTCCACCACCGGACCCAGGACGCCGACCGCGGCGGTTACGTCGACGACGCCGACCGGGACGACCGCCGGGACCGGCGGGACGACACCTCCGACGCGGTCGCGCTGCCGGCGGACGCCACGGACGGGCGTCCCGAGCGACGCGGCGACCTGACCTCGTGGGCCGGTGACCCGGACGCCGTCCGGTCGGGCGCGGCCGGCTACGGCAGCGCCACTCCCGCCATGGTCGACCCGGACTCGACGTCCCCGGACGCCGATCCGGCGCTGGCCGGCGCGGCCGGCGCGGCCGGCGCCCAGGCGCTCGCGTCCGCCGGCACCGCCCGGCCCGCCGGTTCCGCCGTCGCGGCCGAGCCGGCGACGCTGTTCGACCCGCAGACCGCCCAGGGCTTCCGGGACCGGTGGCGGGACGTCCAGTTGCGGTTCGTGGACGACCCGCGGGCGGCGGCCGGTGAGGCCCAGTCGCTGGTCGACGAGGCCATCCAGGCGCTCGCCTCGGCCCTGTCCGCGCAGAAGTCCAAGCTGGGCACGTGGCAGGACGCCGGCTCGGCCGACACCGAGCAGCTGCGGATGGCGGTACGCCAGTACCGCGACTTCCTGGACCGGGTCCTCGGCCGCTGAGCCGTACGCACGGGTGCCCCGGCGGGCGTGCCCGCCGGGGCACCGTCATGTTCCGGTGGGCGGCGCATGGCGGTGTCCGCAGGGGGTACGTGAGAAGGAAGCGAACCCGGTGCGGACAGGAGGGCGGCGCCATGACGGATCGTGACCGGAACCGACCGCTGGAGGAGAGCCCCGAGGTGGCCGCGGCGGTGGAGGACGACACGGGCGTACCCCAGCTGATGACCGGGGGCGGCGCCGACCGGGACAACCCGTCGTTCACCGAGCCCGGCGGCCGACCGGACCGGGACGCGGCGACCGAGGACATCCTCGGTGACCCGTACGCCGCCGGTACCGGCGCGACCGGCACCGGCACCGGAGCCGGCGGGGACAACATCCGTACCGGGGCGGAGCAGCCCTGGGAGGCGGAGGACCTGGTGAAGGCCCGCGGCCAGGACATGACGCCGGAGAACCTGGAGCGCGCCCGCCGCGACCTGGCCGAGATGGGCCAGGCGGCCATCGAGCGCACCGTGCCCTGATCGGCAGGGGGCCCCTGGCCCGACCACCGGAGCGGTCGGACCAGGGGCCCGGGGAACCTGCCGCTGGAAGCGCCTCACCTACTGCCAGCGGCGGGTAGGCGTGCCGGTTCTCAGAGCGCCGGGTAGGCGTTCTTCATCAGCTCGGCGAACTGGGCCGGGAACCACGCGCCGGAGATCGGCGCGTTCGGCAGTGCGCCGCTCATGCTGTTGCCGTTGCGCGCGTTGCCGGTGTACGTCGGGTCGCACATCCGGTCGAAGCCCTTGCCCTCGTTGTTCGGGATGGCGGTGCTGGAGCCGTCCGACTCACCCGGGGGCTTCACCCAGACGTACGCGTCGATGCCCGGCTCCGGCGCGGCCTTCGGGCGCTCGCCCAGACCGGCTCCGGCCTGGTTGCACCAGTTCCCGAGGTGGATCCGGCGGTCGACGCGACCACCGTTGACGTACGTGTCCACGCTGGTCGTCGCACCCGGGCCGGTGGGCCGGGCGGTGCCGCCCCAGCCGTTGCGGGAGGTGTCGATCAGCATGCCGATGTTGCTGTTGAAGCCCTTGGAGACCAGCTCCTGCCGGAACGCCTGGGCGAAGGAGAGCTCGTCGACGTAGAAGTTCCAGTCGATCCACTTGGACTGGCGGACCGTCTGACCGTTCACCGTGTCAGTGATCTTGATGTACGGCTCCTTCAGAGCCGAGTAGTTGGCCGTGTTGACGATGAAGCCGTGCACGTTGTTGACCGTGCTGCCGGAGGCGACCGAAGCGTCCTTCAGGATCTGCGCGGTCGGGCCGAAGTTGCTGTCCCAGCCGATCCAGCCGTGGTGCGCGGCGTCGATGTAGTTGTAGACGTTGCCGATCGCGCCCAGCTTCGCCAGGGCGTAGCCGACACCGTTGACGTACGCGCCGTTGGCCTTCACCGTGTCGCACATGACCGTGCCACCCGGGTTGCCGGAGGTGTTGGTCACCAGGTTCGGCAGCGAGTCGATCTCGATGATGTTGATGATCCGCAGGCTCGCGTACTTCGGGTCGGCCTGGATCGCCGCGATCGGGTCGATGTACTCGGCCTTGTACCGGGGCAGCTCGTCCGGACCCAGCTCACCGTTGGAGGCGAGCGCGGCGCAGTCCCGGCCGGGCAGGTTGTAGATCACGAACTGGATGTAGCCGGCACCCTGCCGCAGCGCCTCGTCCAGGTGGTTGCGCACGCCGAACGCGCCGTTCGAACTGCTGTCCGGGGTGCCGTTGATGGCGGCGATCCGGTCCAGCCACACGGCGGTCGGGTTGTTCGACACCCGGCTGCCGCCGGCGACCGACTCGGCCTTGGCCTTCCACTCCGGATTCACGTAACCCTTGGCGCCCACGTAGGGGTTGTCGACCTTCGGGCCGTTGGTCGGCGGAGGCGTGGTGGGGGGCGGGGTCGTCGGCGGAGGTGTCGTGGGCGGCGGGGTCGTCGGCGGCGGCGTCGTGGGCGGCGGGGTCGTCGGCGTGGTGCCACCGTTGCAGGTCACCCCGTTGAGGGTGAACGAGGTCGGCTTCGGGTTGCTGCCGCTCCAGGCGCCGTTGAACCCGATGCTGACGGTCGCGCCACTGGCGACCGACCCGTTGTAGGACTCGTTCTGCGCGGTGACGGTCCGTCCGGACTGCGACCAGCGGGCCGACCAGCCCTGCTGCACCCTCTGGTTGGCGTCGGGGAAGGTGAAGCCCAGCGTCCACCCGTTCAGGGCGTCGCCGATGTTCTTGATGTTCACGGTGGCGGTGAACCCGCCTGGCCAGTCGTTGGTCGTGTACGACACGTCGCACTGTGTCGCCGCGTGCGCGACGGTGACCGGGAGGGTCACCAGTCCGCCCGCGACCAGGGCACCCGCGCCGGTCAACGCGAGGGCCCGGCGGGGGCCGGACAGCCTTCTCCACACATTCATGCCACTGATCTCCTTGGGCGAGTCCGGGCGCGGGTACGGCCCGGCGGAACGGCCCGATGGGCGTCCTGTGCGGACGACCGCCGGCGCCGACGGGAATGTCTTCCGGTTTGCCCGACCCGGACGGGCGGTGGTGGTGGTGCCGACCGGCTCGCGAAAGGACCGGTCGTCGGCGGGAGGCCGTCCGGTGTGACCGGTGCCCTCGACTTCCCTGCCCTGCGCGGTGTGGCTCCTGCAACCGCGTGCGCCGATTCTTGCATGGGAGCGCTTCCATGGCAATGCCTCGATGTCGTGCCGATGATGCCCGACCGGACCGCTCCGGCGCGCGACGGCGGCAAGGGTGCGCGGCGACACGAGCGGACGAGACATGCCGTGAAAGGGGATGTAGCACCTCTAAGCCGCTTACCTCCAATGCAGGTCAAAACGCGAATCTTTCCCTTCATAAGTCGTGAAACGGTCTAACGTCGGTCGTAGCTCGGTTGTCGCCGAGCTCAGGACAACAGGGATGGAGTGACGCAGGTCATGGCAAACAAGATGCTCGGGAAGGTCGTTGCGGGCGCTGCCCTCGGTGGCGCTTCCCTGCTCGTGTTCACGCCGGGGATCGCGTTCGCGGACGGTCACCACCACGACGAAGAGGGCAAGGTCTACGCCAAGCCGCACGTGGTCAAGGCCGGCGACGAGGTCAAGCTCCTGGAAATCTGCGAGGAGCCGCAGGAGCACGCGTACGTCTGGTCGAAGGTCACCGGCAAGGTCAAGCTCAAGCCAGCCCACGACCGGGAGGAGCGCGGCGGCGACCGTGGCGACCGCGATCACGGCAAGGACGACTGGAAGGGCCGCGACGACCACAAGGACAAGGGCCGGGACGACAAGGGCCACGACGGCAAGGACAAGCCGAAGCCGCAGCCGACCGGCACCGCCACCACCAAGCCGGGCACGCCGCCCGCGCAGCCGCCGGCGAACGGCCAGGGCGGGGGCGCCGACGCCGCCGGGGCCGAGGAGTCGCGCGACTACAACGGCTACGAGCACGGTCAGGACGCCGAGGGCCGCGACAAGGGCCACGACTACGACCGCGAGGGCGGCGAGGGTCGCGACTGGAACGGCCACGAGGAGTACGACCGCGGGGGCCGCGACGACAAGGGCCACGAGTACGACCGCGAGGGCGGCGAGAGCCGCGACAGCAAGGGCCACGGCGAGTACGGCTCGGACAAGGGCGGCGAGAGCCGCGACTGGAAGGGCCACGAGGAGTACGGGTCGGACGAGGAGTCCGAGGGCTACGGCAAGGACAAGGACCGCTGGGAGCACAAGCGGGACTACGTCTACTACGGCGAGGCCACGGTCTCCGCGGACGCCGAGCCGGGCCGCTACAAGCTCAAGGGTTCGTGCGGCGAGGGCGAGCTGGTCGTGCTGCCGAACGGTGGGGTCGACGGTGGTGACGGCGGCGTCGGCGCCGGCACCGACCGGGGCCTGGCCGCCGGTGGGGCGAGCCTGATCGGCGCGGCAGCCCTGGGCGGCATCGTGCTGATGCGCCGGCGTCGGACCGATGAGTCCTTCGTCTGAGTTGGCGACGACACGGGCCGGCGGCCGTCACGGGAAACCGTGGCGCGCCGCCGGCGCGGCCGTCGTCGTCCTGCTCGCCATGGTGGGCGCCGGCCTGGTCGGTGCCTCGTTGAAGACCGCGCCCGCTCCCCGACCTCCGCAACCGCTCGCCCAGGCCGAACCGGACGTGACCGGCCCGGCGGTGGCCGACACGGACCCGGACACCGCCGGCGACCCCGCGCCGGCCAGGACCGGCCTCCCCCCGTCCGTCCCCACGAAGATCACCATCCCCAGGATCGGAGTGGACGCCTCGGTCATGTCACTCGGCACGAACCCGGACGGCACCGTCGAGGTTCCCCCGCTGGACCAGGCGCAGCTCGCCGGCTGGTACTCGAAGGGTGTCAGCCCTGGCGAGGTCGGCAACGCGGTGATCGTCGGCCACGTCGACTCCGCCAAGTTGGGCCCGGCGGTCTTCTTCTCGCTCGGCGCGACGCAGCCGGGTGACGCCGTCACCGTCACCCGCACCGACGGCCGGCAGGTCACCTTCACCATCGACGCGGTGAAGTCGTACCCGAAGGACGCCTTCCCCACCGAGTTGGTCTACGGCCCGAACGAGCGTCCCGGGCTGCGGGTCGTCACCTGCGGCGGGGTCTTCGACTCCGCCGCCGGCAGCTACCCGGACAACGTGGTCGTCTTCGCCACCCTGACGGAGTGAGGCCGGAGCGCCCCGGGACGACGCGGAGCGGCCCGGCCGGTCGGAAGATCCGACGGGCCGGGCCGCGTCACACGTGCGGTCAGGCGGCCGCGGAGGTCCGCACCAGGGTACGGATCTGTCGCAGCAGCACGGACAGGGCGGCGAGGTCCGCCCGCGACTCGTCGAACTCCCCCATCGCCCGGTGGGCGCGGTGGATCGAGGTGGCGTTCGACTGCTCCCACTGCTGCACCCGCTCGTGCGGCGGCAGGCTGTCCGGAGTGGAGTCGAGCACCTCGGCGGTGAGCGCGGCCAGCGCGGCGTACAGGTCGTATCGCAGCGCCATCCGGGCCAGTGTCTGCCAGCGGTCCTCGCGCGGCAGCAGGGAGATCTTCGACAGCAGGGAGTCGACCCGGAACCGGTCGGAGAGCACGAAGTAGACCGAGGCCACCTCGCTGACGTTCCGGCCGCTACCGGTGGCGGTCTCCACCACGTCGAGCAGGCCGAAGCTGTACATCAGCCGGACCGCCTGCTCGGCCAGCTCCCGCGGCAGCCCCTTGGCCGCCATCGACTCCATGTGCGCCGCGATGGCCTCCCGCTCGCTGCCGTAGAACAGCGTCTCCAGCCCCGGCAGGAGCTGGGCCACGCCGTCCCGCAGCCGCCGGATCTCCGCCGGCACGTCGATCGGCGAACGACGGTTGGTCACCAGCCACCGCACGGCCCGGTCGAGCAGCCGACGGGTGTCCAGGTAGACGTTGGTCTGGAGCTCCGGGGCGACCTTGTTGTCCAGGGCCTCCACGGCGTCCCACAACTCGCGCAGCCCGAACACCTCACGGACCACCACGTACGCGCGGATCACGTCCGCGGCCGAGGCGGCCGTCTCCTCCACCACCCGGAAGATGAACGAGATGCCGCCCCGGTTGACGGCCTCGTTCACCAGGACCGTCGTCACGATCTCCCGGCGCAGGCGGTGCCGCGACATCCGGTCGGCGAACCGCTCCCGCATCGGGGTCGGGAAGTAGTTCACCAGGACCTCGTTGGTCCACTCCTCGTCGGCCAGCCCCTCGGCGAGGATGTCCCGCTCCAGGACGATCTTGACGTACGCGAGCAGCACGGCGAACTCCGGCGCGGTCAGTCCCGACTCGGTCCGGACCGCCAGCTCCTCGTCCGGCGGCAGCGCCTCCAGCGCCCGGTCCAGCGCGCCGGAGCGCTCCAGGTCGGTGATCATCCGCCGGTGCACCGGCAGCAGCGAGGCGGCCTGCGCCTGGGCGTTGTTGACCGCCCGCGCCTGGTCGTAGTTGTCCCGCAGCACCAGGTCGGCGACCTCGTCGGTCATCTGCGCGAGCAGCTCGTCCCGTGCGGGGACGGTCAGCTCACCGTCGGCGACCGCCGTGTTCAGCAGGATCTTGATGTTGACCTCGTGGTCGGAGCAGTCCACCCCGGCGGCGTTGTCGATGAAGTCGGTGTAGATCCGGCCACCGGTCAGGGCGTACTCGATCCGGCCGAGCTGGGTCCAGCCCAGGTTGCCGCCCTCGCCGACCACCCGGCAGCGCATGCTCTTGCCGTCCACCCGGATGGCGTCGTTGGACTTGTCGCCCACCTCCGAGTTGGTCTGGCTGGACGCCTTCACGTAGGTGCCGATGCCGCCGTTCCAGAACAGGTCGACCGGCGCGGTCAGGATCGCCTTCATCAGCTCCTGCGGCGAGAGCTGGGTGACGTCGTCGTCGAGGCCGAGCACCGAGCGGACCTCCGGCGTGATCGGCACCGACTTGGCGGTACGCGGGTACACCCCGCCACCGGCCGAGATCAGCTCCGCGTTGTAGTCCTCCCAGGACGACCGGGGCAGGTCGAACAGCCGCTTCCGCTCCGCGTACGAGGTGGCGGCGTCCGGGTCCGGGTCGAGGAAGATGTGCCGGTGGTCGAACGCGGCCACCAGCCGGATGTGCTCCGACAGCAGCATGCCGTTGCCGAACACGTCACCGGACATGTCACCGACACCGGTCACCGTGAAGTCCTGGCTCTGGGTGTCGTGGCCCAGCTCCCGGAAGTGCCGCTTGACCGACTCCCACGCCCCACGGGCGGTGATGCCCATCTTCTTGTGGTCGTAGCCGGCCGAACCGCCCGAGGCGAACGCGTCACCGAGCCAGAAGTTGTGCGCGATGGAGATCTCGTTGGCGATGTCGGAGAAGGTCGCGGTGCCCTTGTCCGCGGCGACCACCATGTACGGGTCGTCGCCGTCGTGCCGGACCACGTCCTCCGGCGGCACGATCTCGCCGCTGACGATGTTGTCCGTGACGTCGAGCAGCGCCGAGACGAACTCCTTGTAACAGGCGACCGCCTCGTCCCGGTCGCCCGGCTTCTGCTTGAGCACGAAGCCGCCCTTGGCGCCGACCGGCACGATCACGGCGTTCTTCACCATCTGCGCCTTGACCAGGCCGAGCACCTCGGTGCGGAAGTCCTCCCGCCGGTCGGACCAGCGCAACCCGCCCCGGGCCACCGGCCCGAACCGCAGGTGCACGCCCTCGAACCGGGGCGAGTACACGAAGACCTCGAACTTCGGCCGGGGTGCCGGCAGGTCGGGGATCGCCTGCGGGTCCAGCTTGAACGCGACGTACGACTTGGGTCGCCCGTCGGCGCGCTTCTGGTAGAAGCTCGTCCGCAGGGTGGCCTGCATCAGCGTCAGGTACGACCGCAGGATCCGGTCCTGGTCCAGGCTGGCCACGTCGTCGAGCGCGGCCCGGATCTCGGTCACCAGGTCGGCGCTGCGCCGCTGCCGCTCCTCGGCGTCGAACGCGCCGGGTGCGAACCGCACCTCGAAGAGGTCCACCAGCAGCGCCGCGATCCGCGGGTACGCGATGAACGTCGCCTCCATGTACTCCTGGGAGAAGACCGTGCCGGCCTGCCGCAGGTACTTCGCGTACGCCCGCAGGACGACGACCTGCCGCCAGGTGAGACCACCGCGGAGCACCAGTTCGTTGAAGCCGTCCACCTCGGCCTCGCTCCGCCACGCCGCCGCGAAGGCGTTCTCCACGTGCGGGCGCACCTCGGCCAGCTCCTGGTGCCCCTCCGGCAGGCGCAGGCCGAAGTCGTACAGGTAGATCCGGCCGTCGATGCGGTCCACCTCGTACGGGTGCTCGTCGACCACCCGGACGCCGAGCGAGTGCAGCACCGGCAGCACGGCGGAGAGCATCATCGGCTCCCCGTAGCGGTAGACCTTGAACCGCACGTCCATCGACTCGTCGACGTCGAGGGTCCGGCCGCTGCCGCCGGAGCGCGGCGCGAGCTGCTTGCGGAACAGGTGCATCTCCAGCTGACCGGCCTCCTCCAGCAGCTCGAGCTTGGCCAGGTCCTTCATCGCCTCGTACGGGGTGTGCCCGTCCTTGTACCCCTCGGGGAACGCGTCGGCGTACCGGCTGAACAGGTGCTTGGCCTGCTCGTCGCCGAGCTTGCGCTCCAGCACCAGCCGGTAGTCGTCGTCCCAGAGCCGGGTGGCGTCGGCCAGCTCCTCGGCGAGCAGGTCCGCGTCGATGTCGCCCGGCGGCCTGGTCGGGTCGGTCCGGACGATGAAGTGCACCCGGGCGAGCATCGACTCGGTGACCCGGGTGGTGTAGTCGACCCCGACCCCGTTCAGCTCCCGGAGCAGGATGTCCTGCATACGGAGCCGGTTCTGGGTGGTGAACCGGTCCCGGGGCAGGTAGATGAGGCACGAGATGAACCGCCCGTACGCGTCCCGGCGCAGGAAGACCCGCAGCTGGCGGCGGCCGGCCATGCGCAGCACGCCGATCACCGCGTGGTAGAGGTCCTCGGTCTTGATCTGGAACAGCTCGTCGCGCGGGTAGGTCTCCAGGATCTGGAGCAGGTCCTTGCCGGAGTGGCTGCGCAGGCTCAGGCCGGAGCGGTCCAGCACCTCGGCGACCTTCCGCCGGACGACCGGCAGTTCCTGCACGCTGGTCCGGTACGCGGCGGTGGAGAACAGGCCCAGGAAGCGCCGCTCGCCGACCACCTCGCCGGCCTCGTTGAAGATCTTGAAGCCGATGTAGTCCAGGTACGCCGAGCGGTGCACCGTGGCCCGCGAGTTGGCCTTGGTGATGATCAGCAGGCGCTTCTCGGTGACCTTCTCGTGCGCCTCCGACGTCATCGTCGACAGGGCACGGGCGTCCGTGGAGTCCGAACGCAGGATGCCGAGCCCGGTGCCGAGCACCGCCTCCAGTGCCTTGCCGCCACCCTCGCCGTCCTCGGCGGGCGCGTCGACCAGCTTGTACTCCCGGTAGCCGAGGAAGGTGAAGTGGTCGTGGGCGAGCCAGCGCAGCAGCTCGACCGAGTCGGTGATGTCCTTCTCCGGAACCGGCGGGCGGTTGTCGCTGGTCCGGGCGGTGGCCAGCTCGTCGGCGAGGGCGAGCGCGCGCTGGCGCATTTTCGGCCAGTCCTCGACCGCCTCCCGGACGTCGGTGAGCACCCGCTGGAGCTCCCGCCGCAGCCGGTCCCGCTCCGCCGGGTCCCGGACCGGGTCGATCTCGACCCGCATCCAGCTCTCGACCAGGTCACCGGCGATCGCGTCGTCCGGCTCCACGTCCGCGGCCACCTCGACCAGCCGACCCAGCGGCTCCCGCCGCACCACGACCAGCGGGTGCACCAAAAGGTGCACGTCGAGGTGGTGCGAGTTGAGCAGGGCGGTCACCGAGTCGACCAGGAAGGGCATGTCGTCGGTGACGATCTCGATGACCGTGTGGTGCTGGTCGGCATCAGGTTCGTGGATGCGCAGCTTCAGCTCGCCCGGTACCCGCTGCTGGGCCAGGTCCCGGTGGGCACGGGCCGCGTCGAGCATCTCCTCGGCGGTGAAGCCGATCAGCTCCTCGTCCGGCGCGAATCGCCAGAAGCGGCCGACCAGGGTCGCCACGTCGTGGTCGTCGCCGGCGAGCGCGACCGCCTGGGCCACCAGGCGCTCCGCGTTGGGTACCGGTTCGTCGAGTTCCGAGTCCTCCACGTCGTCGGCCAGCGCCTCTGCTGGCAGACCCAGGTCGTAGATGGTGTCGATACTCGAACCGGTCATCCCGGTCACTCCTGTGTCGAGACGGTCGTAACCGTCTCCATCGGTTGCCGAATCGAAGCTGTCGTCCCGGCCGGTGTCAACCTGCCGGAGGTCGGGTCCCGGTTTGATAGCCGGACGCCGGTCCATCGGTGCCACTCCCCTCGACCCACCGCGTTGTGGGTCACTCTGCCGCCAGCCTAGGCCCTGCCGATGTGCCCCTTCGTCGGCGGACCACAGTGCGGACGTCCGGATCCGGACTCTGTCCTTTCACCTGTTGTGGGTACGAGGTTGGCCGGTCCAGGAGTACCCCGCATGGTGTTGTTCATCACCCCGGCTCGCCCTGCGTCTTGCCCCGTCGCCGCAGGTCGCACACGCGGGGCACCGCCTCGGGCGGCCGGGTACTACGGTGCAGGAAGTCCGATCTCGGAGGGACCGCTCCATGCACCTGTCGTACCCCGGCCGGCGCCGGCTCCACCCGGCGCTGGCGCTGCTCACCGCGACCGCTCTCGCCGCCGGCGCACTCACCGGTTGCTCGTCCGACGACGGACCGAAGGACATGGTCGACGCCTTCCTGACCGGCTGGCGCTCCGGCGACCTCCAGAAGGTCGGGTTCGTCGACCCGACCGGCGCGAAGGTGCCGGCGGCGGACGTCGCACGCGAGATCCGGGAACTGTCCGGCGAGTTGGCCGCCACCCCACCCGCGCTGCGCCGGACGGGCGACCCGACGGTCACGAAGGGCACGGCCACCGCCACCGTCGCCGTGGAATGGACGCTGCCGGGCGACACCCGGTGGGCGTACGAGCGGCCGGTGCGCCTCACCCGGGGCCGCGACGACCGGTGGCAGGTCATCTGGGAGCCAGCGGTGGTGCAGGAGCAGCTCACCCGGGGCGACCGACTCGGCCTGCGCCGGGACACCGGCAAGCGCGCGGCCGTGCTCGACGCCGCCGGTCAGCCCGTCGTGGCGCCCCGGCCGGTGGTCCGGGTCGGGGTGCAGCCGAACGAGGTGACCGACATCCGGCGGCTGAGCCGGCAACTGGACAGCGCCTTCCGGGCCATCCGCCCGGCTCTCGTCCCGGCGGTCGACCTGTCCGACCTGCCCAAGCGCGTCGCCGAGGCCGAGCCGGGCGCGTTCGTCGAGGTGGTGACCCTCCGGAGGGACGCGTACCTGCAGATCAAACCGCGCATCTACCCGCTGTCCGGCACGAAGTTCCGTGACGACACCCTCGACCTGGCGCCCACCCGCGAGTTCGCGCGTGCGGTGCTCGGCACCGTCGACCCGGCCCAGGCCGACGACCTGGCGAAGTTCCCCGACCGGTACGTGGCCGGCGACCTGGTCGGCCACGGCGGTCTCCAGGGCCGGCACGACGAGCGGCTACGGGGCGTGCCGGGACTGGCCGTGATCGTCCAGCGCCCCGGCGAGGACGGGAAGCTGGTCCCCACCGGCGACGAGGTGTTCCGCCGGGAGCCGCAGCCGGGCCAGCCGGTGAAGACCACGCTCGACGTGGCCGTCCAGAACGCGGCCGACTCGGCACTGCGTCCCGAGAAGCGGCGCTCCGCCCTGGTGGCCGTACGCGTCAGCGACGGCGCCGTGCTCGCCGCGGCCAACGGCCCCGGACCGGCCGGGGAGAACCTCGCCTTCACCGCCCAGGTGCCGCCCGGCTCGACCTTCAAGATGGTCAGCGCGCTCGGCCTGCTGGACAGGGGCGCGGTCACTCCCGACGCGCCGGTGGACTGCCCGAAGCTCCTCCCGGTGGAGGGCCGGTCCTTCAAGAACTCCGACGACTTCGCGCTCGGCCGGGTGCCGTTCCGCACCGACTTCGCCAAGTCCTGCAACACCGCCTTCGCGGCACTGGCGCCCCAACTGGGAGCCGACGGGCTCGCCGTCACCGGCCGGGCGCTGGGCCTGGAAGGCCAGTGGGACGTCGGCTTGGACGCGTTCACCGGCAAGGTCTCCGCGAACGGCGGCGGCACCGAGCAGGCCGCCGCCGCGATCGGTCAGGGCACCACCGTGGTCAGCCCGGTGGCGATGGCGGGTGCCACCGCGGCGGTCGCCCGGGGGCGCTTCGTGCAGCCGAAGCTGGTGCTCGACCCGGCCCCCGCCAAGCCGGCCGCCTCCGGGCCGGAACTGAAGGCCGAGTCCGTCACCGCGCTGCGCGCGATGATGCGCGAGGTGGTCACCGCCGGCACGGCCACCGCCCTGGCCGACGTGCCCGGCGATCCGGTGAACGGCAAGACCGGCACGGCCGAGTACGACAACAACCCGAAGAACACCCACGCGTGGTTCGTCGGCTGGCAGGGCGACGTGGCGTTCGCCGTCTTCGTCGAGAAGGGCGGCGCCAGCACCGACACCGCGGTACCGATCGTCGAGCGCTTCCTGCGCGCCCTGCCCCGCTGACCCGGCGCCGGCCCGCACCGCCTCGCGTGCGCGGGCCGCACCGCCCCGCGCACGCGGGCGCGCAGCAGCGGCAGCAGAGCAGCAGCGACGGCAGCGGCGGCCGGACGGGCAGGCCGACGGACGGAGTCAGGCGATGCCGGCGGCGGAGTGGGAGCTGTCGTCCTCCGGCCCGACCATTTCCGCGTCCGGGCCGGGCGACGGGGACCGGCGTAGCAGCCCGGGGCCGGCCGCGGCGGGCGGCCCGACCGGCTCCAGGGCGACCGGGGCGTCGTCGGGCACCTCGCGCGGGGTCTCGACGGCGGAGGAGCGGCCCTCACTCCGGCGACCGTCGGCGTCCAGGGCGACCGGCCGGACGTCGCCCCGGCGTGGGGCGGGCGGCGGGCCGGGCAGCAGCCGGGGCGGCACCGCCTCGGGGGCGGAGACCGGCCGCAGACCGGCCACCACCGTGTTGACGATCTCGGCCGCGTACGACCCGTCCGCGTCGTAGTCGGGGTCGAACACGGTCAGCTCGACGCCGAGGCAGTGCGGGGTGTCGACCAGGCCGGCGAGCAGGATCTCCAACTCGGCGAACGCGATCCCACCGGGGTCGGGCGCGTCGACGGCCGGCATGACCGCCGGGTCCAGCACGTCCACGTCGACGTGCACCCAGTAGCCCGCGCAGTCGGCCAGTTGCTCGTGGGCCCACTGCGCGGTCCGCGCCGCACCCTCGGCGCGCAGCGCCGGCACCGGCCGGGTGGTGATGCCGGCGGCCTGGAGGTCCAGGCGGTACTCGTCCTGCGCCCGGATGCCGAGCACCACCACGTCGATGTCCCGGAAGTACGGTCGGCGCCCCTCGATGGCCGCCAGGTCGGCCTGTCCCCGCCCGGTGACCAGGGCGAGGTCCTCTCCCGCGGCCGCGCCCACGTACGAGGCGTTGCCCGGGTGCCGGAAGTCGGAGTGGCCGTCGACGAAGACGAGCCCGATCCGGCCGCCGACCGCCTCGCCGAGCCGGTGCATGGCCAGGGCGGAACCCAGCAGGATCGAGCAGTCTCCGCCGAGCACCAGGGGGAACTCCCCCCGGTCGATGATCGCGCCGATCCGCTCGGCGAGCGCCACCGAGTAGTCCGCGATCTCCGGGGCGTGGCAGACCCCGTCCCCGGGCCGCCAGTCCCCCGGGTCGTACCGGGGCGGGGTGAGGCAGCCGGCGTCCCGGGCCCGCAGCCGGGAGAGCAGGTCGTGGTCGCGCAGCGCGCCGGGTGCCTTGACGCAGCCGGGTACCGACGTGACGGTGGGTGGCCGCAGGCCGAGGTTGCTGGGCGCGTCGAGGACGGCGATCCGGCGCATCATGGGCTCCCGTCCTCGAAGGTCGAGCGGGCCGGCCGGAACGCCGGCCCGCGCTGGCGTGTCAGATGCTCAGAACAGGGCGCTGGCCAGGGCCCGCCGCGCCGAGGCCACGGCCGGGTCGTCCGGGCCGGCGACGGTGAAGAGGCCGACCAGGTGCTGGCGTACCTTCTCCCGGTCGTCACCGAAGGTGCGGCGGACCAGGCCGACCAGACGCTGGTAGGCCTGCTCGGCCATCCCGCTCAGCACCTCGATGTCGGCGGCCAGGAGCTGCGCCTCGACGTCGTCGGGGGCGGCCTCCGCGGCGGCGAGCGCGGCCCGGGGGTCGGCTCCGGCGACCCGGCGGGCCAGCCCGACCTGGGCGAGGCCCGCCTCCGCCGCGGCGTCCCCGGGGGTCTCGGCCAGGATCTTCCGGTACGCGCGCTCGGCCTCGTCCAGGTCGCCGCTCATCAGGGCGTCGTCGGCCTCGTCGAGGCGCGGGTCGACCGCCTCGGCGACGGACACACCGCCGGCCTTGAGCACCGCGGAGATCCACTGCCGTAGCTGAGCCTCGGGGACGACCCCGGAGAAGGCGTCGATCGGCTGGCCGCCGACGACGGCGTAGACCATCGGGATGCCCTGCACCCGGAACATCTGGGCGATCCGCGGCTGCTGCTGAACGTCGACCCGGGCCAGGACCCAGGCACCGTCCCCCTCGACCGCCAACTGCTCCAGCAACGGCGCGAACTGGTCGCTCTCCGGATAGCCCGCGGCACCGAAGAAGACCAGGACGGGCTTATCCAGGGACCGTTCGAGCACCTCGGACTGGAGGGTCGCCTCGGTCACGTCGATGGCGGTGACGCCGCCGCCGGCGGCACCCGGGAAACCGGCCGACGAGTCGGCGGACGGGCCGGGCTGCGCGGGGGCGGCGGGGCGGGAGGGGGCCGGTGCGGGGGTGCGCAGCGCGCTGAGGTCGACCGCGCCGCGGGTGAAGATCGACGAGGTGATCCGTGGGTCGCTCATGGTTATCTAGTCTCGCACGCGTCGCGCGGATCTCCGATCAACCGCGACGGCGACAGTTGCGGTTCTCACCCCTGCTCACCCACCCTGCCCACGCCCCACCCCACCACTCCCGCGATCATGCACTTCGGGTCGCCGACACGCACGGAATGCGGCATTCGCCGGGGCAGAAAATGCAAGATCGCGGGGGCGGGGTGGGGTGAGGGCCCGGGGGGGGTTAGAAGCGGGCGGGCTCGCGGTAGATGCCCCATTCGGTGCGGAGGGCGTCGCAGATCTCGCCGAGGGTGGCCTCGGCGCGGACCGCGTCCAGCATGGCCGGGATCATGTTGCCGTCGGTGCGGCTCACCTCGACCATCCGCGCGACGGCGGCCTGGACCGCCGCCTCGTCGCGGGCGGTCTTGCGCTCGGCGAGCACCCGGCGCTGCTCCAGCTCGACCTCGTGCGAGATGCGCAGGATCTCGAGGTCCTTGGCGACCGTGCCGGTGTGGCAGTTGACACCGACGATCTTCTTGTCGCCCTTCTCCAGCGCCTGCTGGTAGACGAAGGCCGACTCGGCGATGTGGCCGGTGAACCAGCCGTCCTCGATGCCGCGCAGGATGCCGGAGGTCATCGGGCCGATCTGGTGCGGGCCCTCGCCGCCGAGCTGGCGGATCCGGGCGAAGATCTCCTCCGCCTCGGCCTCGATCTTGTCGGTCAGCGCCTCGACGTACCAGGAGCCGCCCAGCGGGTCGGCCACGTTGACCACGCCGGTCTCCTCCATCAGCACCTGCTGCGTACGCAGGGCGATCTCGGCGGACTCGTCGGTGGGCAGGGCCAGGGTCTCGTCCAGGGCGTTGGTGTGCAGCGAGTTCGTCCCGCCGAGCACCGCCGCGAGGGCCTCCACCGCCGTCCGCACCACGTTGTTGACCGGCTGCTGAGCGGTCAGCGAGACGCCGGCGGTCTGCGTGTGGAACCGCAGCCAGAGCGCCTTCTCGCTGGTGGCGCCGTAGACGTCGCGCAGCCAGCGGGCCCAGATCCGGCGGGCCGCACGGAACTTCGCGATCTCCTCGAAGAAGTCGACGTGCGAGTCGAAGAAGAAGCTCAGGCCCGGGGCGAACACGTTGACGTCCAGCCCGCGCGAGAGCCCCAGCTCGACGTACCCGAAGCCGTCGGCCAGGGTGTACGCCAACTCCTGCGCGGCGGTCGAGCCGGCCTCCCGGATGTGGTAGCCGGAGACGGAGAGCGGCTTGTAGCGCGGGATCTCCCGGGCGCAGTACTCCATCAGGTCGCCGATGAGGCGCAGGTGCGGCTCCGGGTCGAAGAGCCACTCCTTCTGCGCGATGTACTCCTTGAAGATGTCGGTCTGCAGCGTGCCGTCCAGCTTGGACAGATCGGCGCCCTGTCGCTCGGCGGCGACCAGGTACATGCAGAAGACCGGCACGGCCGGGCCGGAGATGGTCATCGAGGTGGTGACGCCGGCCAGGTCGATGCCGTCGAAGAGCGCCTCCATGTCGGTGGCGGTGTCGATGGCGACGCCACAGTGGCCGACCTCGCCGAGCGCCTGCGGGTCGTCGGAGTCGCGGCCCATCAGGGTGGGCATGTCGAACGCGACCGAGAGCCCGCCACCACCGGCGCCGAGGATCATCTTGTAGCGCTCGTTGGTCTGCCGGGCGTTGCCGAAGCCGGCGAACTGCCGGATCGTCCAGGTCCGCCCGCGGTACCCGGTCGGGTGCAGACCCCGGGTGTACGGGTACTCGCCCGGCCACCCGATTCGCTCGAAGCCCGGGTAGGCCGTCCCCTCGGGCGGGCCGTAGACCGGGTCGACGCTCATCCCGGACAGGGTGGTGAAGTCGGCGTCCCGCTTGCGTGCGGCGTCGTACCGGGCCTGCCAGCGCGCCCGTCCGGCGGCGATCTCGTCGGCGTTCATCCGCGGGGCTCCTCCTCGAGTCCTCGACTGCACCCCGAGTGTAGAGCCCCGACCTGAACGATCGCTAAGGATGTTCGTACCGGTCGGTAACGTCACCGACCGGTACGCGCCTCGAGCGGCTACTGGGGCGAACCCGGGCCCTGCAGTCGCCGGAACTCCTCCACCGGCAGGCCGCCCCGTCCCCAGTTCTCGGTGTCGACCTCGTCGATCACCACGAAGGTGGAGGACAGCGGCTTGTTCAGGACATCGAGCAGCAGCTGGCTCACCCCCTTGATGAGGGCCGCCTTCTCCTCGGCGGTCGCCGCGGAGGCACCGGGCGTGTTGCCCTCGCGGGTGATCTGGATGGTGACGATCGGCATCGTGGTGCTCCTTCTACGGCTTGCGGAGGGGTCAGTGACCGGCGTTCTGGCCGCCGTCGACGTGCAGGATCTCGCCGGTGACGAAGGGTGCGGACTCGAGGTAGACGACGGCGTCGACGATGTCGCTGGTCTCACCCATCCGACCGACCGGGTGCAGGCCGGCGAGGGTCTCGTGGGCCTCGACCGGGTGCATCGGGGTCTTGATGACGCCCGGCGCGACGGCGTTGACCCGGACGCCCCGGCTCGCGTACTCGATGGCCAGGGACTTGGTTGCGGAGTTGAGGCCGCCCTTGGTCAGCGACGCGAGCACGGACGGGACGTTGGAGTTGGGCTGGTCCACGAGGGCGGTCGTGATGGTGACGATGTGTCCTGCGCCGGTGGCCAGCAGGTGCGGCAGGGCGCGCCGGGTGAGCTGGAAGAAGCCGCTGAGGTTGACCCCGGTGGCCAGGGCGTAGTCCTCGTCGGTGTAGTCGGTGAACGGCTTGGCGAGGAAGACGCCCGCGTTGTTGACCACCGTGTCGATACGGCCGAAGCGCTCAAGGGCAGCGCCCATCACCCGCTCCGCGGTGTCGGCGTCGGCGATGTCGCCCTGGACGGTGACGATCTCCGGATCGTTGGCGGCGCCGATCGAGCGCGAGGTCGCCACGACCCCGTACCCGAGCTTGCGGTACGCGTCCACGAGGCCGGCGCCGATGCCCTGAGAAGCACCGGTGATCACTGCGACCTTCTGTCCCTGACTGCTCATGATTCCTCTTCCTGACTGGCCGGAGCTCTTGTTGGCGCCGACCCGGATGGCCAGTAGACGACTGGTCGACAAAAAGCTAGCCGACCGGTCGTGTATCGTCAAAGCCATGGGACGGACAAGTGACGCGCGGAACAAGATCCTCGGCGCGGCCGCGATGCTGCTGGAGCAGCGCGGCTATTCCGCGCTGGGCGTGGCGGAGATCTGCACCACGGCGGGCGTGCCGAAGGGCAGCTTCTACTACTTCTTCGACTCCAAACAGGCTCTCGCGCTCACCGTGATCGACGACCACTGGGCGAGCCAGCGGCGGAGGTGGGTCGAGCTGCTCAGCAGCGACCGCGACCCGCTGCGGCGCCTGCGGGACCTGTTCGAGGCCACCGAGGAGGTGCAGCGTGCCGGGCAGCGCAAGGGCGGCCTGGTCGTCGGCTGCCTGTTCGGCAACCTCGCGCTGGAGCTGAGCAACCAGGCCGAGGAGATCCGTGGCCGGCTACAGGAGATCTTCGAGGCCCAGATCGACCTCATCGAGCGGGTGGTGGTCGAGGCGAAGGACCAGGGCCAGGCCGGCCCGGCGGTCGACGCCCACGAAGCCGCGCGGTCGATGGTCGCCCAGATCGAGGGGCGCGCGCTGCTGGCCAAGTTGCTCAACGACCCGGCCCAGCTCGAGACGCTGTGGCGCAACAGCCTGGACCTGCTCCAGGTGCCGCCGCAGATCCGGGCCTCGCTGGGCTGAGCGGCGCCCGTTCGCGCGGACCGGCCGGTGGACCCGGGCGGTCCGGACCGGCCGCCGCGGGCAGCCTCAGGCCGATGGCAGCGGCGGATCGCCCAGCGCCACGTCGTCCACCCGGATATTGATCTCGGTGGCCCGCAGCCCGTACGACTCGACCGCCGCCGTCACCGCGGCCCGCACCCCATCGGTCACCTGCGGCACCGGGTGACCGGCCTCGATCACCAGCACCAGGTTGACCACCGCCGCACCGTTGGTGACGTTCGCCGAGCAGCCGCGCCGGGCGTCGCCGACCTGGTCCAGGCCGACCCGGTCCAGCACGGCGTTGAAGAACCGGGCGACGTCACCGCCCAGCTCGGCGACCCCGGGCACCGACCTTGCGGCGGCCACCGCGATCTTCTCGACCACCTCGTCGGAGACCTGGGTAGTCCCGCCCGCCACCGCGTCCGGTGTCACCGACAGCTCCCGCGTCGCCTCGTCGCCCATGTCTCCCCACACCGTCGTCGCGCCCCACGGGTCCGTGGGCGAGGCGAGCGTACTAGCCGGACAGGGTCCCCAGTGGACGGGTCGGTGCGGTCAGGACGCGATCTGGGACAGCAGCTCGTCGGCGGCGGCGTACGGGTCGAGGGAGCCCTCGGCCACCTTCGCGGCGAGCGCCGGCAGCTCCGTACCGTCGCGGAGCGAACCGATCCGGGCGCGGAGCGCGCCCAGCGCGATCGCCTCGACCTCCGCGGCGGCCCGCGCCTCCTGCCGGCGGCGCAGCTCGCCGTGCTCGACCAGCCAGCCGCGGTGCTTGTCGATGGCGGCGGCGATGTCGTCGATGCCCTCGCCGCGCGCGGCGATCGCACGCACGACCTGCGGCCGCCACTGCCCGGGGCCGCGCTCACCCAGGGCGATCATGCCCTGGATGTCGCGCACGGTGGCGTCGGCGCCGTCCCGGTCGGCCTTGTTGACCACGAAGACGTCGGCGATCTCCAGGATGCCGGCCTTCACCGCCTGGATCGCGTCGCCCATCCCGGGCGCGAGCAGCACCAGCGTGGTGTCGGCCAGCGAGGCCACCTCGACCTCGGCCTGCCCCACGCCGACGGTCTCCACCAGCACCACGTCGCAGCCGGCGCCCTCCAGCACCCGCACCGCCTGGGGCGTCGCGGCGGAGAGCCCGCCGAGGTGGCCCCGGCTGGACATCGAGCGGATGTAGACGCCGGGATCCGTCGCGTGGTCCTGCATCCGCACCCGGTCGCCGAGGATCGCCCCACCGGTGAACGGGCTGGACGGGTCGATCGCCAGCACGCCCACCCGGTGCCCGCGCGCCCGCAGCGCCCGTACCAGCTCGTTCGTGGTGGTCGACTTGCCCACGCCCGGCGAGCCGGTCAGACCGACCACCTGGGCCTGACCGGCGTACGGCGCGAGCGCCGCGGCGATCCGCGGCAGCGTCTCGTCGCCGGACTCCACCAGGGTGATCAGCCGGGCCACCGCGCGGGGGTCACCCGCGCGGGCCCGCTCGACCAGCAGGGGTACGTCCCGGCTGCGGCGCACCGGAATGGTGGCCGCAGCCGGCACGCTCTCGACGGTGTCGCCCACGGTCAGCTCTCGCCGCCCGCCGGCACGTGGATGATGAGCGCGTCGCCCTGGCCACCGCCGCCGCAGAGGGCCGCCGCGCCGGTGCCGCCGCCGCGCCGCTTCAGCTCCAGTGCCAGGGTCAGCACCAGCCGCGCGCCGGACATGCCGATGGGGTGACCCAGCGCGATCGCGCCACCGTTGACGTTCACCTTGTCGGGGCTGATGCCGAGGTCGCGGGTGGACTGGATGCCGACCTGGGCGAACGCCTCGTTGATCTCGATCAGGTCGAGGTCGGAGACGCTCAGCCCGCCCTTCTTCAGCGCGTGCTGGATGGCGTTGGACGGCTGCGAGTGCAGCGAGTTGTCCGGGCCGGCGACGTTGCCGTGCGCGCCGATCTCCGCCAGCCAGGTCAGCCCCAGCTCCCGGGCCTTCGCCTTGCTCATGACGACCACGGCGGCGGCGCCGTCGGAGATCGGCGAGGAGCTGCCGGCGGTGATCGTGCCGTCCTTGGCGAACGCCGGGCGCAGCTTCCCGAGCGACTCGGCGGTGGTGTCCGGACGGATGCCCTCGTCCTCGCTGATCACCAGCGGGTCACCCTTGCGCTGCGGGATGATCACCGGGGCGATCTCGTCGGCGAAGTGGCCGTTCTTCTGGGCGGCGGCGGCGCGCTGGTGGCTGGCCGCGGCGAAGGCGTCCTGCTCCTCGCGGCTGATGCCCTTGGTGGTGCCGTGGCGCTCGGTCGACTCGCCCATCGAGCAGCAGTCCCAGGCGTCGGAGAGGCCGTCCAGCGCCATGTGGTCCTTGACCACCACGTCGCCGTACTTGTAGCCGGAGCGCTGGCCCATGAGCAGGTGCGGGGCGTTGGTCATCGACTCCATGCCGCCGGCGACGACGATGTCGAACTCGCCGGCGCGGATGAGCTGGTCCGCCAGGGCGATCGCGTCCAGCCCGGAGAGGCAGACCTTGTTGATGGTCAGCGCCGGCACGGACATCGGGACGCCCGCCTCGACGGCCGCCTGGCGGGCCGGGATCTGTCCCGCGCCGGCCTGGAGAACCTGACCCATGATCACGTACTGCACCTGATCGGGGGCGATCCCGGCGCGCTCCAGCGCCGCCTTGATCGCCACGCCACCGAGCTTGGTCGCGGGGAGGTCCTTGAGGTTGCCCAGCAGCCGCCCCATCGGGGTCCGCGCGCCGCTGACGATCACCGAAGCCATGCCTGCCTCCGAGGGGGGGTGCCGACCTGTACGCCTTAACGATTGTTCGGTCAGACTAGCGCCATGGCTGAGAACTCCCCCGTCGAGCCCGCTGCGGACTACGTCACAGACATCGGGCTGCGGCGCATCGACCACGTCGGGGTCGCCGTCGCCGACCTCGACGCCGCGATCGACTTCTACCAGCGGACGTTCGGCATGCGCTGCGTCCACGAGGAGACCAACACCGAACAGGGCGTACGCGAGGCGATGCTGGCCGTCGGCCCGACCGCCGAGGGCGGCTGCGTGCAGCTGCTGGCCCCGCTCACGCCCGAGTCGACGATCGCGAAGTTCCTGGATCGCAACGGCCCGGGCGTGCAGCAGGTGGCGTACACCGTGGTCGACATCGACGCGGCCTGCGCGGCGCTGCGCGAGCGCGGCGTCCGGCTGCTCTACGAGACTCCGAAGCGCGGCACGGCGAACTCCCGGATCAACTTCGTGCACCCGAAGGACGCCGGCGGCGTCCTCGTCGAACTGGTCGAACCGGCCGCCGACCACTAGGTGCGGGAAGGGCCCCCCGCTTCACCGCCTCCGGCGGAGGCAGGGGGCCCTTCGCAACCGGCCGGCGAGCACGCCCCTGCGCGGTACGCCGTCCAGCCGGTCAGCTTCACGCATCAGTCGATGCAGTTTTTCACAGAGGGCTTCCGGCCCTAGCTACCGTTCAGTAACGTCCGGCCCCACAGCAGCGCGGCCGGTGCCCGATGTGTCGGACGCCGACATGGTGAGCGGCCGCACCGGCGCCGACGATGGCAGGAGCCATGCCCGCGACGCGCGGGTGCGGACGAACGGGAGGTCGACGTGCAGGACATCCTCGAAGCGATCATGGCGGCGGAGGGCTCCGACCGGCCGGAGCGGGAACTGGCCGGTCTCGCCTCGCTTCCGGTACCGGAGTCCTACCGCGGCGTGGTGGTGCGCGCGGAGGAGACGCGCATGTTCGACGGCATGGCCACCCGTGACAAGGACCCCCGCAAGGCGCTGCACGTGCAGGAGGTGCCGACCCCCGAGCTCGCTCCCGGTGAGGCCCTCGTCGCGGTGATGGCCAGCGCCGTCAACTACAACACCGTCTGGACCAGCATCTTCGAGCCGGTGTCCACCTTCAAGTTCCTCCAGCGCTACGGCCGGCTCTCCGAGCTGACCCGCCGGCACGATCTGCCGTACCACGTGGTCGGCTCGGACGCGGCCGGCGTGGTGCTGCGGACCGGCCCGGGGGTGACGAAGTGGAAGGCCGGCGACGAGGTGGTCGCGCACTGCCTGTCGGTGGAACTGGAGGACGCCGCCGGGCACGACGACACGATGCTCGACCCGCAGCAGCGGATCTGGGGCTTCGAGACCAACTTCGGCGGGCTCGCCGAGCTGTGCGTGGTCAAGGCCAACCAGCTGATGCCGAAGCCGGCCCACCTGAGCTGGGAGGAGGCGGCGAGCCCCGGCCTGGTGAACTCCACCGCGTACCGGCAGCTCGTCTCGCACCACGGGGCCAACATGAAGCAGGGCGACGTGGTCCTCATCTGGGGCGCCTCCGGCGGCCTGGGCGGCTACGCCACCCAGATGGCCCTGAACGGCGGCGCGATCCCGGTCTGCGTGGTCTCCTCGCCGGAGAAGGCCGAGCTGTGCCGGAAGATGGGCGCCGAGCTGGTCATCGACCGCACCGCCGAGGGCTTCCGGTTCTGGAAGGACGAGCAGACCCAGGACCAGGACGAGTGGCGGCGCTTCGGCGAGCGGATCCGGCAGCTGACCGGTGGCGAGGACCCGGACATCGTCTTCGAGCACCCGGGCCGGGAGACCTTCGGCGCCAGCGTCTACGTCGCCAAGAAGGGCGGCACCATCGTCACCTGCGCCTCCACCAGCGGCTACCTGCACCAGTACGACAACCGCTACCTCTGGATGCACCTCAAGCGGATCATCGGCAGCCACTTCGCCAACTACCGTGAGGCGTGGGAGGCCAACCGCCTGGTGGCGCTCGGCAAGATCCACCCGACGGTGTCGAAGACGTACGCGCTGGAGCAGACCGGCCAGGCCGCGTACGAGGTGCACCGCAACGCCCACCAGGGCAAGGTCGGCGTCCGCTGCCTCGCCCCGACCGACGGGCTCGGGGTACGCGACGCGGAGCTGCGCGCGCGGCACGAGACGGCGATCAACCGGTTCCGGGGACACTGACCCGACGGCTGATGCGTCGATGCCCATTGCGGTGAACGGCGATTGCCTTTCCACTCGGAGTGCGCGACGCGCATTCCAGTGATAACGGCCAGGGCGGAACAAAGGGTCGCGGGTACTCCCCGCGGCCCTTTTCCGTGTCACGCTGCGTGGCCTCCCCGGCGTCCGGGACCTGCCAAGATCGCCGTTTGGTCCGGTGCACGGGACGGCGCCCAGTTGACCATGTAAAGAGGACGGGAAAGCTCCGGGACGCTCTTGCGGAGCACCCTGGGGCGTCTGCCAGTATGTTCCAATGCCCCAGCAGCAGTCCTCCCCTCTTGCGTTCTTCGATAACGCGAACTCGCAGCCCGATTTCACCGTTGGCCTGCGCGGATACAACGTCGGTCAGGTCGATGACTTCATCGGTCGCCTCAACGGCGCGCTCGCCCAGGCGACCAAGGACCGCGCCGACGCCGAGCAGCGGATGAACGACGCCCAGCGCCGGCTCCGCCAGGCCGAGCAGCGGATGAGTGCCCTGGAGCAGAAGCTCACGGACACCAACAAGCAGCTCGAGGAGAACAGCCGGCCCACCCTCTCGGGCCTCGGCACCCGCGTCGAGCAGATCCTCCGGCTCGCCGAGGAGCAGGCCAACGACCACCGCAACGAGGCCAAGCGCGAGTCGGAGGGCATCCTGTCCGCCGCGCGCCTGGAGGCGCGCGAGATCACCGACAAGGCGCGGGCCGAGGCGGCGGCCATGAAGGCCACCGCCGAGCGGGAGGCGGGCAGCCTCCGCACCGCCGCCGAGCGGGAGGCGGCCGAGGTCCGGGTCCAGGCCCGGCGCGAGGCCGACACCCTGCGCGCGGACGCGGACCGGGAGACCAAGCAGCTGCGTACGGTCACCGCGCACGAGGTGGCCGAGCTGAAGTCCACTGTCGAGCGGGAGGTCGCCACCCTGCGCGCCACCGCCGAGCGTGAGATCACCCAGCAGCGGGCGAAGGCCGCCCGCGAGGCCGAGGAGAAGCGCGCCGAGGCCACCAAGCTGCTCACCGACGCGCGGGACAAGCGTGACAAGGACCTCCAGGCCCTGGAGCTGCAGCTCGCCGAGCGTCGCGAGAAGGCCGAGCGCGAGGAGTCGGAGCGGCACGCCGCGCAGGTCGCCCAGACCCAGAAGCTGGTCGGCGAGGCCGAGCAGCGGGCCCGGGCCGCGCAGGAGCGGGCCAAGGAGATCGAGCAGCGCGCCGAGGCCCGCCGGGTCGAGTCCGAGCGCACCGCCAACGAGACGGTGGACAAGGCCAAGGCCCTGTCGGAGAAGACCCTCAACGAGGCGAAGGCGGAGGCGAAGCGCCTGCTCACCGAGGCGCGCACCGAGGCCGAGCTGACCACCCAGGCGGCCCGCCGCGAGGTCGACGACCTCACCCGCCAGAAGGACGCCGTCACCTCCCAGCTCGGCCAGATGCTGTCCGGCCTGGCCGGCATCGTGCCGGGTGTGCCGGCGGCCCCCGCTGCGGCCAAGACCGAGGCCAAGAAGGACGACGCCGACGCGCGGGCGACCGCGGAGACCGCCAGCTGACCGGCTCGGCCGGGGCATGAACGCCACGGCGCGGGGTGACGCCGGGTAACCGGTGGCACCCCGCGCCGTACCCGTTTCCCGACAGGTGAAATGCCCGCGGTACGCAACAGTGAAGTAGGTCCCATCCGGGCCGTCCGTATCGCCCCAGGAGGGCCGGATGCGTGTGAGGATGGGGGCATGTCGCACGGCGAGGAACTGTTCGCTCTCGGCGGGGACGTGACCACGGAGCCCAGCTTCGAGTCCGCTCTGAAGGGGTACGCGAAACGACAGGTCGACCGGTACGTCGCTCGCGCGGAGCACGAGATCGCCACCCTGGCCGCCGAACGGGAACAGGCCTACACGCAGATCCACAAGCTGGCCGGTCAGGTCGAGGTGCTCCAGCGCGACCTGGCCCAGGTGCGCAAACAGGTCGGCGTCGTCGACCGCGCGTCGTTCCGCCACCTCGGGCCCCGGGTGGAACAGATCCTGGCGATGGCCGAGGAGCAGGCCGAGGACATTCTCGGCTCCGCCAACGAGGAGATCGCGGCCCGCCGGGCCGCCGCCGAGCACATCATCGAGGAGGCGCGGGAGCAGGCCGCGAAGGCCCTCAAGGACTTCGAGATCGCGCTGGCCGCCCGCCGTGCCGAGGAGGAGCGGCACACCACGGCGCGCAAGGCCGAGGCGGACGCCGCCGTGAAGGCCGCCAAGGAGGAGTCCGAACGGCTTCGCCGGGCCGCCCAGGAGGCGCTGGCCAAGGCCCAGCAGGAGGCCACCCACCTGCGGGACACCGCGAAGGAGATCCACAACCGGGCCCAGCAGGAGGCGACCCGGCTCCGCGAGGCGGCCAAGGAGGCGCACGCCAAGGCGCAGCAGGAGGCGACGCAGCTCCGCGAGGCCGCCAAGGAGGTCCACGCGAAGGCCCAGCAGGACGCCAAGGTCCTGGTGGACCAGGCCACCGAGGCCGGCCGGGCCACCCATGCCAAGGTGCAGCGTGAGGCCAAGCAGATCATCGACGACGCCACCGAGGCCGGCCGGTCGACCCGCAACAAGGCGCGCCAGGAGGCCGAGCTGGTCACCACGAAGGCCACCGAGGCCGCCAAGCGCAACCGTGCGGAGACCGAGGCGTACGTCCAGCGGATGCGCAGCGAGACCGAGGCGTACGTGCAGCACGCCCGCGCCCAGACGCAGCAGGAGCTGGGCGCCTGGCGTGCGGGCGTGGAGAAGGAGGTCAACAGCCGGCGCGAGGCCGCCGACCGTGACCTGGCCCAGCGCCGCAAGACCGCCGAGCAGGAGTTCGCCGCGCGCCGCGACGACCTCGAAAAGCAGTACAAGTCGCGGTCCGTCGAGCTGGAGCAGCAGCACAAGGCCCGGCAGCAGGAGCTGGAGTCGGGCTTCGAGACCCGCCGCGCCGAGCTGGAGTCCGAGTTCGAGACCCGCCGCGAGACGCTGGAATCCGAGTACGCCGCCCGGAAGAACGAGATCGAGCAGGGCGCCGACGCGATCCGCCAGGCCGCGGAGCAGGACGCGCTGACCATGCGCCGTCGCGTCGAGGAGGAGGCTGCCGCTCTGCTGTCCGGGGCCGAGACCGAGGCCGCCGAGAAGCGCCGCAAGGCCGACGAGCACGTCGCCACCTCGCGCCGGCAGTTCGAGGAGTACGCGGCCACCACGCAGCAGCACCTCGCGACCACCCAGCAGCACCTCGCCGCGACGCAGCAGGAGGCGGCCTCCGGCCGGCAGCAGCTCGCCCAGGTGATGCTCGAGATCGCCCAGGCCCAGCAGGAGCTCGCCGACCTGCGTCAGGAGACCTGGAAGTCGCGCCAGGAGTCCGACGAGCTCCAGCGGCAGGTGGCGGAGCTGCGGCTGGAACTGACCGGCGACGGGAGGCGCTCCTCGGGCACGGACGGCACGGGGGTCCTCCCCGGTGTACCGGTGACAACGGCGAAGGTGGGCGCGTCCGCGGCGGACGGCAACGGCGGGAAGACCGGGTCCAGGGACACGGGGAAGTCCGGGTCCGCGAAGGCCGGGTCCGGGGACACCGGGAAGGCAGGGTCAGCGGAGGTCCAGCCGGCCGACGAGGGTCAGCAGAAAGCGACGATCACGACGGTGACCACCCTCGACGGTGGCGGCGCCGGCACCGGGGAGAACGGCAACCGGCCCGCCAAGCCCACCACCGACGAGCGCGGCGCCAAGCCCAGCAAGGTCGCGGTGGACAAGGACTGACCGGGCTCAACCCGGAGCGTGACCCGTGGGGAGGGACCGGTGGCGCACGGCGGACCGGCATCGCCCGACCCCGAGGACGAGCCCGCCCGGGTCGCCGGCGGCCGGGACCGCGACGGTCCGGACGACCCGCACCCACGGCGGCAGGCCGACCCGACCGACGAGGTCGGTACCGGGGAGCCGGCCGCGGGTGGCGCCACCGGACGGTTCGGTGTGCCGGGGCGTCCCCTGCGGCGCAGCAGTTTCCTGGTCGGGTTCACCGGCGGGCTGGGCGTGCTGCTCGCGTACGCCGTCTTCCTGGGTCTCCGCAACGCCGCCGGCATTCTGATCCTGGTGGTCATCGCGCTGTTCCTGGCGGTGGGCCTGTACCCGGCGGTGGTGCGCCTGCGGGTGCTGGGCCTCTCCCACGGCCTCGCGGTCGCGGTCGTCGCGCTGACCGTGGTGCTGTTGCTCTGCGGCGGTCTGGTCGCCCTGGTGCCGCCGGTCGTCACCCAGACCGGGGAGTTCGTCGACCAGTTGCCCAGCTACGTCGAGTCCCTGCGCCGCAACGACACGGTCAACGACCTCGTCGAGAGGTACGGCCTGGTGGAGCGGGTGCGGAACGCGGCGAACGCGGACAACCTCGGACGGACGCTGGGCGGTGTGCTCGGTGGCGCCCAGCTCGTCTTCGGCACGGTCTTCCGGGCGCTGACCGTCCTCGTGCTCACCATCTACTTCCTGGTGTACTTCGACCGGCTGCGGGACCTGGGGTACGCGCTGGTGCCCGCCTCCCGTCGGGAGCGCGTCCGGCTCATCGGGGACGCGATCCTCGCCAAGGTCGGCGCGTACATGGTCGGCGCGCTCACCATCGCCCTGCTGGCCGGGACGACCACCTTCGTGTTCGCGCTGGTCGTCGGTCTGCCGTACCCGTTCGCCCTGGCCGTGGTCGTCGCCGTGACCGATCTGATCCCGCAGATCGGAGCCACCCTCGGCGCGGTGATCGTGAGCCTGGTCGGCTTCGCCACGGACCTGCCGGTCGGCATCGCCTGCGCGGTGTTCTTCCTGATCTACCAGCAGGTGGAGAACTACCTGATCTACCCGAAGGTCATGCGCCGGTCGGTCGAGGTGAACGAGGTGGCCGCCCTGGTCGCCGCGCTGCTGGGCGCGTCGCTGATCGGCGTCGTCGGCGCGCTGATCGCCATCCCGACGGTCGCCGCCATCCAGCTCGTCCTGCGCGAGGTGGTCCTGCCCCGGCAGGACACCCGGTGAGCGAGGGCCGGTCGCACCGGCCCGCGGGAGGTCAGCCGCCGGCGGGCGGGCCCGGCACCGGGCGGTCGGCGAAGGAGGCGACCGTGCGGTCCGCGTACGCGCTGACGTCGCCGGTCTCCATCGGGCCGTCCCAGGTGGTCGGCAGCGGCACGGAGGCGGCCGGGTTGACGCGACGGACCACCTCGTCCAGCACGGTCTCGGCGTCACCGACCCAGAGGTGCTTCGCCCCCGGCACCCCGACCACCTCGGCCTGCGGCACCGCCGCGAAGCGCTCCCGGGCCTCGTCCGGGCGCAGGTAGTCGTCGAACTCCGGGACCAGCGCGGTCACCGGCCGGCCGGCCTCCGCCCACTGCGCGAGGTCCTCCGGCGTGGAGTAGCGCAGCGGCGGGGAGAGCAGGATGGCCCCGGTCACCGCCGGGTCGCCCCCGTACTTCAGGATCAGGTCGGTGCCGAACGACCAGCCGAGCAGCCAGATGTTCGGCAGCTCGTGGAACTCCGCGTACTCGATGGCGGCGGCGACGTCGAACCGCTCCCCCACCGCGTTGTCGAAGGCACCCTCGCTGGTGCCGCGCATGCTGCTGGTCCCCCGGGTGTTGAACCGGAGGACGGCCAGGTCCGCCAGCGCCGGCAGCCGCCAGGCCGCCTTGCGGAACACGTGGCTGTCCATCATCCCGCCGTGGGTGGGCAGCGGGTGCAGGCACACCAGCGTGGCCACCGGCTCACGGTCGACGGGCCGGGCCAGCTCGCCGACCAGCTTCAGACCGTCGGCGGTGTGCAGCTCGATGTCCTCCCGCCGCCCGGGCAGGATGGAGGAGGCGCGGATGGGGGTGCTCACCGGACCAGTCTCCCGCGCGCCGGCCCGCCCCGCCCAGCGGGGCGGAAACACGGTGATCCAGATCGCTCGCGGGGCGGCGGCCCGCTCAGCCGTACCGGGGTGCGCTGCGGCCGCGCTGGACGATCGGGCTGCGCCGCTCCCGGGCCCGCCAGCAGCCGCTGTGCCAGTGCCGCCGATCGGTCAGGTCGCCCGTGCCGTCGGCCGGCCACGCCACCAGGTGCGCCACCCCGGGGCGGATCTCCTGGTCACACCCCGGGCAGCGGTACGTCTTGGTGGACGCCCCGCCGCCGATGCCGCGTACCTGCCACTCGCCGTCGCGCCACTGCTGCACCGAGGCGACACCCTGGCGCGCCCGGTCGGAGTCCAGGTGTGCGGTGTCCTCGCGGCGGGGGCGGTTGCGACGGGGGCTCACGCTTTCCAGCGTACGGCCGAGCGAGCGGGACCGGCCCGCCGGCCGGTGGGGCCGGCGGGCGGTGCGCTCAGCGGCGGGTGTGGTCCCGGAAGCCCCGGCCGCTCTTGCGGCCGAGGTAGCCGGCGGTGACGAGGTGCTCCAGCAGCGGCGCGGGCGCGAAGCCCGGCTCGCGCAGCTCCAGGTACAGCTCCCGCTGGATGGCCAGCGACACGTCCAGGCCGACGACGTCGAGCAGCTCGAACGGACCCATCGGGTACCCGCAGCCGAGCTTCATCGCGTAGTCGATGTCGTCGGCGGTGGAGTAGCTGGCCTCCAGCATCTTCACCGCGTCGTTCAGGTACGGGAAGAGCAGCGCGTTGACGATGAAACCCGACCGGTCGCCGCAGATCACGCCGGTCTTGCCCAGCGCCGCGCAGACCGCCTTCGCGGTGGCGGTGGTCTCCGCCGAGGTGCGGATGGTCTGCACGACCTCCACCAGGGGCATGATCGGCGCCGGGTTGAAGAAGTGCAGCCCGACCACGTCGGCCGGCCGCTGGGTGGCCATCGCCACGTCGATCACCGGCAGCGACGAGGTGGTGGTCGCCAGCACGACGCCCGGCTTGCAGATCTCGTCCAGGCTGGCGAAGAGCGCCTTCTTGACGCTCAACTCCTCGACCACCGCCTCGACCACCAGGTCGACGTCGGCCAGGTGCTCCAGCGTGGCGGACCAGTTGATGCGGCCCAGCGCGGCGTCCCGGTCGACCTCGCTCAGCTTGCCCCGGACCACGCCCTTGTTGAGCGAGGTCTTGACCGCCTCGAAGACCTTGGCGGACTTCTCCGCGCCCCGGGTCACCGAGACGACCTCGTACCCGGCCTTGGCGAACACCTCGATGATGCCCGTGGCCATCGTCCCGGAGCCGACCACGCCGACCTTCGCGATGCCGCGCGCGCCGTCGGCGAGCGCCGACTGCGACGTCACCGGCGTCTGGTCGTCCGGTACGACGACCGGGGAGCCCGGCCGCTCGTAGGTGTAGAAGCCGCGGCCGGACTTCCGGCCGAGCAGGCCCGCCGTCACCATCTGCTTGATCAGCGGCACCGGGGCGTGCCGGCGGTCCCGGCCGCCGCGCCGGTACATGGTGTCCAGGATCTCGTACGCGGTGTCCAGACCGATGAGGTCCATCAGCGCGAGGGGGCCCATCGGCAGGCCGCAGCCGAGCTTCATCGCGGCGTCGATGTCCTCGCGGGTCGCGTACCGGGCCTCGACCATGCTCACCGCGTGGTTGAGGTACCCGAAGAGCAGCGCGTTGGCGATGAACCCGGCCCGGTCGCTGATGGTGACGTCGACCTTGCCGAGCCGCTCGCAGAGCGCCTCCACGTCGGCGACGACGTCGGGCGAGGTGACCACCGTGCGGACGACCTCGACCAGCTTCATCACCGGGGCGGGGTTGAAGAAGTGGATGCCGATCACCTGGTTCGGCCGGGTGGTGGCGACGGAGATCTCGGTGACGCTCAGCGACGAGGTGTTGGTGGCCAGGATCGTCTCGGGCTTGCAGACCTTGTCCAGCTCGGCGAAGATCCGCTGCTTCAGGTCCAGGTGCTCCGGGACCGCCTCGACCACCAGGTCCACCGAGTGCAGCGCGTCCAGCCCGACCTGGAAGTCCACCCGGGCGAGCAGGGCGTCGCGGTCGGCCTCGGCGAGCTTGCCCTTGGCCACCGCCCGGTCGGTCGAGCCGGTCATCGTGACCCGGCCGCGCTCCAGGGCCGCCTCGGAGATCTCCACCGCCACGACGTCGATGCCGTTGCGGGCGAAGACCTCCACGATGCCGGCACCCATGGTGCCCAGACCCACCACACCCACTCTGGTGAACTCGCGCGCCACGACCGGCCTCCCCTTGGTTCGACTCCGCCGCTGCCGACATGAACGGCCGCTAAGGTTATGCGCCGGAGTCTGCCACGTGACGCTGGGTTGTCGAGACGCCGTGGGATATTTCACGCACCCCGCCCTCAGGCGGTCGTGGGCACCCCCGTCAGCGCCAGCAGCTCGGCGACGAACTCGGCCGGGCGCTCCAGGTGCGGGCTGTGTCCGCAGCCGGGCAGCACCACCTCCCGGTACGTCCCGCCGGCCGCCGCGTACCGGTCCAGCACCGCCCGCGTCTGGCCGACCATCGGCTGCGGCGGGCACGCCTCCTCCCCCGGCCAGCCCGGCACCACACCGAGCGATCCCAGGTACGCCAGGTCGAACAGGGAGGTGTCGGAGACGATCACGTCGGCGTCGCCGCGTACCCAGGTGACCGGCGGCTTGACCGGTACGGCCACCAGCTCGTCGGCGATCCGGAAGTGCGCCGGGGCGAGGGCGTTCAGCACTCCCCGCCCACCCGGCGCGGTGCCCGGCCAGTTCGCCGAGGGCTCCGCGGTGCCGGGGTAGTTGTCCACGCCCGTGCGGGTGGAGAGCACGCTGTCCAGCAGCAGGTCCTCGTCGTCGCCCAGCGACGCCGGGTCCGCCACGTACGCGGTCCGCAGCACCGTCCGGGGGCTCGTCGGCGCGTCCTCGCTCCGATCGCCGGCAGCCAGCCGCCGGACGAAGTCGGCGCTGGCCGTGCCACCGCCCGTGCCGGCGAAGTCGGGCGTCGTCGGCGTGCCGTCCAGGTCCCGTGTCCCGCCGAACCCGTACGGCGACGCCGGCGCGGAGAGCAGCAGCGCGGCCACCCGCTCGGGGTGGTCGACGAGCAGCCGCATGGCCACGCCCCCGCCGAGGGAGTGCCCCACCACGACCGGCCGCGCCCGGGCCGGGAACAGGGAGTCGTCGTCGAGCAGGGCGGCGACGTCGTCGGCGAAGTCGGCCAGCCCGCGCGTCGCGTCCACCGGGGCGGTCTCGGTGTCCCCGTAGCCGCGCAGGTCGGGCGCGACCACCCGCAGTGTGGCCGGCAGCCGCCGGACCAGCGGCTCCCAGAACGCCGACGACGAGCAGTTGCCGTGGACCAGCAGCACCGGCGTGCCCTCCGGCGGCCCCGCCACCCGTACCGCCTGGCTGATCCCGTTGGCCGACACGACCCGCTGCGCGCTCTCCATCCGCGCGATGCTGCCACGCGGCGGCGGGCCGGTCCATGGGCCCGCCCACCACGCCCGCCGCCGCGACACTGTGCCGCACCGCCGTTGGCCGTCGGCCGACGGGACCGTCGTCGTCCGGCCGTCAGGTCCCGAGGATCGCCGCCGGAACCGGCTCCGTCGCGCCGGTACGGTCCGGCGCGACCGGCAGCGGCAGGGTCGGCCGGTAGTCCCGGCGCGGTGTGCCGAAACTCAGGCCCACCGGATCGGTACGCGCCAGACCCGGATCGAAGAACCGGAGCTCGGTGCGCCCCACCCGGATCACGTCACCGTCGGCGAGCCGTTCCACCACGGTGATCCGCCGGTCGTTGAGCCAGGTCCCGTTGGTCGACCCGAGGTCGGCCAGGCACGCACCCTCCGGGTCCAGCCACACCTCGGCGTGCCGCCGGCTCAGGTGCGGGTCCTGGACGACGAGGTCCACCGCCGCCCCCCGCCCGATCACCAGACGCGTCGGCGCGAGCCGGAAGCTCAGCCCCCGCATCGGCCCACCGGACACCGTCAGCAACGGCAGCAGTTCCGGATGTTCCTCCATGGACAGTCCGCCCCTCCACCCCACGCGGTCACCCCGTGCGCCAGCCTGCCACCACACGGTAGTTGGCTCCACCACCGAGTGGTCATCTCCGGTGCCCCGGCCGGACACCTTCCCGTCATTGGATCGGCGTCCGCGAAACAGGGTGTCACGGACGTCCCACCGGGGCCGTCGGGGGCGCGCTCCGGCCCGCGCGGGCCTACCGGCGGGTAATCCTCGGGTCTAGACTTCCGCCATGACGGCTGTGCATGTCCCGGGCACCCCGGTCATCGAGGACGGTCGACTGGTGTCGACCAGCCCCGCGACCGGCGCCGAGGCCGGACGACTCCCCGCCGCGACCGCGGCCGACGTCGAACGCGCGGTCGCCCGCGCCCGCGAGGCCGCCGGCTGGTGGGCCGGGCTCGGCTTCGCCGCCCGCCGCGAACGCCTGCTGCGCTGGCGCGGCCTGCTGGCCCGCCGCATCGAGGAGCTCGCCGAGCTGGTGCACCTCGAGGGCGGCAAGCCGGTGGCCGACGCCATCGTCGAGATCGTCACCGCCGTCGAGCACGTCGACTGGGCCGCCCGCAACGCCCGCCGGGTGCTGGGGCCGCGCCGGGTCCGCTCCCGGCTGGTCCTCGCCGAGTTCTCCGCCCACCTCGAATACCAGCCGTACGGGGTGGTCGGCGTGATCGGCCCGTGGAACTATCCCGTCTTCACGCCGATCGGCTCCGCCGCGTACGCGCTGGCCGCCGGCAACACGGTCGTGCTGAAGCCCAGCGAGTACACGCCGGCGGTCGGGCAGTGGCTGGTCGACACGTTCGCCGAGGTGGTGCCGGAGCAGCCGGTGTTCACCGCGGTGCACGGGCTCGGCGACGTCGGCGCCGCCCTGTGCCGCTCCGGCGTGGACAAGGTCGCCTTCACCGGTTCCACCGCCACCGCCAAGAAGGTGATGGCGGCCTGCGCCGAGTCGCTCACCCCGGTGCTGCTGGAGGCGGGCGGCAAGGACGCGATGATCGTCGACTCCGACGCCGACCTGGACGCCGCCGCGGACGCGTGCGTCTGGGGCGCGCTCACCAACGCCGGCCAGACCTGCATCGGCATCGAACGCGTCTACGCCGTCGCACCCGTCTTCGACACGTTCGTGGACAAGGTGGTCGAGCGGGCCGGCCGCCTCACCGTCGGCGCGGAGGGCGCCGACATCGGGCCGATCACCATGCCCAGCCAGCTCGACGTGATCCGCCGCCACATCGACGACGCGCTGGCCCGGGGCGGGCGCGCGGTGCTCGGCGGGGCCGACTCCGTACAGCCCCCGTACGTGCGGCCGACCGTGCTGGTGGACGTCCCGGAGGACGCCGCCGCCGTCCGCGAGGAGACCTTCGGCCCGACGCTGACCATCAACCGCGTACGCGACGCCGACGAGGCGGTCGCCCGCACCAACGCCGTCCCGTACGGCCTGGGGGCCTCGGTCTTCGGCCGGCGGCGGGCCGTGACGATCGCACGGCGGATGCGCTCGGGGATGGCCTCGGTCAACTCGGCCCTGACCTTCGCCGGGATGTCCACGCTGCCGTTCGGCGGCGTGGGCGACTCCGGTTTCGGGCGCATCCACGGCGAGGACGGGCTGCGCGAGTTCGGGCGACCCAAGGCCATCACCCGGCGGCGGGCCCGCTCGCTGCTGCCCGCGATGACCTTCGACCGCACGCCGGCCGACATCGACCGCCTGGTCAAGGCCATCAAGGTGATGTACGGCCGCTGACGGCGCCGGCCCGGGTCGCTCCGGGCCCGCACCGGTCAGAACAGGGTCAGCTCGTCCCGCTCGATGCCGCGCAGCTTGTCGTAGTCGACGACCACGCAGCGGATCCCCCGGTCGGTGGCGAGGACCCGCGCCTGCGGCTTGATCTCCTGCGCGGCGAACACGCCGGTGACCGGGGCCAGCAGCGGATCGCGGTTCATCAGTTCCAGGTAGCGGGTGAGCTGCTCCACCCCGTCGATCTCCCCGCGCCGCTTCACCTCGACGGCGACCGCGCCGGCGTTGGCGTCCCGGCAGAGCAGGTCGACCGGGCCGATCGCGGTCATGTACTCGCGTCGAACCAACGTGAAGCCCTCGCCCAGCGTCTGCGGGTTGGCGGCCAGCAGCTCCTGCAGGTGCGCCTCCACACCGTCCTTGCGCAGGCCCGGGTCGACGCCCAGCTCGTACGACGTGTCCTGGAAGATCTCCTCCAGGGTGATCCGCAGCTCCTCGCCGGCCTTGTTGACCACGCGCCAGACGCCCGGCGCCTCCTCCAGCCGACACGGCGGACTCATCCAGTTCAGTGGCTTGTACGCCCGGTCGTCGGCGTGGATCGACACCGACCCGTCCGCCTTCACCATGAGCAACCGGGTGGCCAACGGCAGGTGGGCCGAGAGCCGTCCGACGTAGTCCACCGAGCACTTCGCAATGACCAACCGCACCCGAGGAGCCTAGCGGAGTCCCGGACGATCGCCACCGAGCGCCACTGGTGTGCCGGTGCGATGCTGAGACGGTGTTCGAAGTACTCACCGGTACCGGTCTCGCCGCCTCGGCGGGGCTGAACGCCTACATACCCCTGCTCACCATGGGCCTGCTGGCTCGCTACACCGACGTGATCGACCTGCCCTCCGGCTGGCAGTGGCTCGGCAACGGCTGGGTCATCGGCATCCTCGCGGTACTGCTCGCCATCGAGGTGGTGGCCGACAAGGTCCCGGTGGTCGACCATGTCAACGACGTGGTGCAGACGGTGGTCCGCCCGACGGCCGGCGGTCTGGCCTTCGGCGCGGGCTCCTCCTCGGAGACCGTCACCGTGAGCGACCCGGGCAGCTTCTTCTCCTCGCACCAGTGGGTGCCGGTGGTGACCGGAGTGCTCATCGCCTTCGGCGTGCACCTGCTCAAGTCCGCCGCCCGCCCGGTCATCAACGCGACCACGGCCGGGGTCGGTGCACCGGTCGCCAGCACGGCGGAGGACGCCACCAGCGTCGTCGTGTCCGTGGTCGCGATCCTGCTGCCGGTGCTGGTCCTGGTGTTCCTGGTCGGCCTGGCGTTCTTCGTCTACTGGTTCCTGCGCCGCCGGTCCGAACGACGCCGGCAACGCGACGCGGCGCGAGCCGCCGGCTTCCAGGTCTGACCGGAGTACGCCGCTGGCCGGCACCCGTGTTCGGGTGCCGGCCAGCGGTGTGGTTCCGGGGTCAGCTGTTGCAGTGGTCAGCTGTTCCAGTGCTTGGCGACGAGGTCGGCGGCCTGCTGTTCCCACTGGGCGTAGTGGTCGGGGTAGGCCGAGACCTGGACGGTCTGGGCGGCCTTGGTCAGCGGCATGTCCTTCCAGCCGTCGACCTGCTTGAGGCCCTTCAGGAACGCCATCGTCGAGTACTCGGGGTCGGTGATCTGCTCGACGGTGCCCCAACCCGAGGACGGGCGCTGCTGGAACAGGCCCTGCGAGTCGTGGTCGTTGCGCTCACCCAGGTGACCCAGGTTCTCCAGCTTCGACTCCTGCAACGCGGTCGCGATCGACACCACGGCGGCACGCTCGTCCATGTCGGCCTTCTTCGTCGCCGCGATGATCGCCTTGACGTTGCCGACCTGCTCGTCGGTGAGGTCGATGCGGGACTGCTTGCCCTGCACACCGTGCGGGATCAGCTTGCTCGTGTCGGTCTTGTCGGCCTGCACCGCGGTGACCGCGACGGGCTTGGCGTCGACCGCCGGGGCGGCGGTGGCGGTGGCGGGGCCGGCGAAGATGCCGCCGGCGAAGGCGATACCAGCGATACCGAGAACGCTCTTACGCATGATCGTGTTCATGGGGAAGCTCCTTCGGGGGTCAGCACCCTGGGCCGAGGGGGATCGGCCTGTGCGGGGTGCGAGGCACCATCCGCCGCTCTAAGGAAGTTCGGGGGATCGGCACACGCTCGGAGCAGGGGGGTTGCTCGTCCGCGGTGCCAGGGGGATGTAACGACCGGCTACCCGCCATCATTCCGGGGCCACGAACCCGCGCCGGGGGGCTGCGCGTCCTACTCGATCGTCCGCCATGTGTAACGACCCCCGGCCGGCCACGATTCCGCCGCCGGGATGCCCCCGGTCACACCCCGAAACCGGACAGCCAACCCGATACCGGATGCCGCGACCAAGGGGCCGGGCGGAGATCCACCCGACATCACTGAAACCGGGGCATCGACCCCAACTGGACACCCCAACTTCACAGAACCCGAGTCGATCTACAACCACCTCCCGTGACCACCGCTCCGGTGCCCGGTCGAACCCCCACCCGCAACGCCACAAAAGCCTAAAATCAGGGCAACACCCTAGAGGAGGTTGGCATGACCGCAGCGATGGAGATGCCCCGCGTCCAGGAATGCGTGGTCGCGGCCTGCGCGTACAACCACACCGGCGACTGCCACGCCTTCGCCATCACGATCGGCAGCATGGACCACGCCCACTGCCACACGTTCATCGAGATGCCGGCCGTGCGGGCCGGCATGGACGGCCAGATCGCACAGGTCGGTGCGTGCCAACGGGCGGACTGCCGGCACAACGAGCAGTTGGAGTGCCACGCCCCGGCGATCAAGGTGGGTCCGGACAACGACATGGCCGACTGCATGACCTACGCCGGCCGCTGACCCGCGAAACCACCCGCCGCCGACGGCCGCAAGCAGCCGCAGCCGCCGCCGCCGCCCAAGGCCGGCACCGGCAGCAGACAGCGTTAAAAGGGGCCCCCTGTACAACGCCAGGCGTTAACGGGGGGCCCTTCCTTACACCGGCAGGCCGTTGGACTCGCGGACGACCGTGACGAGTTCGTCGATGATGCCGGTGAGTGCGAAGTCCTTCGGCGTGAACACCCGGGCCACCCCGGCGGCGCGCAGCGTCTCGGCGTCGCGGGCGGGGATGATGCCGCCGACCACCACCGGCAGGTCACCCCGGCCGGCGGCGCGGAGCCCGTCCAGCACCGCGGGTACCGCCGCGAGGTGCGAGCCGGAGAGCACCGAGAGCCCCACCAGGTCGACGTCCTCCTCGACGGCGGCGGCGACGATCTGCCCGGCGGTCAGCCGGATGCCCTGGTAGACGACCTCGAAGCCGGCGTCGCGGGCGCGTACCGCGATCTGCTCGGCGCCGTTGGAGTGCCCGTCCAGACCGGGCTTCCCGACGAGCAGCCGCAGCCGGCCGCTGCCCAGCTCACGCGCGGTCGCGGCGGCCCGCTCCCGCACCCCGGCGAGCGTCGCGTCCCCGCCGGCTCCGGCCGCGCCCGCAAGGCCGGTCGGTGCCCGGTACTCGCCGAAGACCTGCCGCAGCGCGCCCGCCCACTCGCCGGTGGTCACCCCGGCCCGCACGCACTGAAGCGTCGCGTCCATCAGGTTCGCCGTGGTCGCGGCGTCCGCGCGCAGTCGCGCCAGTGCCGCGTCCGCCGCCGCCGCGTCCCGGCCGGCCCGCCACTCGCGTACGGAGGTCGTGGCGGCCTCCTCGACGGCGGGGTCGACCTGCTCGACGGCCTCGGCCCCGGCCGCGGTCAGCGGCGACGGCTCGGTCTCGGTGTACCGGTTGACGCCCACGACCACGTCGGCGCCGGACTCCATGCGGCGCCGCCGTTCGGCCAGCGAGGCGACGAGCGCGCTCTTGAGGTAGCCGGTCTCCACGGCGGCCACCACGCCGCCCATCTCCAGCACCTTGTCCAGCTCGACGCGGGCGCCGGTGACGATGTCGTCGACCAGGGCGGTCATCACGTGCGAGCCGGCGAAGAGGTCGGGGTACTCCAGCAGGTCCGACTCGTACGCGAGCACCTGCTGCATGCGCAGCGACCACTGCTGGTCCCAGGGCCGGGGCAACCCGAGGGCCTCGTTCCAGGCGGGCAGTTGCACCGCGCGGGCGCGCGCGTCACGGGAGAGGGTGACGCCGAGCATCTCCAGCACGATGCGTTGGATGTTGTTCTCGGGCTGCGCCTCGGTGAGACCGAGGGAGTTGACCTGTACGCCGTAGCGGAACCGGCGCTGCTTCGGGTTCTCGACGCCGTACCGCTCGCGGGTGATCTCGTCCCAGAGCGCGCCGAAGGCCCGCATCTTGGCGATCTCCTCCACGAAGCGCACCCCGGCGTTGACGAAGAAGGAGATCCGCTGGACGACGTCGCCCATCCGCTCGGCCGGCACCTGGCCGGAGTCGCGGACCGCGTCGAGCACGGCGACGGCCGTGGAGAGGGCGAAGCCGACCTCCTGCACCGGGGTCGCACCGGCCTCCTGGAGGTGGTACGAGCAGATGTTGACCGGGTTCCACTTCGGCATCTCGCGCAGCGTGTACGCGATGACGTCGGCGGTCAGCCGCAGCGACGCCGCCGGGGGGAAGATGTACGTGCCCCGGGACAGGTACTCCTTGATGATGTCGTTCTGCGTGGTGCCGGCGCAGCGGTGAAGCTCGGCGCCCTGCTCGGCGGCGACCGTGCCGTAGAGCCCGAGCAGCCACATCGCCGGCGCGTTGATCGTCATCGAGGTGTTCATGTCGGCGATCGGAATGCCGTCGAAGAGGGCCCGCATGTCGCCCAGGTGCGCCACCGGCACGCCGACCCGGCCGACCTCGCCGGAGGCCAGCTCGTGGTCCGGGTCGTACCCGGTCTGGGTCGGAAGGTCGAAGGCGACCGACAGGCCGGTCTGCCCCTTCGCCAGGTTGCGGCGGAAGAGCGCGTTGGTCGCGGCGGCCGAGCTGTGCCCGGCGTAGGTGCGCATCACCCACGGGCGGTCGCGTTCCGGCAGCCGACCCGGGAGAGCCTTCTCATCCATGGCCGGAGTCTAAGTTACCGTTCAGTCACCTGTGCTGTGGAAAACCACACAGGTCCATGTGGCGCGCATCCGGGTGCAGAGCACGCGGGCTGGGCGGGACCGCCACACCCCGGACGCCGCGCGGCGGGCCTGAGGTCGCACACTTGACGGCATGGATGACGAGCTGGCGATCTCCGTCCGGGGGCTGCGCAAGGCGTACGGGGACACCGTCGCCGTGGCCGGCGTGGACCTCGACGTCCACCGGGGCGAGGTGTTCGCCCTGCTCGGTCCGAACGGCGCCGGGAAGACCACCACCGTGGAGATCCTGGAGGGCTACCGCCGGCGCGACGCCGGTGAGGTGTCGGTGCTCGGCAGCGACCCGGCCGCCCCGGCGCGCGACTGGCGGTCCCGGGTCGGCATCGTGCTCCAGGGCACCGGTGAGTTCGACGAGCTGACCGTCGCCGAGGTCGTCCGGCACTTCTCCGGCTTCTACGCCGAGGCCGACGACCCGGACAAGGTGATCGAGCGGGTGGGGCTGGGCGCCAAGGCGAGGGCCCGTACGCACACCCTCTCCGGCGGCCAGAAGCGCCGCCTGGACGTGGCACTGGGCATCATCGGGCGCCCGGAGCTGCTCTTCCTCGACGAGCCGACCACCGGCTTCGACCCGGAGGCCCGCCGCGAGTTCTGGGAGCTGATCCGCGACCTCGCCGCCGCCGGCACCACCATCGTGCTCACCACGCACTACCTGGACGAGGCCGAGGCACTCGCCGACCGGGTCGGCGTGATCGCGCACGGCCGGCTGGTCGAGGTCGCCCCGCCGAACCGGCTCGGCAACCGGCAGGAGGCCCTGGCGACGGTCTCCTGGCGTACGCCGGAGGGGTCTGTCGAGTCGGCGGAGAGCGCGTCGCCGACGGCGCTGGTGGCGGAGCTGGCCGCGCGTTTCGGCGGCGAGGTCCCGGGCCTCACGGTGACGCGGCCGACCCTGGAGGACATCTACCTGCGGATGATCGGACACTGATGACGACCACGACGAAGCCGGCGACACCGGTCGCCGCCGCGCCGGCCCGGCGGATCGGGCCGGGCGCCCTCGCCCTGCGCCAGGGACGCCTGGAGATCACCCAGTTCCTGCGCAGCCGGGAGTCCGTCGTCTTCACGATGGGCTTCCCGGTCATCATGATCCTGATCTTCGCGGCGATCTTCAACGACGAGATCGCCCCCGGGGTCAGCTACACGCAGTACTTCATCACCGGCATGATCGCGACCGGCCTCATGACGGTCAGCTTTCAGAACCTCGGCATCTGGATCCCGATCGAACGGGACCGGGGGGTGCTCAAGCGGTACCGGGGCACGCCGATGCCGAAGTGGGTCTGGTTCGCCGGCAAGGTCCTCATGGTGGTGGCGATCGGGATCGCGGAGACCGCCGTGCTGCTGGCCGTGTCGGTCGCGCTGTTCGACCTCGATCTGCCCGGCACGGCGGCCACGTGGCTGACGTTCGGCTGGGTGTCGGTGCTCGGCGTCACCGCCTGCACCCTGTGCGGCATCGCCATCTCGTCGCTGGCCCGTACGGCCCGCAGCGGCTCGGCCGTGGTCACCCCGGTCGCCCTGGTCCTCCAGTTCATCTCCGGGGTCTTCTTCGTCTTCACCGAGCTGCCGAGCTGGATGCAGCAGGTCGCGGCCCTGTTCCCGCTCAAGTGGATGTGCCAGGGCCTGCGCTCGGTGTTCCTGCCCGAGTCGTTCGGCGGACGGGAGCCGGGCGGGTCGTTCGAGCTGGACCGGGTCGCCCTGGTTCTGGCGGCGTGGTGCGTCATCGGCCTGGTGCTCTGCCTGACCACCTTCCGCTGGACCACCAAACGCGACGGCTGAGGTGCAAGGAAGGGCCCCTTCTTAACGCCTCCGGTAGAGGAAGGGCCCCCCGTTAACAGCCGGCCCGCCCGTACGGGTGCGAGACTCGCCGGTATGGCTCACGCACTGACCCGGCGTCGGCTGCTGCTGGCCGGCGCCGGCACGGCCGGTGCCACCGTGGTCGGCGGGCTCGCCGTCGGGCACCTGTCCCGCTCCCGACGGGGGCCGGGGCCGGCGCCCGCCCAGCCCGACGCCCCGGCCGGCGACGAGCGGCTGGTCCGCGTCCACTCCGCCGCCCGAGGCCGCGAGGTCGATTTCTGGACGGCTGTGCCCGAGGGGTACGGCGACGGCAGCGGCCTGCCCGTCTGCCTGGTGCTGCACGGCGCCTCAGCCACCGCCCGGGACTTCCCCCGTTTCGGCTTCGCCCGCTTCCTCACCGACGCGGTACGACGCGGCGCACCGCCCTTCGCGCTCGCCGGGGCCACCGGCGACCGGCTCTCCTGGCGCCGCTCCGGCGAGGACGACCCCCAGCGGATGATCCGGGAGGAGGTACCCGCCTGGTGCGCCCGGCGCGGTTTCGACACCGGGCGGGTGGCGGTGTGGGGTTGGTCGATGGGGGGCTTCGGGGCGCTGCTGCTCGCCGAGACCTACCCGGGGTGGCTGCGCGCGGTGGCCGCCTTCTCCCCCGCCGTACGCCCCGGCGACGCGGTGTTCGCCGGCGCGGAGCAGCTGCGCGGCACTCCCGTCGGCCTGTGGTGCGGCCGGCAGGACAGCTTCCTCGGGGACGTCCGCGCCCTGGCCGAGGCGCTGCCCGAGCCTCCGGTCCGCGCGGATTGGGCCGACGGCCGGCACAACTTCGCCTACTGGGGCACCGTCATCCCGGACGCGTTCGCCCTGCTCGGTGCCGCGCTGACCGCACCCGGGGAAGCGTGACGCCCCCGACCGGCGGCCGGGGGCGTTAAGAGGGGGCCCTTCCTTACACGCTCAGTAGCTGTAGAAGCCCTTGCCGGTCTTGCGGCCGAGGTCACCGGCGGTGACCATGCGCTGGAGCAGCTCCGGCGGGAAGAACTTCTCGTCCGCCGTGTCGGTGTAGATGTTCTTCGAGGCGTGCAGCAGCACGTCCACGCCGGTCAGGTCGGTGGTGGCCAGCGGGCCCATGGCGTGGCCGAAGCCCAGCCGGCACGCGGTGTCCAGGTCCTCGGCGGAGACGACGCCGGACTCGACGAGCTTCACCGCCTCCACGACGAGGGCGGCGATCAGCCGGGTGGTGACGAAGCCGGCGATGTCCCGGTTGACCACCACGACGGTCTTGCCGATCTCCTCGGCGAACGCCTTGACGGTCGCCAGGGTCTCGTCGCTGGTCTTGTAGCCCCGGACCAGCTCGCAGAGCTTCATCATGGGCACCGGGGAGAAGAAGTGGGTGCCGACGACCGCCTCGGGGCGCTCGGTGACCGCGGCGATCTGGGTCACCGGGATGGCCGAGGTGTTGGTGGCGAGCACCGCATCCGCCTTGCAGATCTTGTCGAGCGCGCGGAACACCTCGTGCTTGATCTCCAGCCGTTCGAAGACCGCCTCGACCACGACGTCGGCGTCGGCGGCCGCCTCCAGGTCGGTGGTCGTCGTGATCCGGCCCAGGGTCGCCTCGACCTCGGACGCGTCGATCCTGCCCTTCTCCGCGAACTTCTCGAGCGACTTCCGGATGCCGGCCAGGCCGCGGCCGGTGGCCGCGTCGTCCAGGTCCCGCAGCGTCACCTGCCAGCCCGCCTGCGCCGCCACCTGGGCGATACCCGAGCCCATGAGCCCGGCCCCGACGACCGCGAGTCGACCCGCCATCTGCTTCTCCCTCGCCTGTAAGAGTGTCTGCCAGCACCCTAGTCGGCGAGACTGAACGACTGCTAAGGCCCCGACGCCGCGCTGGTGGGAGGCCCGGGTCAGATGGAAAGGTCGGGGTCCTCCGGGCCGGTGCCGCGTTCGACCTGCACACCGAGCGCCCGCAGGTCCGCCACGAAGTCCGGGTAGCCCCGGTCCACGTGGTGCACGTGGGACACCTCGGTGACCCCGTCGGCGCAGAGCCCGGCGATGATCAGCCCGGCGCCGGCGCGGATGTCCGTGGCGCGTACCGGGGCGCCGGAGAGGCGGTCCCGTCCCCGGACGACGGCGTGGTGCCCGTCGGTCTTGATGTCCGCGCCGAGGCGCATCATCTCGTTGGCGAACATGAAGCGGCCGTCGAAGATGTTCTCGGTGATCAGCGACGCGCCGTCGCTGACGGCGGCCAGCCCGATCGCCATCGGTAGCAGGTCGGTGGCGAAGCCCGGGTACGGCAGCGTGACCACGTCCACCGCCTTCGGCCGGTCCTCCATCCGGATCCGGAACGCGTCCGCCCGGGTCTCCACCAGCCCTCCGGCGGACACCAGCTTGTCGAGGGCGATCTCCAGGAACGCCGGGTCCAACCCGGTCACGGTGACGTCGCCGCGGGTCATGGCAGCGCCGAAGGCCCAGGTGCCGGCGACGATCCGGTCCCCCACCGTGGCATGGCGCACGGGTCGCAGGGTGGGCACCCCGACGATGGTCAGCGTGGAGGTGCCGGCCCCGTCGATGAGCGCGCCCATCTGGTTGAGCATCGTGCAGATGTCGACGATCTCCGGCTCCCGCGCCGCGTTGTCGATCACGGTGGTGCCGTTGGCGAGGACGGCGGCCATCACCAGGTTCTCGGTCGCGCCCACGCTGGGGAAGTCGAGCACGATTTCGGCGCCGTGCAGGCCGTTCGGCGCCTCGGCGATCACGAAGCCGTGCTCGCCGGAGATGTCGGCACCCATCCGGGTCAGACCGGAGATGTGCATGTCCAGCCCCCGGGAACCGATCGCGTCGCCGCCGGGGTGCGCCACCCGCACGTACCCGCGCCGGGCCAGCAGCGGGCCGAGCACGCAGATCGAGGCGCGCAGGCGGCGTACGAGGTCGTAGTCGGCCTCGGCGCCGGGCTCGTCGGGCACGTCGATGGTGACCGACCGGGAGCGGGCCACCCCGCCGTGCGCGACCATCGGGTCGACCGGGTCGTCCGCGTCGAACCGTACGCCGCAGCCGAGGCGGCGCAGCACCTCGCCCATGATCGCGATGTCGGTGATCCGCGGCACGTTGGTGATCACGCTGCGGCCCGGGGCGAGCAGGGCGACGGCCATCAGTTTCAAGGCCGAGTTCTTCGCCCCGACGACGTGCACGCTGCCGGCCAGCCGGGCGTCTCCGCGTACCCGGATGACGTCGACGTCGTTGACCGCCGGGGCGCCCGCGTCACCGCGCCCCAGCCGGGGAGGCCAGGCGGCGGCCGCATCCGGCCGCTCGGGGATCGTCAGTTCCGGTATCCGTAGGCTGTGCGTCATGGCCGTCCACCTCACGCGCATCTACACCAAGGCCGGCGACGCCGGCATGACCAGGCTGAGCAACAACGAACAGGTGCCGAAGACCGATCCGCGGATCGCCGCGTACGCGGACGTCGACGAGTGCAACGCCGCGATCGGTGTCGCGCTCGCCCTCGGCCAGCTCGACGACGATCTGCGGGCCGTGCTCGGGTCGATCCAGAACGACATGTTCGACGTGGGCGCCGACCTGGCCACCCCGGTCGAGCCGGACCCGAAGTACCCGCCGCTGCGGGTCACCGAGGAGTACGTGGAGCGCCTCGAGGGCTGGTGCGACGAGTACAACGCACGCCTGAGCAAGCTCGACTCCTTCATCCTCCCCGGCGGCACCGCGGGCGCGGCGCTGCTGCACGTGGCGCGGACTGTCGCCCGGCGCGCCGAGCGTGCGGCGTGGGCCCTGGTCGCGCACGACCCTGATCGGACCAGCTCTCTCCCGGCAAAGTATCTCAACCGTCTTTCCGATCTGCTCTTTATCCTGTCAAGAACGGCAAATCCGAACGGAGATGTGCTATGGGTGCCGGGCGGTAAGCGCTGACCATCGGCGGGCTGCACCACGTCGAGGTCTGGGTACCCGACCTCGACGTGGCCAGCCGCAGCTGGGGGTGGCTCCTCGGCGAGCTGGGCTGGGTGCCGTACCAGGAGTGGCCGGGCGGCCGCTCCTGGCGGCTCGGCCCGACGTACCTGGTCATGGAGGAATCCCCGGCGCTGTCCGGGCGGGTGCACGACCGGCTGGCCCCGGGCCTCAACCACCTGGCCTTCCACGCGGGTCCACCCACCGCCGTGGACCGGCTGGTGGGGGCCGCGCCCGCGCACGGTTGGTCGCTGCTCTTCCCGGATCGGCATCCGCACGCCGGGGGCCCCGGGACGTACGCCGCCTACCTCACCGACAACCAGGGGTACGAGGTCGAGCTGGTCGCCGCACCGGATCGGTGACCGGACCGGGGGCGGGTCAGGCGGCGGGCCAGTCCTGGGAGGCCAGACGCGGCGAGACCGCCCCCGGAGGGGCGGCCTCGAGCCAGGAGAGGAACCCGGTGACGGTGGATCGGGCCATCGCGATCTCCACCGGGGCGTGGTGGCTGGTACAGCGCAGGATCACCCAGTCGGCGGGCATGGAGAAACGCTCCTGCCCCTCCGGGAGACGTCGCCGCTCCACCGCCAGCCCCTTGCGCGAGAGCACCTGGCGGGGACGCAGGGCGAAGCTGAACATCCGGTACCAGCGGAGTTCGTCACCGACGAAACGGCCGAAGCCGGGAGCCCAGCCTCGGCCGTCGAGCATCGTGGAGGTCCGGACGCTGAGCCGGATGATGCCTCCGCTGCGGGTGACCAGCGCCCGCCGGACGAAGAGGATCAGGATCGCGCCGAGGATCACGGCGACGCCGATCGCGATCCCTTCGACGATCTCCATCGGCGGGTCGGCTCAGCGACTCTGCGCGGCGGAGACCGGGGTGGCGCTCTCGGCCAGCACGGTGACGCCCTCGGAACTCACCGAGAGGAAGCCACCGGCGACCTCGTAGGAAACCTGCTCGCCACCGGGAAGCTTGATCCGGACCTGACCGGGCTCGGCGAGTTGGCCGAGCAGGGGCGCGTGCCCCGGCAGCACACCCAGCTCACCCTCGGTCGTCCGGGCGACGACCATCTCGGCCTCGCCGGACCAGACCTTCTCCTCGACGGCTACGAGCTCGACGTGAAGCTGCTGTGCCACGCTGTCTCCTTGCTGCGGCGGCGGATTGTCGAAAGTCTAGTCCCGCCGCCGGAGAGCCCGAAACGCGGGTGGCGAGAGCTTCGCCACGCCTACTTGGTCTTGTTCTGGAATTCCGGGTGTTCGAGGAGGAACGCGTCGAGCTGGCCGTTCTTCAGCGCGGCGAAGAAGTCGTCCACCTCGGGCGCGAACTTCTCGCCCTTGTAGTTGCCGCCCTCGATGACTGAGCCGCCGGGCAGCTTCATCATCTGGATCGAGTCCGGCCGGATCCCCTTCAGGGCCAGGCCGAAGTCGACCACGCTGTGCCCGCGTCCGCTGAAGATCAGCGACTGGCCGGCGGCGCGCAGGACCTTGTCCAGCTTGATCGGGTTGGTGACGACGTCCGCGCTGAAGGCCTGGCTCACCATCGCCTTGACGAACTGCTGCTGGTGGCGCTGGCGACCGTAGTCGCCGTCCGGCACGCCGTTCTTCGGGTAGCGCTGCCGGACGTAGTCCAGCGCCTGCCAGCCCTTGAGGTGCTGGGTGCCCTTCTGGTAGACGGCCTGCGGCCCGAGGTAGCCCCCGCCGCCCGGCCGCTCCTTCCGGTGGGTGCCGTCCGGCTCGCGGTGCTCCGAGCGCACCTCGCGCTCGATGTTCATCGTCACGCCGCCCATCCCGTCGACGATCTTGATGAAGCCGCTGAAGTTGATGATCGCACCCGCGTCGAACCGCGGGATCCCGGTGACCTGCTGCACCGTGTTGGCCAACAACTCGAAGCCCTGCGCGGCGTCCGGGTTCTGCCCGGCCTTGCGGCTGCCGTACGACATCGCCGCGTTGAGCTTGTCCTGGCCGCCGTTGAAGTCGGCCTTGCCAAACTGCGGGATCTGCACGTAGAGGTCACGCGGCAGGGAGAACAGGTACGCCCGGTCCAGCCCGGCGGGCACGTGCAGCACCATGACCGAGTCGGCCAGCGGCGGGGTCTCCGGCTTGCGGGGGTCGATGCCGACCAGCAGGATGTTGAGCGGGCCCTTGATGTCGCTCTTGCGCTCCTTGGCCCCGGCCGCCTGGTCGCCGAAGAGGTCGGCCTTGCCCACGGCGCCCTCGTAGCGGGCCATGAGCACCTCGGCGCCGACCAGGACCGCGCCGCTGAGCACCATCAGGACCGTGCCGAAGACCGTGCAGATCCGGGCCCACCTCGGCACACCAGACCATATGGACGGCTTCCCGCCGCCCTTGCCGGCCTTAACCACGAGCATCTCCGTTCGTCACGCCCACGAAGAGGAGACGGGCGCACGCAGCCGAATGGTTGCATTGCAGGATCCAGCGCTCGGGGGAGCGCGGGATAGACGCTACCTCGCGTCCCGCATGATCGCCGACCGCGGAACCGGGCATCGGAGAGCATAGGTCCTGAAGATGAACAAAAGGCCGCCCCGGTGTTAACCGGGGCGGCCTTCGTGTCAGGGCCGGAGGATCAGCCCTCCGACATCAGTTCCTTCGCCTTGCGCTCCAGGTCCTCGAGACCGCCGCACATGAAGAACGCCTGCTCGGGGAAGTGGTCGTACTCGCCCTCGCTGATCTTCTTGAACGCCTCGATGGTCTCCTGGATCGAGACCGTCGAGCCCGGCACGCCGGTGAACTGCTCGGCGGCGTAGGTGTTCTGCGACAGGAAGCGCTCGATCCGCCGGGCCCGGGCCACGGTGATCTTGTCTTCCTCCGAGAGCTCCTCGATGCCGAGGATGGCGATGATGTCCTGCAGGTCCTTGTAGCGCTGCAGGATCCGCTTCACCTCGGTGGCGACCTGGAAGTGCTCCTCGCCGACGAACTCCGGGGCGAGGATCCGGGACGAGGACGCCAGCGGGTCCACGGCCGGGTAGATGCCCTTGTCGGAGATCGACCGCTCCAGGTTGGTGGTCGCGTCGAGGTGGGCGAACGTGGTGGCCGGGGCGGGGTCGGTGTAGTCGTCCGCCGGCACGTAGATCGCCTGCATCGAGGTGATGGCCTGACCCCGGACGGAGGTGATCCGCTCCTGGAGCTCGCCCATCTCGTCGGCCAGGGTCGGCTGGTAACCCACCGCGCTCGGCATGCGGCCGAGCAGGGTGGAGACCTCGGAGCCGGCCTGGGTGAAGCGGAAGATGTTGTCGATGAAGAGCAGCACCTCCTGCTTCTTCACGTCGCGGAAGTACTCCGCCATCGTCAGCGCGGACAGCGCGACGCGCAGCCGGGTGCCCGGCGGCTCGTCCATCTGGCCGTAGACCAGCGCGGTCTTGTCGATGACGCCGGACTCGGTCATCTCGGCGATGAGGTCGTTGCCCTCACGGGTGCGCTCACCCACGCCGGCGAAGACCGAGGTACCACCGAAGTTCCGGGCCACACGGGTGATCATCTCCTGGATGAGCACCGTCTTGCCCACGCCGGCACCGCCGAACAGGCCGATCTTGCCGCCCTTGACGTACGGGGCGAGCAGGTCGATGACCTTGATGCCGGTCTCCAGCATCTCGGTCTTCGGCTCCAGGTCCGCGAAGGCCGGAGCCTTGCGGTGGATGCCCCAGTGGTCGTCCGGGTCGAGGGTCTCGCCCTCGGTCAGGTTGAGGCACTCGCCGATCGCGTTGAACACGTGGCCCTTGACCGTGTCACCCACCGGCACGCGGATCGGGCCGTTGGTGTCGCGCACCTCGGCGCCGCGCACCAGGCCGTCGGTCGGCTGCATCGAGATGGCGCGGACCAGGTTGTCGCCCAGGTGCTGGGCGACCTCCAGGGTCAGCGTCTTCTCACCGCCGGACAGGTTCACGTCCACCTTGAGGGCGTTGAACAGGGCCGGCATGGCGTCGCGCGGGAACTCGGCGTCGACGACCGGGCCGATGACCCGGACCACGCGACCCGTGGCCGTCTTGGTCTGTACTGGGGCAGTCATCACACTTCACTTCCCGACGCGGCAAGCGCGTTCGCGCCGCCGACGATCTCGCTGATCTCCTGGGTGATCCCGGCCTGACGTGCCGAGTTCATCTCGCGCGTGTACTTCTCGATCATCTCTTCGGCGTTGTCGGTGGCGCTCTTCATCGCCCGCCGCCGGGCCGCCGACTCACTCGCCGCCGACTCCAGCAACGCCGCGTAGATCCGCGTGTTGATGTACTTCGGCAGCAGCGCGTCGAGCAGCGCCTCCGCCTCCGGCTCGAACTCGTACGCCGGGAGCAGGCCCTCGGACCGCGGACGGTCCTCGACCTGCATCGGGCCGATGATCTTCGTGACCGGGTTCTGGGTCATCAGGCTGTGGAACTCGGTGTAGACGATGTGCAACTCGTCGACACCGAGCACGCCGTCCGCCCCGGCGGTGCCGTCCACGTCGTCCGCGCCGGCGGTGAACGCCTTGATCAGCGTCTCACCCACCTCACGGGCGTCGGAGAAGGCCGGCTGCTCCGAGAAGCCCGTCCAGCTCGCCGCGATCTGCCGGTTACGGAACCGGTAGAACGTCACGCCCTTGCGGCCGATCACGTAGAGCACCGGGTCCTTGCCGTCGGCCTTCAACCGGGCGACCAACGACTCGGCGGTCCGGATCGCGTTGGAGCTGTAACCGCCGGCCAGACCGCGGTCGGCGGTGATCAGCAGGACGCCCGCCCGCTGCACCCGCTCGCGCGGGGTCAGTAGCGGGTGGTCGATCCGCGCGTTGGACGCCAGCGCGGTGAGCACGCCGGTGATGGCCTTGGCGTACGGCAGCGAAGCCTCCACCCGGGCCTGGGCCTTGGCGATCCGGCTCGTCGCCACGAGCTCCATCGCCTTGGTGATCTTCTTCATCCCCTTCGCCGAGCGGATCCGCTGGCGAAGAACGCGAACCTGGGCTGCCATGGATCAGCTCTCGGCCGGGCGGTCGGTGGTGCCGTCGCGGAAGCGGGTCACCGTCTCGCGGTTCTCCTCGCCCTCGAGCGGCACGGCCGGGGCCTCGTTGATCCGACGCTCGTCCTCCTTGCCCAGGAAGAGCTGCTTGAACTCGCTGACGGCCGAGTCCAGCGAGCCGGCGATGTCGTCGCCCCACTTGCCGTCGGCGATCGACGCCAGGACACCCTCGTGCTTGTGCCGCAGGTACTGGAGGAACTCCGACTCGAAGCGGCGGACCTCGCCGACCGGGATGTCGTCCAGCTTGCCCTCGGTGCCGGCCCAGACCGAGACGACCTGCTCCTGCACCGGGTACGGCGCGTAGTTCGGCTGCTTGAGCAACTCGACCAGGCGGGCGCCGCGGGCCAGCTGGTTCTGCGAGGCCCGGTCCAGGTCGGAGGCGAAGGCGGCGAACGCCTCCAGCTCACGGAACTGGGCCAGGTTCAGCCGCAGCGAACCGGAGACCTTCTTCATCGGCTTGACCTGTGCGGCGCCACCGACCCGGGACACCGAGGTGCCGACGTTGATGGCCGGCCGGACGCCCTGGTTGAACAGGTCCGTCTCGAGGAAGATCTGGCCGTCGGTGATCGAGATGACGTTGGTCGGGATGAAGGCCGAGATGTCGTTGGCCTTCGTCTCGATGATCGGCAGACCGGTCATCGAGCCGCCACCCAGCTCGTCGGAAAGCTTCGCGCAGCGCTCCAGCAGGCGGGAGTGCAGGTAGAAGACGTCACCCGGGTACGCCTCACGGCCCGGCGGGCGACGCAGCAGCAGCGACACGGCACGGTACGCCTCGGCCTGCTTGCTCAGGTCGTCGAAGACGATCAGGACGTGCTTGCCGCCGTACATCCAGTGCTGCCCGATGGACGAGCCGGTGTAGGGGGCGAGGTACTTGAAGCCGGCCGGGTCGGACGCCGGGGAGGCCACGATGGTGGTGTACTCCATCGCGCCCGCCTCCTCCAGGATGCCCTTGATCGAGGCGATCGTGGAGGCCTTCTGGCCGATGGCGACGTAGATGCAGCGGACCTGCTTCTTCGGGTCGCCGGAGCGCCAGTTGTCCCGCTGGTTGAGGATGGTGTCCAGCGCGACGGTGGTCTTGCCGGTCTTGCGGTCACCGATGATCAGCTGCCGCTGGCCCCGACCGATCGGGGTCATGGCGTCGATCGCCTTGATGCCGGTCTGCAGCGGCTCGTCGACGGACTGGCGGGACATCACGTTCGGCGCCTGGAGCTCCAGCTCGCGGAAGCCCTCGTTGGCGATGTCACCGAGGCCGTCGATCGGCTGGGCGAGCGCGTTGACCACGCGGCCGAGGAAGGCGTCGCCGACCGGCACGGAGAGAACCCGCTCGGTGCGCTTGACGCGCTGCCCCTCCTCCAGCTTGGCGGAGTCACCGAGAACGACGACACCGATCTCCCGGACGTCGAGGTTCAGCGCCACGCCGAGCGTGCCGTCCTCGAACTCCAGGAGCTCGTTGGTCATGGTCGAGGGAAGACCCTCGACGTGGGCGATGCCGTCGCCGGTGTCGGAGACGGTGCCGACCTCCTCGCGGGAGACGTCGGCCGAGTAGGAGGAGACGTAGCGCTCCAGGGCGCCGCGGATCTCCTCCGTCGAGATGGTCAGCTCGGCCATCCTCTGCTTCCTTAAGTATCAGGGGCCCGGGATACCTAGTACCGACCGGTCCGAATGGCGTCGATCAAAGGGCTGCGAGGACGCTGGTCAGCGCTTCGCGAGCGCGTTACGGGTCTCGTTGAGGCGGCGCAGGACGGTGCCGTCGTACAGGTCGGAACCGACCCGCACGCTCACCCCACCGAGCACCTCGGGGTCGACCGTCTGCCTGACGGAAACCTCTCGACCGTACATCGCGGAGAGGCGGGCACCGAGGCGTCGCTCCTCGGAGTCACTCAGCGGGGCGGCCACGGTCACGTACGCGACCTGACGGTCCCGCCGGTCGGCGGCCAGCTCGACCAGCCGGGTGAGCGCCCCGGCGAACCGGCGGCCCCCGAATCCGGCGAGCGCGACCCCGACGAGGTAGCCGGTGACCGGCCGAGCCTTGCCGGCGAGCAGCTGGTCGGCCAGGGCCGCCCGCCGCTCGGCCGGCACCGTCGTGTCGGACAGCGCGTTGGCCAGCTCCGGCGAACCGGCGACGACCTGGCCGAAGCGGAACAGCTCGTCCTCGACCTCGCCCAGCTCACCGGCGGAGTCGGCGCTCGCCAGGAGCGCCTCGATGCCCAGTCGCTCGGCACCGTCGAGCAGCTCCGAGGGAGCCGACCAGCGGCCGGAGACCAGCGAGGCGAGCAGGTCCAGCGCCTCGGCGCTGATCTTGCCCCGCAGCATCTCGCCGAGCAGACCGGAACGGTCCGCGCCGCTTCGGGCGGGGTCGGAGAGCGCGCGGCGCAGCCGCGTCTCACGCCGCAGCAGCGCGGCGACGGAGAGGATGTCGTCGGCGGTGGAGGCCACCGCCGACGGCTCCGCGCCGCGGACGTACGCGTCGAGGCGCTCGGCCGCGACCTTGTACGACTCCCGGCTGGCGGCCTGCATCAGCGGGCCCCCGTGCTCTCGAGGTTGCTCAGGAACCGGTCGACGGTGCCCTTGCGACGCGCCTCGTCGGCGAGCGACTCACCAACGATCTTGCTGGCCAGGTCCACCGCGATCGTGCCGACCTCGGTGCGCAGCTCGCGCACGATGGTGGCCCGCTCGGCGGCGAGTTGCTCCTTGCCGGCCGCGATGATCCGGTCGGACTCCTCCCGCGCCTTGGCGAGGACGTCCTGCCGGATGCCCTCGGCGTCGGCCCGGGCGTCGTCCCGGATCTTCGCGGCGTCGGTACGCGCCTCGGCGAGCTGCGCCCGGTACTGCTCGAGGAGCTGGTTCGCCTCGGCCTGGGCGGCCTCGGCACGCTTGATGCCACCCTCGATCGCGTCAACCCGCGCCTGGAACGTCTGCTCCATCCGGGGGAACACGAACTTCATCAGCACGAAGCAGAGGACAGCGAAGGCGATGGAGCCGACCACAATCTCCTGCCAGATCGGCAGGATCGGGTTGTGGGTCGACTCACCACCCTCGGCGGCGAGCAGGAACATGGGAAACCTCCCGGTCGAGGGGGTCGGCTCAGCCGAAGACGAAACCGAAGGCGATGCCCAGCAGCGCGAGCGCCTCGATGACGGCGAAGCCGATCCAGACGTACGGCAGGGTCATCCGGGACGACTCCGGCTGGCGGGCCGTCGACTGGATGTAGGCGGCGAAGACCAGGCCGACGCCGATACCCGGGCCGATGGCGGCAAGGCCGTAGCCGATGGCGGCGGTGCTGCCCTCTACCGCGGCGAGAACGTCCATTGGTTGGTTCCTCCTGGTTATCACGCGTGACGGTCACGCGGGACGACAACGGTTGGTGCGAGGTGGACCAGTGCTCGCTCCCGAGCACCTGCCCGGTGGATCAGTGTTCGTCGGCGAGCGCGCCCTGGACGTAGCTCGCGGTCAGGACCGTGAACACGTAGGCCTGGAGGACGATCACCAGGAACTCGAGGAAGGTCAGCGCGATGGTCATCAGCCAGGAGAGCAGCGAGACCGGCGCGAGCCACGGGGTGGCGTTCAGCATCGCGAAGCCGCCGAGGGTGAACACCAGCAGGAGCATGTGCCCGGCGAACATGTTGGCGAAGAGACGGACGGCCAGCGAGAACGGCCGGACGAGGAAGGTCGAGAAGAACTCGATCGGGATCAGCAGCGGCAGGATGTACCAGGGCGCCGGCGGGATGAGCGAGTTCTTGACGAACTTGCCGAAGCCGTGGTGCCGGATGCCGACCCAGATGAACATCACGTAGCTGATCACCGCGAGCAGGGCCGGGAAGGCGATGTGCGAGTTCGGCGAGATCTGCAGGAACGGCGTGATGGCGAAGAAGTTGGTCAGCACGATGAAGCTGAACAGGGCGGTGAAGTACGGTGCGAACCGCACACCCTGGTGCCCGAGCATGTCGACCGCGATGTTGTTGCGGACGAAGCCGTACAGGGACTCGGCGATCCACTGCTTCTTCGTGGGGACCAGCTGCGGGTTCCGGTACGTCGCCAGGAAGAAGATGATCAGCAGACCGACGGCCAGCCAGACCATCGCCGTGATCTTCGTGAACCAGTACGAGTTCTCCGCACCCCAGGGCAGGATGCTGGGCAGGTAGAAGTCCTCCACGCTGGGTGGGAATGCCGCCTGGCCCGCTGCCAGGACGTTCGCCTGTCCGAACACCGCGTCCCTTCCTAAGTAGGCGTGCCGAGCTTGCGGATGACCAGGATGACGCCCCCGGCCATGCCGAGCACGATCCCGATCCCGGTGGCGACGCCGCCGAGGTCGAGCCACTGGTCGACCAGCCAGCCGATGACACCCCACACGAGCATGCCCGCGATCAGGTAGCTGAGCGCGGTCCAACCCTGGCCGGCGCCGGGCGGAATGTCGTCCGGGCCGCCGGTGGGTCGGGGGTTCTGGTCACCAGCCATGACGGGGCGAACGATATCAGTCGGGAAGACGAGGCTGTGCCTCACCCCCCGCACAACCGTGGTTGTGTGGGCCTCTGCGGGCAGCGTCGTCTGTGGGCACGCTACTCCCCTGCGGCCAGCAAAAAAATGACCGTTGCCCGACACATTTCCGCGCCGTCCACACTGTGGACGGGCACCGTTCAGCGGAGCCGGCGGGCGTGCACGGTGGTCAGCCACCAGATGTGGACGCCGGTCCAGACCACCACGCCGGCGGCGATGCCGAGGCAGAGCGGGACCAGACCCGCCCAACCGGTCGACGCCACGCCCACCATCACGACGCCGAGGAGGGTGAACTTGGCCGCGTACAGGCCGAGGCCGAACGGCAGCACCAACTGCGGGTTGACGCTGTCGGCCCAGGCCAGCACCAGGGTGGTCACCGTGTAGCTGGCGACGGTGATCCCGACGCCGAGCGCCGCGCCGAGCGCCGCGTCGGCCCCGCCGACCAGGGCGCCCACCAGCGCCGCCACGGCCGCCAGCCCGCCGGTGGCCGCGAGCAGGACCGGCAGGTGCCGCAGCCGCCAGCGCCGGTCGCCCGCCGTGGGCGCCGCCGGCTCCCGCACCCCGGACTCAGCCACGGGGGTACGCCGGGAACGCGGCGACCAGTTCGGCCACCTCGGACGCGACCCGGGCCAGGTCGTCGGAGCCCCCGGGCGCGGTCGGGTCGGTGCGGACCGCCCGGGCGATCAGCCCGGCGACCCGGGCCATCTCCGGCTCACCCATGCCCTGGGTGGTGACGCTGGGGGTGCCGACCCGGATGCCGGAGGCGACCATCGGCTTCTGCGGGTCGTACGGGATGGCGTTCTTGTTCAGGGTGATCGTGGCGGCGTCGCAGCGCGCCTCCGCGTCGGCGCCGGTGACGCCGACCTCCCGCAGGTCGATCAGCGCGAGGTGGGTGTCCGTGCCACCGGACACCGGGCGCATGCCCTCGGCGGCCAGCCCGGCGGCGAGCGCCCGCGCGTTGCGGACGACCTGCGTGGCGTACGCCCGGAAGTCCGGCTGCGCGGCCTCGCGCAGCGCGACGGCCTTGGCCGCGACGGCGTGCATCAACGGGCCGCCCTGGGTGAACGGGAAGACCGCCTTGTCGATCCGCTGGGCCAGGCCCTCCCGACAGAGGATCATGCCGCCGCGCGGGCCGCGCAGCACCTTGTGGGTGGTGAAGCAGACGACGTCGGCGTGCGGCACCGGCGACGGGACGGCGCCACCGGCGACGAGACCGATGAAGTGGGCGGCGTCCACCATGAGGTACGCGTCGACCTCGTCGGCGATCTCGCGGAACCGGGCGAAGTCGATCAGCCGGGGGTACGCGGTCGCGCCACAGATGATCATCTTCGGGCGGTGCGCGAGGGCCAGATCGCGGACCTCGTCGTAGTCGATCAGCTCGGTGTCCCGCCGGACGGTGTAGCCGACCGTGTGGAACCACTTGCCGGAGAAGTTCACCCGGCTGCCGTGTGTGAGATGGCCGCCGTGCGGCAGGTCCATCGCGAGGACCGTGTCCCCCGGCTGGACCAGGGCGGCGTACGCGGCCAGGTTCGCGCTCGCACCGGAGTGCGGCTGGAGGTTGGCGTGCTCGGCGCCGAACAGCTCCTTCGCCCGGGCGATGCCGATCTCCTCGGCCCGGTCCACCTCGGCGCACCCGCCGTAGTACCGCCGGCCCGGGTAGCCCTCGGCGTACTTGTTGGTCAGCGTCGAGCCGAGCGCGGCGAGCACCGCCGGGGAGGTGAGGTTCTCGCTGGCGATCAGCTGGAGACCGCCGCGCAGCCGCTCCAACTCGCCGAGGACCACCCCGGCGATCTCCGGGTCGGTCGCCCTGAGCTGGTCGAAGTCCGGTCCCCAGAAGATCGGAATGTCGGTGTCCACAGCGCCAGAGTCTATGGGGCCGCACACTGGAATCGTGCGATGCCTGGTGACCGGAGCGACGGGATACATCGGCGGACGGCTCACGCCCCGCCTGCTGGCCGAGGGGCACACGGTGCGCTGCCTGGCCCGGAAGGCGGGTCGGCTGCGCGACGTGCCGTGGGCGGCGCGGGTCGAGATCACCGAGGGGGACCTCCGTAAGGCGGAGACGCTGCCGGCCGCGTTCGAGGGCGTGGACGTGGCGTACTACCTGGTGCACTCGCTGGGGCAGGCCGGCTTCGAGGCCGCCGACCGGGAGGCCGCCACCACCTTCGCCGCCGCCGCCCGGGCCGCCGGCGTACGCCGCATCGTCTACCTGGGCGGGCCGGAGGCGAAGGCGGACGGCGAGATCCCCTCCCCGCATCTGCGCTCCCGGGCCGAGGTGGGCCGGATCCTGCTGGCCAGCGGCGTGCCGACGGCGGTACTGCGGGCCGCGGTCATCATCGGCTCCGGCTCGGCCTCGTTCGAGATGCTGCGCTACCTGACCGAGCGCCTGCCGGCCATGGTCACCCCACGCTGGGTGCGCAACCGGATCCAGCCGATCGCGGTCCGCGACGTGCTGCGCTACCTGGCCGGGTGCGCGCACCTGCCGCCCGAGGTCAACCGCGCGTTCGACATCGGCGGGCCGGACGTGCTCACCTTCGGCGACATGATGCAGCGCTACGCCCGGGTGGCCGGACTGCGCCGGCGGATCATCGTGCCGGTCCGGCCGCTGACCCCCTCCCTGTCCTCGCACTGGGTCGGGCTGATCACCCCGGTGCCGAACGCCATCGCCCGGCCGCTGGTGGAGAGCCTGGTCCACGAGGCGGTGGCACACGAACACGACATCGCCACGTACCTCCCCGACCCGCCGGACGGGCTGACCGGGTTCGACCAGGCGGTCGCCCTGGCCCTGGCCAAGGTCCGCGACGCCCAGGTGGAGACCCGCTGGTCGACCGCGAGCGGCCCGGACGCCCCGGCCGAGCCGCTGCCCACCGACCCGAAGTGGTCCGGCGGCACCGCCTACACCGATGTCCGGGAGCGGGCCGTGGCCGCGCCGCCGGACGCTCTCTGGCGGGTGATCGAGGGCGTCGGCGGGGAGCACGGCTGGTACTCCTTCCCACTCGCCTGGTCCGTGCGCGGATGGCTGGACCGGCTCGTCGGCGGCGTGGGACTGCGCCGGGGTCGGCGCGACCCGCACCGCCTCCAGGTGGGCGAGGCGCTGGACTTCTGGCGCGTGGAGGAGATCGTGCCCGGTGAGCTGCTCCGGCTGCGCGCCGAGATGCGGCTGCCCGGCCAGGCCTGGCTGGAGATGCGGGCCATCCCCACCGAGGACGGGCGCAGCCGCTACCAGCAGCGGGCGGTGTTCCTGCCGCGCGGGCTGGCCGGGCACGCGTACTGGGGGGCGGTGGCGCCCTTCCACGCCGTGGTCTTCGGCGGCATGGCCCGCAACATCGCCCGGGGCGCCGAGCAGGCCGCCGACCGGCTCGACGCCACCCCCGGAGGCCGCTGAGCCCTCGCTAGTCGCCCGTGCGGGGGCCGGTGGGCTGGAAGGCGGTCACCTCACTGGGCGGCACGAAGTCCCGGACCGGCTCGTCGCGCAGCGTGAAGGCGAGCACCTCCCCCACCGCGGTGACCAAGCGGCTCTGCGTCGCCCGGCCCACCGCGTCCCGCGGGTCGTCCGGATTGGTGGCCATGGTGGCCACCGCCAGTTGCGGGGTGAAGGCGACCACGGTCTCCGTCGCGTACCGCTCGGAGCTGCCGGTCTTGCCGGCCACCGGCCGGCCCACCTTCTCGTGCAGGTCGGTCGCGGTGCCGCCCGCGCACTGCCGGTACATGGACTGGTCGCCGACCGGGCAGCGCGCCGCGTCCGCCGCCGCCCGCGCCACGTCCGGGTCGACGACCTGGCGGCAGTCCGGCTGCGCGGCGGCCACCGGCCGCCCGGCGGCGTCGGTGACCGAGACGACCGGCAGCGGCGCGCACCACGTGCCCTCCGCCGCCACGGTGGCGTACGCGTTGGCCACGTCGAGCGGGGTGGTGGCCGAGACGCCGAGGGTGAACGGCCCCCAGGTGCGGGCACCGTGCCGGGCCAGCCCCGCGTCGTCGGCGGACCGGAACACGATGCCCAGCCGCTCGGCCATCTCCACCACCCGGTCCGCGCCGACCCGCTCGGCCAGCCACGCGAAGTACGTGTTCACCGACAGCCCGAAGGCGGTCCACATGGTGTGCCGCCCGTCGACGGACGAGTTGGCGTTGCGGGGGCACCAGTACCCGTCGCAGCTCGTCGGACCGGTCACCGGGTAGCCGGTGACGATCCGGTCGGGGGCGTCGAACTCGGTCCGCAGCGGCAGCCCGGACTCCAGCGCGGCCAGCATGGTGAAGAGCTTGAACGTCGAGCCGGCCTGGTAACCCTCGATCGCACCGCCCCCGGCGACGAGCTGGTTGACGGTGTTCGGGCGGTTCTTCTGCCCGGCCGGGTTGGCCTGCACGCCGTAGTTCCGGTTCACCGCCATCGCCAGCACCCGGCCGGTGCCGGGCTGGACCACCGCGGTCGGTGCCGCGTACCGGTCGTTCGGCCCGTAGAGGCGCCGCACCTGCTCGGTCGTGGCCCGCTGCACCGCCGGGTCCAAGGAGGACACGATCGAGTACCCGCCGCGGCGCAGGCTGAGCTGCCGCTCGTCGACGGTCGCGCCGAACGCCGGCTGGGCGTTCCACCAGCGGGTGAACCAGTCGCAGAAGAAGCCCCAGTCGTTGTGCGCCTCCGGCACCGCCGTGCAGTCGTTCGGCGTCTCGCTGGGCCGCAGGTTGATCGGCTCGGCCTTCGCGCGGGCCGCCTCGTCGGCCACGAGCTGCCCCAGTTCCACCAGCCGGTCCAGCACGTACGCCCGGCGGCGTAGGGCGGCGTCCGCGTCCCCGTTGATCGGGTCGTCGGTGTCCGGCGACTGCACCAGCCCGGCCAGCAGCGCCGACTCGGCCAGCGTCAGGTCGGCCGGGGACTTGGAGAAGTACCTCTTGCTCGCCGCCGCCACCCCGTACGCGCCGGCACCGAAGTAGGCGATGTTGAGGTAGCGGGCCAGGATCTCGTCCTTGCTCAGCTCCCGCTCCAGCGCGAGCGCGTACCGCATCTCCTGGAGCTTGCGCGCGGTGGTGATCTCGGTGGCCGCGCGGCGCTGCCGCTCGGTGAGCCGGGGATCGCTGCCGAGGACGTTGCGGACGTACTGCATGGTCAGCGTGGAGGCGCCCTGCCGGGTCGCGCCGTCGCGCTGGTTGACGGTGAAGGCGCGGACGACGCCGCGCACGTCGACGCCGCTGTGCTCGTGGAACCGGGCGTCCTCGGCGGCGATGATCGCCTGGCGCATCACCGGCGCCACCTCGGCCAGCGGCACGTCCACCCGGTCCTCCTGGTAGAAGGAGGTGATCAGGGTGGTGCCGTCGTTGGCGTACAGGTTCGACCGCTGGGCGGTCGGCGGCGTGCGCAGCGAGTTCGGCAGCTCGGAGTAGGGCGCGGCGAGCGCCGAGAACCCGATTCCGAACACCAGCGCGGCCGGGAGGGCCGCCGCCGCGAGCACCAGTCCGGCGAGTGCGCCGGCCATGAGTACGGTCATCAGTTTGTGAAGGTGTGCCCGGGTCATCAGCTCTCCCCGCCGGAGCCGTCAGGACCCGTTCAGAATGGCCCGAATGGCCTTCTTCACCACCTTTTTCCCCCAAACCCGCAGAAGATTCGCACCTACGGGGTGAACGGGAAGGATTAGGGCAGCAGAGCGGTGGCGAGGGGGTGGATGGACTCCTCGATCTCGTCGGCCACCCGGCTGAAGCACTGGTCGCCCCGGCCCCACGGGTCGTCGAGATCGTCCGTCGGCAGCGCCGCGGCGCCCTGGCGCGCCGCGTGGGCCGCCTTCACCAGAGCGACGCCGCGGGCGTACACGGCATCTCCGGTGGCCTCGGCCGGCGGCAGCCCGGCGGCGTCGACGCCGGCCAGCAGCCGGCCGAACTCCCCCAGCACGAAGGTGCGCGACGCGGCGTCCGGGCGCAGCGCCACCACGTACTCCTGCTGGTCGGCGGTGGCGGTGAGCACCAGGTCGGCGGCGTCGATCAGGTCCGACCGCAGCTTGCGCGCGGCGAAGCCCTCCACGCTGCCGCCGCGCGTGGCGACCTGGCGGGCGGCCGGCGGGTTCATCTCCTCGCCGGCGTGCCAGCCCCCGGTGCCGGCGCTGTGGCTGTGCACCAGCTCGTCGGCGCGGCCGGGGTCCACGCCGCCCCGCCGGGCCAGCCGCTCCCGGACGGCCAGGGCCAGCAGCCGCTCGGCCATCGGCGACCGGCAGATGTTGCCCATGCACACGTGCAGCACCGTGAACGGGGGCACTCAGGCCACCCGGCTCTCGACGACGAGGTCCGGCACGACGTCCCGCAGCTTCTCGATCGGGATCGCACCCGGACGCAGCAGCCGCGGCACCTCACCGGTCAGGTCCACGATCGTGCTCGGCACCGGATCGGCGGCCGGACCGGCCTCCAGGTAGGCCCGCACCGAGTAGGCGAGCTGGTCCCGAGCCTCCTCGGCGGTCACCGCCGCCGGCTGGCCGACCTTGTTGGCTGACGCGACCGCCATCGGCCCGGTCTCCCGCAGCACCTCGAGCGCCACCGGGTGCAGCGGCATGCGCACCGCCACCGTGCCGTTGGTGTCGCCCAGGTCCCAGCGCAGGCTCGGCGAGTGCTCGACGATGATCGTCAGCGCGCCCGGCCAGAACGCCTCGACCAGGTCACGCGCCGAGCGCGGCAGCGAGAACACCAGGCCGTCGAGCGTGTGCCGGGAACCGATCAGCACCGGCGGCGGAGCCGCCTGGCCCCCCTTGGCGTCGAGCAGCGCCTTGACCGCGTACGGCGTGAACGCGTCCGCGCCGATCCCGTAGACCGTGTCCGTCGGCAGGACCACCAGCTCGCCGTTCTTGACCGCCTCGATGGCCGCGGCGATGCCGCGGTCCCGGTCGGCGGGCGACCGGCAGTCGTAGAGCATCACGAGGAGCCAGTCTGCCACGCCGGGCCGGGGTCGGCGTGCCGGCGGTCGCCACGACGGGACGCGGTGGCGAACCGGGGCCGCCCGGTCAGGTCCTCGTGGCCGGTGACCCCGGCGTACCGGCCGTCGGCGGCGAGCAGCGCCGGCACCACGGTGCCGTGCGTGTCGTCGTGCTCGACGCCCAGCACCCCGCCCGGACGCAGGAGCTCCGCCGCCCGCGCCACCACCGGGCGGATCACCGCGAGGCCGTCCGCCCCGCCGAAGACCGCGCTCGCCGGATCGTGCCGTTCCACCTCGGGCGGTACGGCCACCTCGTCCGGCACGTACGGCGGGTTGCACAGCAGCACGTCCACCCGGCCGACCAGGTCGGCGAGCAGGTCCGGCACGGTCACGTCCGCCTCCACCACCTCGATCGGCCGGTCCCCCGCCGCCGCCCGGTCCGCCGCGTTGCGCCGCAGCCACCGCAGCGCGGCGGCCGACCGCTCCACCGCGACCACCCGGGCGCCCGGCAGCTCGTGCGCCACGGACAGGGCGATCGCCCCGGAACCGCTGCACAGGTCCACCACCAGCGGCTCGGCCGTCCGCGCGGCCTCGGCGATCCCCCAGCCGGCGAGCAGCTCGGTCTCCGGGCGCGGGACGAAGACACCCGGCCCGACCGCCAGCTCCAGGTGCCGGAAACCGGCGCTACCGGTGAGGTGCTGCAACGGCTCGCGCCGCGCCCGCCGGGCGACCAGCGCGTCGAACCGCTCGCGCTGCCCGTCGGTGAACCCGTCGGCGATGGCCAAGTGCCCCCGCGAAACCCCCAGGACGTACGCGGCCAGCATCTCGGCCTCCACCCGCGGCGCCTCGACCCCCGCGTCGGCGAGCACCCGGATCGCCCGGGACACCGGAACGGAGGGCCGTTCGCGTCTCGTCCCTTCGGACGGCTGTTGCGGCACCGTGGTCACGACATAATCATGCAAGCGTCGCCAGCGCCGGCACGAGCGGGTGCGGTCAGGCGCACACCGAGGAGGAGGTGACGGGTGGGTTGGCTCGACCGGGTCACCGACCAGGTTGACGCCCTCATCCGGGCACGCGACCTCCAGGAGTCCAGCCGGTCCGCCGAGGCGTCCGCGGTCCTGGACACCGTCCTGCGCACCAGCACCGACCCGTACGCGCGGGCCGACGCGCTGGTGCAGCGGCTCTGCACGGTGCTGAACCTGGGCCGCACGGCCGAGTACACCCGGGCGATCGAGGAGGCCTCCGCGGCGGTCCGCGACCTCGCCGAGCCCTACCTGCACGGGCATCTCAACGCGCTCGCCGCGCTGGCCGCGCACCACCAGGGCGCCCTGGACCGCTGCGTCACCCACCTGGTGCGGGCCGCCCGCGCGCTGGGCGCGGTGGACGACCCCGACCGGGACACCGCGTGGGGCTGGCACGACCTCGCGATGGCCTACTCCTACCTCGGCTTCCACGGCTACGCCCTCAGCGCGATCGAACGGGCCCGGCAGCTCGGGACGGCCGCCGGCATCCCCGAGGAGACCTTCGCCGCCCCCGGCATCCGGCTGCGCAACGCGGTCGCGCTGGACCACACCGGCGACACCGACGGCTGCCTGCGGGTGCTGCGGGACGTCGCCGCCGACCTCGACCGTTTCCTGAGCTCCGGTCGGTCCAGCCGGCTGCGGCCCAGCAGCCTCGCCGCGTACGGCTACGCCGCCGCCCGGCGGGCGGCCCTGGGCGACCGGCTGGACGTCGGCACCGACGCCGCGCCCGCCCGGTTGCTCTCGCACGGCGGCGACAGCGCCCGGGCCCGGGACATGCGCCAGCTCGGCCAGGTCTGCGTGGCGATCGCCGAGGGGCGGCCGATCGAGGCGGTCACCCGGCTGGACACCGTCCAGGTCTCCAACGAGACGCTCGGCGCGGCCGAGCCGGCCCGACTGCGCAGCGTCGCCCTCGCCCGGGCCGGCGACCATGCGGGGTCGCACCGGGTCGACCGGCTGGCGTTCCGGCTGGCCGCGCAGCGCAACGACCGGCTCCGGGACGTCTACATCGACGGCATCGCCGCCCGGATCGACCACGAGGAGATGCGGCGCGAGGCGGTCCGGTCCGAGGGCGAGGCGCTGACCGACCCGCTCACCGGCCTGCCGAACCGGCGCCGGCTGGAGCGCTACGTCGCCGCCGTGGTGGCCCGGGGCGAACGGGTGGTGATCGGCGTCTGCGACCTGGAGGGCTTCACGGCGGTGAACACGCGGCACGGGCACCACTCCGGCGACCTGGTCCTGCAACGCGTCGCCGGGGTGATCAACCGGGTGATGCGGCGGGGCGACTTCGTGGCCCGCTACGGCGGCGACGAGTTCGTGGTGGTGCTCTCCGACGCCGGCATGACCGAGGCGGCGGAGGTGAAGCGGCGCATCGACGCGGCGATGCGGACGGAGGACTGGGAGTCCCTGGTGCCCGGCACCCCGGTCGGCGTGAGCATCGGCTTCGCGGAGGTCGGCGGCGGCGGCCCGGACCTGCGCGCCGCCCTCGTCGTCGCCTTCGAGGCCGCCGACCGCAAGACGCTCCGCGCGAAGGACCACCCGCGCGCCTCCTGACCGCTCGCACCCGGGCGCCCCTCGGCCCGGCAACGTCCGGAAAAGAGTGGCCATCCGCCCTCGGATGGCCACTCTTTTCGTGAGAGTGCGGGGAAGGTGCCGCGTCAGCGGCGGGTGAGCTCCGGGTCGCCGGCGAGGCGGGCGGCGCGGTCGGCCTCCCCGAGGGCGTCCAGCACGCCGTCCAGGTCACCGCCGAGAGCAAGATCCAGGTTGTACGCGGTGTAGCCGATCCGGTGGTCGGTGATCCGGTTCTGCGGGAAGTTGTAGGTGCGGATCCGCTCCGAGCGATCGACCGTACGCACCTGCGCCTTGCGGGCGTCCGAGGCGGCCGCGTCGGCCTCCTCCTGGGCCGCCGCCAGCAGCCGGGCCCGTAGGATCCGCATCGCCTGCTCCCGGTTCTGGAGCTGCGACTTCTCGTTCTGGCAGGAGACCACGATGCCGGTCGGTACGTGGGTGATCCGCACCGCCGAGTCGGTGGTGTTCACCGACTGCCCACCGGGGCCGGACGAGCGGAACACGTCGATCCGCAGCTCGTTCGGGTCGATGGTGACGTCGACGTCCTCGGCCTCGGGCAGCACCAGCACACCGGCGGCGCTGGTGTGGATGCGTCCCTGCGACTCGGTGACCGGGACCCGCTGCACCCGGTGCACGCCGCCCTCCCACTTGAGGCGGGACCACACGCCGTTGCCGCCCTCCGGGACACCCTTGGTCTTGATCGCCAGCGACACGTCCTTGACCCCGCCGAGGTCCGAGTCCTGCGCGTCGATCACCTCGGTGAGCCAGCCACGCCGCTCGGCGTACCGCGTGTACATGCGCAGCAGGTCGCCCGCGAACAGCGCGGACTCCTCACCGCCCTCGCCGGCCTTGATCTCGACGATGACGTCCTTGGCGTCGTGCGGGTCGCGGGGGATCAGCAGCTCGGCCAGGCGCTCCTCCAGCGCCGGCAGGGACGCCGCGATCGACTCCGCCTCGCCGGCGAAGGACGGGTCCTCCGCGGCCAACTCCCGCGCGGCCACCAGGTCGGCCCGGGCCTGCTCCAGCTCACCGGCGGCCTTGTGCAGGGGCACCAGCTCGGCGTACCGGCGGCCCACCCGGCGGGCGGTGTTCTGGTCGGCGTGGATGGCCGGGTCGGCCAGCCGCTTCTCCAGCTCGGCGTACTCGTCGAGAAGGGCGGCCAGACGCTCGCTGCTCATGCTGCGGGTGCTCCTTCGACGGCGCCGGGGCGGGACGGGGGCGGAATACGGACGACGCCCGCGTCCGGCGGGAAACCGGACGCGGGCGTCGAACGAGGAGTTACTTGGCCTTCTTGGCCTGAACCTTGGCGTACTTCTGCTGGAACTTCGCGACCCGGCCCGCGGTGTCCAGGACGCGCTGCTTGCCGGTGTAGAACGGGTGGCAGGCGCTGCAGGTCTCGACGTGGATCGAACCGCCCTTGGCGGTGCTGCGGGTCGTGAAGGTGTTGCCGCAGGAGCAGGTGACGTCGGTCGTCGTGTACTCCGGGTGGATCTTGGGCTTCATGTCGCCTCGGTCCTTTCGTGGGTGGTCGCCGGGTCGCCCCCGTCGTGGCGTACGCGACGGATTTCGGGCGTGAACCGGAACCGGTGGCCGATTGACCAGTGTGCCATGGGCCCACGCCGGCTCGACACTCGGGCCGCACAGCAGGTCCGGCTTCGACAACGTACGCCGCCCGTCACGCATTCCCGTCTCCCGGCCGGGCATTCACGCAGGCGTGACCGCCGGGGTTCGTACCCCTGTCGGGGCACGTGGCCGACGACCACACGGAGGGACCTGATGACCCGCCTGATCGCCACCCGGGGACTGCCCGCCTCCGGGAAGACGACCTTCGCCCGGACGCTGCAACCCTCCGTGGTCCGCGTCAACCGCGACGACCTGCGCCGGATGCTGCACGGCGAGCGGCTCTTCACCCAGCGGGCCGAGTGGCACGTGACGCTCGTGCAGCGGGCGCAGGTGGAGACGCTGCTGCGGGCCGGGGCGGACGTCTGCGTCGACGACACCAACCTGCGCTCCCGGACCCTGCGGGACTGGGCCGACCTGGCCGCCCAGCACGGGGCCGAGTTCGAGGTGCACGACTTCACCGACGTACCGCTCGAGGAGTGCCTGCGCCGTGACGCGGCCCGGGCGGAGGCCGACCGGGTCGGCGAGGCGGCGATCCGCCGCCTGCACGAACGCTACCTGGAGGGCCGTGCCCTGCCGCTGCCGGTGCCGACGGCACGGACGGGACGCCCGGCCCGGGTGCACCCCCCGTCCGACGAGCCGCCGGAGATCGTCCTGGTGGACATCGACGGCACCGTCGCGCTGAACGTCTCCCGCAGCCCGTACGACATGACCCGGGTCGGTGAGGACGAGCCGAACCCCGCGGTGATCGCGGCGGTGCGGGCCATGCACGCGGCCGGGTACGGGGTGGTCTTCTGCTCCGGCCGGGACGCCTCGGCCCGGGCCGCCACCGAGGCGTGGCTGGACCGGCACGTGAAGGTCCCCTACCTGGCGCTGCACCTGCGGGCGGTGGGTGACTCGCGCAAGGACTCGGTCGTCAAGCGGGAGATCTACGAGCGCGAGGTCGCCGACCGGTACCGGGTGGTCGGCGTCTTCGACGACCGGATGCAGGTGGTCCGGATGTGGCGCGAGCTGGGCCTGACCGTCTTCCAGGTCGCCGACGGCGACTTCTGAGCCGCGGTAAGGAGGGGCCCCTTCTTAACGCCTCCGGTAGAGAAAGGGCCCCCGCTTAACACCTGAGGCCCGCACCGGTACCGGTGCGGGCCTCGGCTCCTTGCACCTCAGCCGGTGGTGAGGGTGATCGTCGCCTCGGCATGCACCCCGTTGACGTCGACGGCGAGCGTCACCGACGCGCCCGGCCGCAGGGCGGTGAGGTGACCGGTGACCGGGTCGAAGCGCGCCACGTGCCAGGGCTTCAGGCCGGCGACCGAGCCGATGTGCAGGTTCGGCGAGGCGGACCAGTCGGCGCTCACCGGTGCCGCCACCGGCACCGTACGCCCGCCCGGCTGGGTCACCGTCGCGGTGACCGGTACTCCGGCGCCGACCGCGACCGTCGCCGGTGCGGCCAGGGCGAGGGCGTCGACGTGCGGGTGGAACTCGGCGGCCACCCAGCGCGGGCCCTCGGCGAGCGGGTTCCGGCGGGCCCGGTCCGCCTCGGCGGGGGTCACCGGGTCCACCCCGAACTCGGTCCAGCCGGTGAAACCGCCCTGGTCGGCGGGGCTCGACGGGCCCTTGCCCGAGTTGCCGTTGACGACGTACGGAACACCGTCGACCCGATCGGCGTGGAACTGGCCGACGTGCCCGCCGACGAACAACGCGCCCTTGCCGGTGCGGTGCTGGAAGTCGGCCAGCCACTGCTCCAGCAACGCCGCCTCCTTCCGGTCGCCGAGCTGGCTCGCCTTGGCCGCGCCCGGGTCGCGGGGCGGGTGGTGGTGCACGACGACCACCGAGCCGACCGCGTCGTCCCCGGCGGCGGAGTCGAGCGCCGACCGGAGCATCCGGATCTGGTCGAAGCCGCCACCGCGCAGTGAGCCGGTGGACGAGTTGAGGGTGACGAAGCGGGTTCCCTCGTGGTCGAAGACCCGCTCGGTGTCGCCGAAGACGGCCCGGAAGTTGCTGATCGGCGCGCCCATGATCTCGTGGTTGCCGGGCACGTAGTGGTACGGGATCTCTCCACCCAGCTCCTCGTCGAGGATCCGCTTCGCCAGCGCGAAGTCCGCCGGGTAGGCGGTGTCCACCAGGTCACCGTTGATCACCAGGAAGTCCGGCCTCGCCGCCCTGACCTCGCGGAGCGTACGGCGGGCCTGGGCGACCAGGTCGCTGTCCGGTGCCGCCGCGACGAACTGGGCGTCGGACATCACCGCGTAGCGCCACGGCGCATCGTCCACGGTGCCGTCACGCAGCACCACCCGGTCGGTACGCGGCGCCTCGGCCGGCACGTCGACCGTCGGCGGCACCTTGGCCACCAGGTCGTCGATGACCACCTCGCTGGTGTACTTCGCGGCGGCGTTGGTCTCCGCCACGTAGAACCGGCGGACCCGCACCGGGTACTGCACGCCGGACGGCACGGTGAACTCGACGTACCGCCAGCCCTTCCAGTCGATGAACGGGCCGCGCAGCACGTGCTGGGTGTCCTGGGCGTCGTGCAGGTGCAGGCTCGGCCACTCGCCGGTGCCGTTGCCGTGGATCCACAGGCCGAAGGCCTGCGGCTGACCGGGGACCGGGATCCACGCGGGCGGGTTGGCGTACGCGGCCCGGGTGCCGGTCGACTGGCTGAAGTCGTACGTCATCCGCAGCCCGGTGCCGGTGCGGCCCGGCGCCGGGGCGACCGCGCCGCTGGCCCGGGCCTGGCTGAACGTCCACGACGCCGCGTCATCGAACCCGGCGACCGGCACGTCGGTCAGCCCGACCGTCACCGGTACGACGGTGGTGCTGCGTCCGACGCGGACGGTGACCAGGGTGGAGCCGCTGGCGCGCAGGGCGGTGGCGGACAGGTTGCCGTCGGCGGTGGGGGTGACGCGCAGCAGCTCGCGGTCGTACTCCAGCGTCAGGTCGGCGGGCTCGACCGGGGCGGTGTTGCCCTCGGCGTCGTACCCCACGACACCGAACAGCGCCGTCCCGCCGACGGTGGAGAGGCCGACGCGGTCCACCGTGGAGTCGATCCGGGCCAGCGGTCCGAGCACCGTGAGGTCGATGGTGCCGTAAGCCTCGTCCCGCCAGGCGGTGACCGTGGTGGTACCGGGCGCACCGGCGCGGAACACCCCGTCGTCGTCCACCGTGCCGTGCACCGCCGGGTTGGCCCGCCACGCCGGTGCGCCGGCCGCCGGGCCGTACGTCTCGTCGTGGCCGGCGGCGGTGAGCCGGCGGGTCAGGCCGGGGAAGACCCGGTCCGGCCGGCCGCCCCGCACCGGGGAGACGCCCGGCGCGGTGGTCGGGTCGCTGGCGGTCTCCAGCCAGAACCCGGTGAGCCGTCCGCTGCCCTTCGGGGCGTACAGGGCCAGACCGTTCGGCACGGCCCGCTCGGTGCCGTCCGACGGGCTGTTCTCCACCTGCACCGCCGCCGCGCCCGGCTCCCGGGCGAGCAGCGTGGACGAGCCGCCACCGTCGAGGTTGAGCGCGTGGTGGGCACCGAGTTCGGCCATCATCCGGCCCATCTCGGTCTGGGTGACGCCCCTGCTGTCGACCTGCCGACCGTCCACCGTCAGCATGATCATGCGTCGGCCGTCGGCGGAGAAGCCCACCGACGTACGCGGCGCCAGGGTGGCGTCGGCGATGCTCTGCACCACACCGTCGCGGACCAGCACGTTGCCACCGCCGACCGCCGCGTGCAGGGTGCTGCCGTCGGCGGCCCTCGGGCGGTACGTGACGTCGACCGGGTCGCCGGGCTTCAGCCCCGCGAGGCCGTCCGCGCCGGCGTCGCGGCCCAGCAGGATGGTGGTGCCGGCCGGGATCGGCCCGCTGCCGGCCGTCGTGGCGACGCCGGCCACGCGACCGCCGACCACGGCGACCTCGGTGACGCGGGTGGCGCCGGCGACCGGACGCTCCCGGGTGTACGCGCCCCAGAGCGACGTGAACACCCCGGTGCCGTTCGCCTGGACCATGTTGTTGAACTGGGTCAACGGCACCGGCCCGGTGGGCAGGGTGGCGGTGCCCTCGAAGTTCACCTCGATCACCTGGCCGAGCCCCTCGCCGGTGATCGCCGCCGCGTTGGGGTGTCCGCTGATCGCGGACTGAACCAGCTCGCCGTCGCGGATGCCGACGCCCTGGGCCGCGCCCGAGTTGTTGATGTCGAAGAAGTCGCCGTTGACGGCGGCGACGGCCCGGGAGGCGTCCACCGCGCCCCGAAGGGGCTCGGCCCGGCTGACCGCGCCCGAGTTGACGTAGTCGACGGTGACGCCGCCGCCCAGGTCCGCGGTGAGCGCGTCCGCGCGCAGCCAGCCCTGGGCGTCGTACCGGTCGAAGGAGGTGAGGTCGAGGCCCGGCGCGACCGGACGCGTGGTCTTCGTGGTCTCCAGGCCGCCGGCCGGCTCGACGCCGGTGGCGGTCGCGGTGGTGGCGGCGCTCGCCGCCGGGTCCCCGGCCAGGGTGACCGAGCCGGCGGCGTACGAGGAGGCGCGGGGCGCGTCCTCGGCGGCGGTCGGGGAGAGGGCGGACGCCGGCGGTGCCGCCGCACCGGCCGTCACGGGAACGGTGCCGGCCAGGGTGAGCAGCGGCGTCAACAGCAGGACGCCGGCGAGCCGGGCGGATCGTCTGCGGGTACGCATGGACGACAGTCAACCGGATGATGAATAGAAGTTTCAACAGTCGGCTGCTGAACCGAAGGAAAATTCCATGACTAGGCCGTCGCAGGCATGTCACGTGGCGTGACGGCAGGCCGACCCGCACGGGTGCCTCGCAGCCCCCTTTGCTCTGCACCCCGATGTGCGCCGCGCACGATCCGTTGCCGGTGCGTATCCGGGTGCAGAGCAAAGGGGGCAGGGTCGTTGTGGCCTGGCGCGGGGAGGCCGAGGTATCTCCCCTGCTCAGGCGCTTGCTCACCATCGCCGGGCAGAGCACCGCCCTGACCTCCCTCTCAACAGGTCACGCCCGGTGATGATGGATCCGGCAAACGGCGACGTGACACGGGGTGACGGCGCGGGGTGACGGCGCAGAAAGGCGGTGCGAGCGTCCGCCGCCGCCGGCCGCCGCTTCGAACCCCGGAAACGCGAAGGGCACGGCCGCTGTGGCCGTGCCCTTCGTGCGGTCTCAGACCGGGGAGGTCACTCCCCCGGCGTCGACTTGGCGATCTGCATCAGGAACTCGATGTTGGTGCGGGACTGCTTGAGCCGGTCCAGCAGCAGGTCCAGAGCTGCCTGGGAGTCCAGCGAGTGCAGGACCTTACGCAGCTTGTGGATGATGGCGAGTTCCTCCGGCGCGAGCAGGACCTCTTCCTTACGCGTGCCGGACGGGTTGATGTCGATGGCCGGGAAGGTCCGCTTGTCAGCGATCTTCCGGTCCAGCTTCAACTCCGCGTTACCGGTGCCCTTGAACTCCTCGAAGATGACCGTGTCCGCCATCGAACCGGTCTCCACCAGCGCGGTGGCGAGGATGGTCAGCGAGCCGCCGTTCTCGATGTTGCGGGCCGCACCCAGGAACCGCTTCGGCGGGTACAGCGCGGTGGAGTCGATACCACCCGACATGATCCGGCCGCTGGCCGGCGCCGCCAGGTTGTACGACCGACCGAGCCGGGTCACCGAGTCGAGCAGCACGACCACGTCGTGGCCCAGCTCGACCAGGCGCTTGGCCCGTTCGATCGCCAGCTCGGCGACCGTCGTGTGGTCCTGCGGCGGCCGGTCGAACGTGGCCGCGATGACCTCGCCCTTCACGGACCGCTGCATGTCGGTGACCTCTTCGGGTCGCTCGTCCACCAGCACCACCATCAGGTGGCACTCCGGGTTGTTGCGGGTGATCGCGTTGGCGATCGCCTGCAGCACCATGGTCTTACCGGCCTTGGGCGGGGACACGATCAGCGCCCGCTGCCCCTTGCCGATCGGCATGACCAGGTCGATGACCCGGGTGGTGAGGATGTGCGGCTCGGTCTCCAGCCGCAGTCGCTCCTGCGGGTAGAGCGGCGTCAGCTTGTAGAACTCGGGCCGGCGCCGGGCCTCGTCCGGCTCCATGCCGTTGATGGTGTCCAGCCGGACCAGCGGGTTGTACTTGTCCCGCCGCTGGTCACCGCCGTCGCGGGCCGCGCGGACCGCACCGGTGATCGCGTCACCGCGGCGCAGGCCGTACTTCTTGATCTGCGACATGGACACGTAGACGTCGTTCGGGCCGGCCAGGTAGCCGGTGGTCCGTACGAAGGCGTAGTTGTCCAGGACGTCGATGATGCCGGCCACGGGGACGAGCACGTCGTCGTCGGCGACCTGGGGCTCGCGCTCGCGCCCACCGGTGTCGCCGCCCTCGACCCGCTCACCGCGACCACGCCGGCGGTCCCGGAACCGGCTGCGCCGGCCACGCCGGCCGCCGCCCTCGTCGTCCTCGTCGCCGTTGTCGCGCTCGACGCGCTGACCCCGGTCGCCCCGCTCGTTGCGGTCGCCCCGGTCGTTGCGGTCGCCCCGGTCGGCCCGCTCGTTACGGTCGCCCCGGTCACCGCGCTCGGCCCGCTCACCGCGGTCACCGCGGTCACCGCGGTCACCGCGGTCACCGCGCTCGTTGCGGTCGGTGCGCTCGCCGCGCTCGGCCCGCTCACCGCGGTCGCCACGCTCTGCGCGGTCACCACGGTCACCGCGGTCGCCACGCTCGGCACGGTCACCACGATCGGCACGGTCGCCACGCTCGGCACGGTCGCCACGATCGGCCCGCTCACCGCGCTCGGCCCGCTCACGGCCACCACGGCCCTCGCCGCGGTCGGCCCGCTCAGCGGTCTCAGCCTCGTCGGCCCGAGGCTCCGCGGCCCGGGTCTCGACAGCCCGAGGCTCGACGGCCCGGGTCTCGACAGCCCGGGTCTCGACAGCCTGCGGCTCGGCGGCCCGTGCCTCGCCGGCACCAGCCTCGCCACCGCGCGCCTCAGCCGCGGCGGCCCGGCCACGCCGGGTACGGGTCCGGGTGCCGGTCTCCCCGGCGGGTGCCTGCTCCGTGGTGCGCCGCTCGGCCTCCGGCCGCTCGGCGGTCTCGCGGACCTCGGCGTGAACCTCGTCCCGGGCAGGTGCGGCGGCGGCCGCGACCTCGGCCCGCGGTCGAGGGGTCCCGGCGGCGGCGCCGCCCTGCCGCTCGGAGATCGCGCTGATCAGCTCGCCCTTACGCATGCGAGCCGTGCCCGAGATGCCGAGCGACGCGGCCAGGCTCTGCAGCTCCGGCAGCAGCATCGCCGACAGACCGGTGCCGCTGCGCCGACGACGGGCGGGGGCGGCAGTGGTGGCATCGCCAGCGACGTTGGAAACATCCGACGTCACGTCGGTGGTGTCGCTCAATGGATTCCTTCCCTCGATAGGCCGGGACTGCCCGGGGTCGACGAACAAGGTGGCCGGGCGGCCTCGGTGCACCCGCCTCGCAAGGACGCGTCGCGGGAGTCTGTGACACAGCAGCCGGTCGGTCTTCCGACTCACCGACATCGGTGAACGGATCTCGCCGTCTGCGGCGACCTGTGAAGACTGCGGTGCGGCGTGGGCCTAGGCAGGGGTGACGGGCTACCGCCGAGAGCTTCGGGGGTGCGCCGACCCGCAGGGAGATCGCATGCTTCGCGGCTGTGCTAAGTCTAGAGCGTAATCAACTCTTCCGACCTGCGGCAACAGGGTCCCGCTCCGCGTGTCCCAGTCTACCCCGGGAGACCCGGGCGCCGTGCATGTCTGTACCCAACTGCAGGACGAGCCAACCTGTTCCCGGGTCGAAAGCCTCCGGCGGCTCGCTCAGTGCCAGCACCGTCGGCCCCGCCCCACTGACCACAGCCGCCACATCCGCCGCACGCAACGCGCTGACCAGGGCAGACGTGGCCGGCATCCCCTCGGCACGGTAGTCCTGGTGCAGCCGGTCGACGGTGGCGGGCAGCAGCAGCGCCGGCTCGGCGGTCAGGGCGTGGACGAGCAACGCGGCCCGTCCGGCGTTCGACGCGGCGTCGCCGTGCGGGACGGTCGACGGCAACGCGGCCCGGGCGACCGACGTGAGACCGCGCTCGGCGGGCACGAAGACCGTCGGCCGGACACCGTCGGCGACCGGGAGTGACACCGCCCGTGCGCCCGACGGCTCCGTCCACGCCACCGTGAAGCCCCCGAGCAGGCAGGGGGCCACATTGTCCGGATGGCCCTCGATCTGCGCGGCGAGCCGCAGCACGGCCCCGTCGTCGAGCAGCCTCTCGCCGTCGGCCACGAGCGCCCGGGCGAGCAGCACACCGGCGACGATCGCGGCGGACGACGAGCCCAGCCCGCGGGCCTGCGGGATGCGGTTGACGCACTCCACCGCCAGCCCCGCCGGCTGGCCGCCGAGCGCGTCGAAGGCGGCCCGCATGGCGCTCACCACCAGGTGCCGCTCGTCGGCCGGCAGCTCCCCCGCGCCCTCCCCGGCCACCGTCACGGTCACACCGCCGGGCGTCACCTCGGCGGCGACGTCGTCGTGCAGCGTGAGGGCGAGCCCGAGCGCGTCGAAGCCCGGCCCCAGGTTGGCGCTGGTGGCGGGGACCCGGACCCGAACCGGACCGGAGGCGAATGTCATCGGCACGGGCCCATGCTAGGGCCCCGCACCGACACCCCGAGCCGCCGTCCGGCCGCTGGGATGGACGCCGGTCACCGGACCACCGACGGGTCCGGCTCGGTGACCGGGTCGGTGAGGGAGAGCCCGCGGGTGGCGACCCGCCAGCCGATCGCGTACACCAGCGTGACCAGGCCGCAGCCGGCCAGCACCACCCGCTCGTCGACGATGTCCACCACCGACGCCACGACCAGCTGGCTGACCGAGATGGCCAGCGTCGCCAGCATCATGTCGGTGGCGAACACGCGACCGCGCAGGCGGTCCGGCACCTCGCCCTGCAGGGCGAAGTTCGACATCACCCAGTTGCTGCCGCCGGCGAAGTGCGCGACGAAGACCAGCGCCAGCACCAGTGGGAACCAGCCGGCGACCGACGTGCCCAGGTAGGCCAGGCCGTACAGCGACATCGACAGCGCGAGCCCGGGCAGCAGCCAGGCACGGTTGCCCAGGACCCGCCGCATCAGGATCGGACCCACCAGCGCACCCGCCCCGCGTACGGCGAACAGCAGGCCGGCGCCGATCGCGCCGACCCCGTACAGACCGGCGAGCAGCGGGAACACGGTCAGCACGCCGTTGCCCAACCCGACCGCCGACTTCACCGTCACCAGCGCCAGCACCCGCGGGCGGTGGGCGATGTAGCCGAGCGCCTCGCGGACCGCCGCCCACGTCTGCTGCGCAGGACGTCCGGCGTCACGGGGTGCCTGCAACGGCCGGCGGATCCGCGCGGCGAGCACCGCGGCGAGGACCAGGCCGACCGCCGCCACCCAGAAGCAGGCGTACGGCCCGACGGCGGCGCTGAGCACGCCGCCGAGCGAGGCGCCGACCACCGTCATCGTGCCCCAGGCCGAACCGGCGACCGCGTTGCCGGCGGCCAGCTCGTCGGAGTCCAGCACGTTCGGCAGGGCGGCCTGCGCGGCCGGGGAGTAGAACGCCTTGGCGACCGCGACCACGCCGATCCCGACCATCGCCAGCCACGCCGTGCCCGAGCTGCGCACCCCGAGCAGCAGGAGCACACCGACCAGCGCGGCGACGTTCGCCCCGATCATGATCTTCCGACGGTCGACCCGGTCGGCGATCGTCCCGGTGTACGGCAGCAGCAGCGCCACGATGCCCGTGTCGACGGCGAGCACCAGAGCGCCCCACACGCCGCTTCCGGTCAGCTTCGGCAGCAGCACCAGCAGCGGCACCATGACGAACCAGTCGGCACCGAAGACCACCAACTCGGCGAGGAAGAGATTGCGGAAGTTCCGGTTGCGGCGCAGGACCGAGAGGGCGGACGGCACGGACGGGACCCTACCCGGCCGGTGCAGGAGCGTCCGCCGCCGTGCGGACACCCGACACCGGCCGGCCCGTGAGGGCGTGGGCTCGGGGCGGGACGCGGAACGCCCCCGACCGGTGGACGGTCGGGGGCGTTCGTGGCGGTGCCGCTACTCGGTGGGGGGCAGCGGCGAGGTACGGCTTCTGGGCAGCCGCAGCACCTCGAACTGGTCGGTGCCGTCGAGCAGGGCGCCCGAGGGCGCCGGTCGGGGCCCCGGAGCGTCAACCCGTGGCTCGCCGGCCGGGGCATCGGCGGTGGTGCCTCCGACACCGACCGCGACCAGGGTCCGGTCGCCGTCGTTCGGGGTGGGACCGTCCTCCGTCGTGGTGGCGACACCGGAGCGGTGGACCCGCCAGGTGCGGAACGCCTCCTTGGTGTTCTCCACCATCGTGTACAGCGTCGGCACCAGAATCAGGGTCAGCAGCGTCGAGCTGAGCAGACCGCCGATCACCACGATCGCCAGCGGCTTGGAGATGAAGCCGCCCTCGCCGGTCAGGCCGAGCGCCATCGGCAGCAGCGCGAAGATGGTCGCGACCGCCGTCATCAGGATCGGCCGCAGCCGGCGCCGGCCGCCCTCGACCACCGCGTCCCGCACGCTCATGCCCTGCGCCCGGTACTGGTTGATCAGGTCGAGCAGCACGATCGCGTTGGTCACGACGATGCCGACCAGCATGAGCACACCGATCAGCGCCGGCACGCCCAGCGGGGTGCCGGTAGCCAGGAGCAGACCGATCGCGCCGGTCGCCGCGAACGGGATGGAGATGAGCAGGATCAGCGCCTGGGTCAGGCTGCGGAACGTGGCCACCATGATCAGGAAGACGATCGCGATGGCGGCCAGCACCGCCAGGCCGAGGTCCGCGAAGGCCTCCTCCTGGTCCGCGCTGACACCGCCGATGGCGAAGCTCGCCCCCGGTACGTCGATGGCGTCCAGCTTCTTCTGCAGCTCCTGGCTGATGGCGCCCAGGTTCGAGCCGGTGGCCGTACCGGTGACGGACACGCTGCGCTCGCCGTCGACGCGGGTGACCTGCTGCGGGCCCGGTGCCGTCGTGACGTCGGCGATGGCACCCAGCGTCACCGGCCCGACCGGAAGTGCTTTGAGCTGATCGACGGTGAGCGGCGGCTGGGCGCTGCCGCGCAGGATCACGTCCTGCTGCCCGCCGTCCAGGGTGACCTGACCCAGCGGCGCACCCCGGTACGCCTGCGCCACCAGCTGCCCGACGGCCGCCTCGCTGAGCCCGTACCGGGCGGCGTCGAGCCGGCGGACGGTGACCTGGACCCGCTCCACGGAGTCGGCGAGGCTGGTGGTGACGTCCTCGACACCGTCCAGGCCCGTCATCGCCGCCTCGACGTCCTGGACCGCCCGCGCCAGCACCTCCGGCTCGGCGGCCTGGACGACGACCTCCAGCTGGTTGGCGGACGCGCCGCCCTGCCCGGCGCCGAAGGTGAACTCGCCGACGCCGCCGCCGAGCGCGTCGAACCTGCCGCGCAGGACCTCGCGCATCTCCTTGGCGTCGGTCTCGTCGCCGAGCGCGACCGACCAGGTGGCGACGTTGTTGCCGCCGACACCGGCCCACGGGGTGTCGCCCGAGCCGGCGGTGACCTGGTACGTCTCGACGCCCTCGGTCCCCGCGAGCACCGCCTCGACCTGCTTGGCCGCCGCGTCGGTGCCGGCGAGGCCGGTGCCCGCCGGCAGCTCCTGGGTGATGTTCAGGGTGTCCTGGCCGGAGTCGTCCAGGAAGTTCGTCTCCAGCTGGCGGGACAGGCCGAACGTGCCGAACAGCACCAGCACGCCGAGCCCCAGCGTGATCCAGCGCGTCGCGCGCCGGCGGGTCGCGAACCCGATCACCGGCAGGTACGCCCGCTGCAACGGGCTGCGCAGCTCCTTCTCCTCCGCCGCCCGGCGTACGGCCTCGTCGTCCGGAGTGGAGCCGGCGGGCTTGAGGAACCAGTACGCGAGCACCGGGATGATGGTCAGCGACACCAGCAGCGAGGCGAGCAGGGCCACGGTCACCGTGATCGCGAACGGCGCGAAGAGCTGCCCGACGAACCCGCCCACCAGGGCGATCGGCGCGAACACGGCGACGGTCGTCAGCGTGGACGCGGTGACCGCGCCGGCCACCTCACGGACGGCGGTGAGGATCGCCGCGCGCTTCTCCTCGCCGTACTCCAGATGGCGTTTGATGTTCTCCAGCACGACGATCGAGTCGTCGACCACCCGCCCGACCGCGATGGTCAGCGCGCCGAGGGTGAGCAGGTTGAGCGAGTAGTCACCGATCCACAGGGCGATCAGCGCCACCAGCACCGACAGCGGGATGGAGACCGCGGTGACGACGGTGGAGCGTACCGAGAGCAGGAAGACCAGGATGACCACGACGGCCATGACCAGACCCAGCAGGCCCTCCGTGGTCAGGCTCTCGATCGACTTCTCGACGAACGGTGCCTGGTCGAAGACCACGGTCAGCTCCGCGCCGGAAGCGGTCCGCAGGTCGGCGAGCCGGTCGCGGATCTCGTGGGAGATCTCCACCGCGTTGCCGTCGGGCGCCGCCGTGACCGCGATGCCGAGGCTGTCCTTGCCGTTCGTACGGGTGATCGCGGTCGCCGGGGCGAGCTGCTGCTCGACGGTGGCCACGTCGCCGAGCCGCACCGGCGCGGCCGGCGGGGCGGGGGTGAGGACGATGCCGCGCAGGTCGTCGATGCCGGCGAGCGGGGTGCCCACCTGCACCGGAAGGCCCCGGGTGCCGTCGACCACCACACCGGCGGGAACCGCCACGCCGTTGGTCCGCAGCGCGGCGCCGATCGCGGTCGGCTGAAGGCGCGCGGCGGCCAGCTTGGCCGGGTCCGGGGTGACCACGACGATCTCGTCGCGGGCGCCGGTCACCTCGACGCTGCGGACCCCCTCGATCGCCTCCAGCTCGGGCACGACGGTGTCGCGCAGCTTCTCGCCCAGGACGCGCTGGTCGTCCCCGCCGGCGGCGGCGATCACCACGGCCGGGAGGTCGTCGGTGCTACCGACGATCACCTGCGGGTCGACACCCTCCGGCAGCTGCGCCTCGATCCGGTTGAGGGCGGTCTGCATCTTGTTGGAGATGTCGTCCAGGTCGGTGCCGAACGCGTACTGCACCTGGACCGTCGTCGAGCCCTCGCGGGAGGTCGAGGTGACCTTCTCCAGGCCGGTGATGCCCTGGAGGCTGTTCTCGATCGGCTCGGTGACCTGCGACTCGACGATCTCCGGTCCGGCGCCCGGGTACGCGGCGACGATGAACGCGGCCGGGAACTCCAGCGACGGCAGGAGTTGCTGCTTCAGCGACGGGACGGCGAACGCACCGAACGCCGTGATCACCACCGCGATGAGGGCTACCAGCCCTCGGTTGGCGAGGCTGAATCTGGCGAGCAGCGACATCGGCGTGGCTCACTCCTGAGGAAGAAACGGTTGCGGGGCAACGAGAGTGTCCCCCACCCGATCTCCACCACCGTCGCCGGGCTCCAGCCCGTCCCGCCCACGGGACCTGCCCGTTCGCCCCGCGCGACAACGCCGGGCGGACGGATCAGGCGAGGTCGAGGGAGCGGGCGGCGGCCAGAGGATCGTTGGCGATGGTGACCGGGGCGGGTGCCGTCGTGATCGCCCACTCCGGGTCCTTCAGGCCGTGGCCGGTGACGGTGCAGACCACCGTCGAACCGGCCGGGACGCGTCCCTCGGCGGCCTGCTGGAGCAGGCCGGCCACGCTGGCGGCGCTGCCCAGCTCGACGAAGACACCCACCTCGCGGGCCAGCAGCCGGTACGCGGCCAGGATCTCCCGGTCCGTCACGGCGGCGATCAGGCCACCGGAGGAGTCCCGCGCGTCGAGGGCCTTCGTCCAGCTGGCCGGGTTGCCGATGCGGATGGCGGTGGCGATCGTGGAGGGCTCGCGGACCACCTGACCCGTGACGATCGGGGCCGCACCGGAGGCCTGGAAGCCGTACATCTTCGGTGTCTTCGTGGTGTTTCCGGCGGCCAGGTCCTCGGAGTAGCCCAGCCAGTACGCGGACACGTTGCCCGCGTTGCCGACCGGCAGGCAGTGGATGTCCGGTGCGTCGCCGAGCGCCTCGACGATCTCGAACGCGGCCGTCTTCTGGCCGTGCAGCCGGTCGATGTTGACCGAGTTGACCAGGGCCACCGGGTAGTCCTGGGCGAGCTTGGCGGCGAGCGACAGGCAGTCGTCGAAGTTGCCGGCGACCTGGAGGAGCTTGGCGCCGTGCACCAGCGCCTGGGCGAGCTTGCCGAGCGCGATCTTGCCCTGCGGCACGAGCACCGCGCAGGTCAGGCCGGCGCGGGCCGCGTACGCGGCGGCGGAGGCGCTGGTGTTGCCGGTGGAGGCGCAGATGATGGCCTTGTTGCCGGCCTCGACGGCCTTGGACACCGCCAGGGTCATGCCCCGGTCCTTGAACGAGCCGGTGGGGTTGGCCCCCTCGACCTTCAGCCAGACGTCACACCCCAGCCGGGCGGAGAGCACCGGCGCGGGCAGCAGCGGGGTGTTGCCCTCGTGCAGGGTGACGACAGGCGTGGCCTCGGTGACCGGCAGCCGGTCCCGGTACGCGTCGATCAGACCCCGCCACATGTCGCTCTCCTCGCTCCCGAAGCCCCGCACCGGGGCCCACGTCAAGCCTGGACCAGCCTGCCGGACCGGCCCCCGCCGCACCCACCCCTAACCATCAGGCGGGACACGGCCTACAGGCCACCCTCCACCCGGAGCACGCTGGCCACCGAGCGGACGATGTCGAGCCCGCGCAGCTCGCCGACGGTCGCGGCGAGCGCGGCGTCCGGTGCCACGTGGGTGACGATCACCAGGTCCGCGTCGTCGCCGCGGCCGGCCGGACCGCCGCCCGCCGGGCCCTGCCGCACGGTGGCGATGGAGACGTCGTGCCGGGCGAAGACACCGGCCACCGCCTCCAGCACACCCGGACGGTCGGCCACGTCGAGGCTGATGTGGTAGCGGGTGAGCGCCTCCCCCATCGGCCGTACCGCCAGGTCCGCGTACGCGGACTCGCTGGCCGCGCGGACCCCGGCGAGCCGGTTGCGGGAGACCGCGACCACGTCGCCGAGCACGGCGCTGGCGGTCGGTGCGCCACCGGCACCCCGGCCGTAGAACATGAGCTGCCCGGCCGCCTCGGCCTCGACGAAGACCGCGTTGAACGCGTCGCCGACGCTCGCGAGGGGGTGGGTCAGCGGGATCATCGCCGGGTGTACGCGGACGCTGACCGTCTCCCGACCCGCGGCGTCGGCGCCCCGGGCGGCGATGCACAGCAGCTTGATGGTGCAACCCATCGACTTGGCGCTGGCCACGTCGGCGGCGGTGACCTCGGTGATGCCCTCGCGGTGCACGTCGGCCGCCGCCACGCGGGTGTGGAAGGCCAGCGAGGCGAGGATGGCCGCCTTGGCGGCGGCGTCGAAGCCCTCCACGTCGGCGGTGGGGTCGGCCTCCGCGTACCCCAGCTCGGTGGCCTCCTCGAGCGCCTCGGCGAAGCCGGCGCCGGTGGCGTCCATCGCGGAGAGGATGAAGTTGGTGGTGCCGTTGACGATGCCGGTGACCCGGGTGATGCGGTCGCCGTGCAGCGACTCGCGCAGCGGGCGCAGCAGCGGGATGGCTCCGGCCACAGACGCCTCGTAGTAGAGGTCCCCGCCGCCCTCCGCCGCCGCGTCGTGCAGCGCCGCGCCGTCCTCGGCGAGCAGCGCCTTGTTGGCGGTGACCACGCTCTTGCCGGCGCGCAGCGCCTCCACCAGCCAGGTCCGGGCCGGCTCGATGCCGCCGACCACCTCGACCACCACGTCGACGTCGTCGCGCTTGATCAGGCCGAGCGGGTCGGTGGTGAACAGCGCCGGGTCGACGGGCAGGTCACCCCGGTCCCGGCCGATCCGGCGCACGGCGATGCCGGCGATCTCCAGCGGCGCGCCGATCCGCGCGGCCAGGTCGGCCGACTGCTCGTGCAGCAGCCGAACCACCTCGCCTCCGACCGTGCCGCAGCCGAGCAGCGCCAAACGCACAGGTGACGTCATCCCACATCCAAAGCGAGCAGGTCCTCTTCGGTCTCCCGCCGGACGATCAGACGCGCCCGACCGTCCCGCACCGCGACCACCGGGGGCCGGGGCACGTGGTTGTAGTTGCTGGCCATGCTCCGGCAGTACGCACCGGTGCCGGGGACCGCGACAAGATCTCCGGGCTGCACGTCGGCGGGCAGGAATTCATCCTTCACCACGATGTCCCCGGACTCACAGTGCTTTCCCACCACGCGGGCGAGCATCGGCTCCGCCGCCGAGGCGCGGGAGGCCATCGTCGCCGAGTACGACGCGTCGTACAGGGCGGTGCGGATGTTGTCGCTCATCCCGCCGTCGACGCTGACATAACAACGACGTCCGCCGGCTGCGTCGCCGCCAGTGCCTACCAGCACGGACTTGACCGTGCCCACCTCGTAGAGCGTGAAGACCGCCGGCCCGACGATGGCCCGGCCCGGCTCGATGGACAGGTGTGGCACGGCCAGCCGCTCCGCCGCGCACTCCGAGTCGACGATCTTGCGCAACCGCTTGGCGAGGTCCTGCGGCGTCGCCGGGTCGTCCTGGGTGGTGTACGCGATGCCGAAGCCGCCGCCCAGGTCCAGCTCGGGCAGCTCCACGCCCCGGGCGTCGCGGATCTGCGCCTGGAGGGCGAGCACCCGGCGGGCGGAGACCTCGAAGCCGTTGGCGTCGAAGATCTGCGACCCGATGTGCGAGTGCAGGCCCCGCAGCTCCAGCACGTCCTCGTCGAGGATCTTGAAAGCGGCGGCCGCGGCCGCCCCGCCCGCGAGGGAGAAGCCGAACTTCTGGTCCTCGTGGGCGGTGGCGATGAACTCGTGGGTGTGCGCCTCGACGCCGACGGTCACCCGGACCAGCACCCTCGGTCGTACGCCCCGCTCGCGGGCCAGCGCGGTGAGCCGGTCGATCTCGGTGAACGAGTCGACGATGATCCGGCCCACTCCGGCGTCCAGCGCCCGGGTCAGCTCGGCAACCGACTTGTTGTTGCCGTGGAAGCCGATCCGCTCCGCCGGCATCCCGGCCGACAGGGCGGTGGCCAGCTCGCCGCCGGTGCAGACGTCGAGGTGCAGCCCCTCCTCGGCGATCATCCGGACGACCGCCCGGCAGAGGAAGGCCTTGCCGGCGTAGTAGACGTCCTCGGTCGGGAAGGCGGCGCGGAAGTCCCGGCAGCGCGAACGCAGGTCGTCCTCGTCCAGGACGTACACCGGGGTGCCGAACTCGGCCGCGATGTCGCGGACGCCGAGGCCGGCGACGGCGAGGGCGCCGTCCGCCGCCCGGGCGACGTTGCGCGGCCAGAGCTCCGGCACCAGGGCGTTGACGTCGCCCGGGGGACGCAGCCACGGCGGCCTGCTGCCGATGTCGCCGTGCAGGGCACCGGCCTCGTGAGCCCGCATCTCACATCCTCTCGGGCGCGGAGACGCCGAGCAGCCGCAGGCCGTTGGCGATCACCGTGCGGGTGGCGTCGTTCAGCCAGAGCCGGGCGCGGTGCAGGTCGGTGACCTCCTCCTCGCCGCGCGGCAGGATCCGGCAGTTGTCGTAGAACCGGTGGTACGCCCCGGCCAGCTCCTCCAGGTAGCGGGCCACCCGGTGCGGCTCCCGCAGCTCGGCGGCGGCGGCCACCACGGCGGGGAACTCGGCGAGCGCCTTGAGCAGCTCGTTCTCCTTCTCGTGGTCGAGCAGCTCGGGGCGGAACGCCTCCGCGTCGCCCCGGGTCAGGCCGACCTCGGCGGCGTTGCGGCCGACGCTGGCCGTCCGGGCCGCCACGTACTGCACGTAGTAGACCGGGTTGTCGCGGGTCGCCCGGGTCCACAGCTCCACGTCGATGTCGATCGGGGAGTCGCTGGAGTAGCGGGCCAGGGCGTAGCGGGCCGCGTCCACGCCGATCGCGTCGACCAGGTCCTCCAGCGTGACCACCGTGCCGGCCCGCTTGCTCATCCGCACCGGCGCGCCCTCGCGCACCAGGTTGACCAGCTGGCCGATGAGGATCTCCAGGTTGCGCTCCGGGTCGTCGCCGAAGCAGGCGGCCATCGCCTTCATCCGCCCGATGTAGCCGTGGTGGTCGGCGCCCAGCATGATCACGACCCGCTCGAAGCCGCGCTCCCGCTTGTCGAGGTAGTACGCGCAGTCGGCGGCGAAGTACGTCCACTCGCCGTTGGACTTGCGCAGCACGCGGTCCTTGTCGTCGCCGAAGTCGGTGGTGCGCAGCCAGGTGGCACCGTCGGCCTCGAACGTGTGGCCCTGCTGGCGCAGCCGGTCGAGGGCGTGGTCCAGCTCACCCCGGTCGTGCAGGTCCTTCTCGTTGAAGTAGGTGTCGAACTCCACCCCGAAGTCGCGCAGCGACGACTTGATCTCGGCGAACATCAGCTGGACGCCCTCGACCCGGAAGACCTCCTGGGCGGCGGCGTCGTCCAGCTCCAGCACGTCCGGGCGGGTCCGCTGGACGGCCTCGGCGATCTCGGCGAGGTACGCCCCGGCGTACCCGTCCTCGGGGGCCGGCTCGCCCTTGGCGGCGGCCAGCAGCGACCGGGCGAACCGGTCGATCTGGGAGCCGGCGTCGTTGAAGTAGTACTCCGTGCCGACCTCGGCGCCGGTGGCACGCAGCAGTCGGCTGAGCGCGTCGCCGACCGCCGCCCACCGGACGCCGCCGATGTGCACCGGGCCGGTCGGGTTGGCCGAGACGAACTCCAGGTTGATCTTCTGACCGGCCAGCCGGTCGCTGCGCCCGTACTCCTCGCCGGCCTCGACGATCGCGCGGGCGAGCTGGCCGGCGGCGGCGGCGTCGAGCCGGATGTTGAGGAAGCCGGGACCGGCGATCTCCACCGACTTGACCCCCGGCGCCCGCCCGAGCTGCTCGGCGAGGGCGGCGGCCAGCTCGCGCGGCGGCACGCCCACCTTCTTGCTGAGCTGGAGCGCCAGCGTCGACGCGTAGTCCCCGTGCTCGGGGTTTCGGGGTCGCTCCACCGCCGTCCGCTCCGGCAGGGCGGAGCGGTCCAGGCCCCGCTCGGTGAAGACGGCGTGGGCTGCGGAGAGGACGACCTCGGCGAGTTCTGCGGGAGTCACCGAACCATGTTATCGGGGGTAGACTCGGCACCCGCGGCGGCGACCCAGCATGTGAACCCGGCCCGCCGGATCCCCTGACCGACCGACCTGACGAGGGACGATGAGCATCAGCACCCCGGGCGGCCCCGAACGCCGCCCGACCGTGGTCAGCACCGGCAAGAAGCCGGCCGCGGGCCGGCCGTCCGCCGGCGCCAAGGCCGGATCCGGCAAGCCGGCGGGCAACGCTCGCACGGGCGGCAAGGGCCCCCGCAAGCCGATCGCCCCCGTGAAGGTCAGCCAGGGCCGCAGCTGGGGCCCGATCGCGCTGTTCACCGCCGTCGGCCTGCTGGCCGTCGCGATCATCGGGTACGGCGCGTGGGCGACCTTCCAGGGCTCCAAGCCGTGGGAGGATCGGGCCGACGCGATCGACGGCATCGTCAACTTCCGCGAGTCGGACAAGTCGCTGGTCGAGGGCGGTAAGCACCAGCAGGGTTCGATCACCTACGCCCAGCAGCCCCCGGTCGCCGGCCCGCACAACAACTCCTGGCAGAACTGCATGGGCGACGTCTACGACGCCCCGATCGCCAGCGAGCACGCGGTGCACAGCCTGGAGCACGGCGCCGTCTGGGTCACGTACCGCCCGGACCTGCCCGCCGACCAGGTCGAGAAGCTCGCCGCCAAGGTCCGCGGCAACGAGAAGCTGATGATGAGCCCCTTCGAGGGCCTGGACAAGGCGATCTCGCTGCAGGCCTGGGGCTACCAGCTCAAGGTCGACAACGCCGACGACGGCCGGATCGACGATTTCATCAAGACGCTGAAGGTGAATGCCTCCATCGAGGGCCCGACCGCGTTGTGCAACCAGGGCGTGACCGCCACCGGCACCACCCCCCGGGAACTCCAGCCGCAGCAGCAGTAAGGACGAGCCGTGACCGCACCCTCGAGCCTGGACGACACGTTGGACGGAACCCCGGACGAGACCCCGGTCACCGAAGACGGTGACCGCGGGTCAGCCCGCCGGTTCGGCACCCTCGTGGTGGCGGCCGCCGTCGTGGTCGGCCTCCTGCTCGGGTACGCGGGGGGAATGCTGACCCCGCGCCTGACCCGCCCCGGGGACGCCTCCGTCGAGGCCGGGTTCGCTCGGGACATGACCAGTCACCACTCCCAGGCGGTGGAGATGGGGCTGATCGCGTTCCAGCGGGGTACGGACCCGGAGGTCCGCAGCATCGGCGGCGACATCGCCCTCGCCCAGCAGGGTGACATCGGCACGATGCAGACGTGGCTGCGGTCGTGGGAGCTGGATCCGACCGGCTCGCAGCCCCGGATGGCGTGGATGCCGGAGGGCATCAGGATGGTCAGGAACGGACTGATGCCGGGTATGGCCACCACCGAGCAGATGACGCGGTTGCGGGAGGCGCAGGGCAGGGAGTTGGACGTCCTCTTCCTCGACCTGATGATCCAGCACCACATCGGCGGCATCCACATGGTCGACGCCCTGCTCGACGCGAGCGACGAGCCGGACGTGGTGCGCGCCGCCCAGACCATGAAGAACACCCAGCAGACCGAGCTGGTCAACCTGCAGAGCGCCCTCAAGCGCATCCGGGGCTGACCGCTCCCGCGTCGGCTTCACCATCCCAAGAGGTCCGTACCGCCACCGGCGGTGCGGGCCTCTCGGCATGCGGGGCACCGTCACCGTCGCTCCCCACCGGCGGCTCGGATCGTCCCCGCTCCCACAGATCGGCGGGAACCGATGACGGTCGCGTCGCTGTCGAGGTGATGTCGTGGATGACTCAGACTCGCACGCCGGCGTCCGGCACGGGAGCGGCCGGAGACGGGCCACGACGGCCACGGCCCACGCCCGCACGCCCCGGGCCCACCAGCACTGAGCCGAGAAGCAGGGTGATGTCGTCAATGGCTCAGCTCGACAGCGTTCCCACTGCCCATCGCCTGTCGAGATACCGCCGACGGGCCGACCGGACGCGCCATTCTTGCACCTTTAGCACGCTTTGGTAGGTCTGAGAGGTCCGACCGATTGCGGCTCTAAGAGAGTTTTCTCCACACATATCGTGACCAGTTGCGATTCGGACTCGTTGCGCAAGACGTGGGGGTTGCACTGAGAGACGCGCGGCGTTCGGTCACCAGCTGGTGCCGGCGCCACACCATCGGCGGTGACGGGGCGGTGGCGGCCGTCCGTCGCGGACAGCGGCAGGGCGAACCGGGAATGCTCAGCCGCGAACAGGAACTCGATCTCATCGACACCCTCCGGGGTGTCCACCCCGACGCGTTCGGCCTGGACGAGGAGCTGTGGACGCGGCAGAGCCTGCACACCCTCATCCAGCGGCGCTTCGAGCTGCCGCTGGACGCGGGTGCGGTCGGGGCGTACCTGCGGGCCTGGGGGCTGGGTCCGCGGGAACCGCGCGAGCGGGCCTGCGGGCTCTGCGTCGGCGCGGTGGAGCGCTGGGTGCGGTCGGAGTACCCGGCGATCACCCGGGCCGCCCAGGAACACCTGGCGGAGGTCTACTGGCTCGGGCGGATCCGACTGCGCGGCACGATGCCGACGGCGGACGTGATCTCCGCCGTCTCGTCCCGGGGCCGGGTGCGCTTCATGATCACGACTCCGTCGGTCGACCCGCCGCTCCCCCGCGACTTCGTGCTGCGGCTCAGCGGCGAGGAGCAGCGCACGGTGCACCTCATCGTGGACGGCTCCTGGCCCCGCAACGAGTGGCCGCGTCGGCTCCCCCGGCGGATCGTGCTGCACCCGCTGCCCAGCTGCGGTCGTGCGGTCGCCGCCGCCTGACCGCCACGAGGGGCCCGGCGACACACGACCGACCACCGGATACCGATTCGGCGTTCAGCGGCCGGGTTTGCTAGTCTTCTCCAGTCGCTGAGCCCCCGTAGCTCAGGGGATAGAGCACCGCCCTCCGGAGGCGGGGGCGCAGGTTCGAATCCTGCCGGGGGCACCAGAGATACACCGGAAAGCCCGGGCCAGGCGGTCCGGGCTTCTTCGCGTCCGGGCACCCCTGGTGCGGCGCGTACGTCAGCCGGCGGCGCGGCGGGCGCGGGCCCGGCGCTTGCCCTCGTGCATCGCCTGCACGCGGGCGACGGGGATGGTGTGCCCCTCGGCGACAAGGTCGGCGGGGAGCGGCTGCGGCGCGGGCATCGACGCGGCCCACGGGTCCCGCTCGGCGACCAGGGCCGGGGCGGTCCGGATGGTGAAGTCGGCCGCGGTCACCGACTCCAGGTCGGCCCAGTCGACCGGGAACGACACCGGCACCCCCGGCCGCAGTCGCGGGCTGTACGCGGCCACGACGGTCGCCCCGCCAGCCCGCGTCGAGTCGACGAAGACCTTGCCGGCCCGGTCCTCGCGGATGAAGGCGGTGGTGGCCAGCGCCGGGTCGAGCCGCTCGGCGCGGACGGCCAGGGCCCGGGTGGCGGCGGCCATGTCCTCGGCGGTGGCGCCCGCCGCGAGCGGCACGAAGACGTGCACGCCCTTCGCGCCGCTGGTCTTCACCGCACCGGCCAGCCCCGCGTCGGCGAGTGCCTGCCGGACCAGCAGCGCGGCGGCGACGGCGACGCCGAACGCCGCGCCCTCGGGCGGGTCCAGGTCCAGCACGAGGTGGGTGGGGCGGTGCGGGGCGTCGGCCGTGGCCAGGGTGGGGTGGTACTCCACCGCCCGCTGGTTGGCGAACCAGAGCAGGGTGCGCCGGTCGTCGCAGAGGGCGTACGAGATCTCTCGGTGCGACGCCTCCGCCCACACGGTGGTGCGGCGCACCCAGTCCGGGGTGTACGTCGGGAGGTTCTTCTGCATGAACGGCGGCTGGCCGGGGCGCACGCGGATCACCGAGAGCGGGCGGCCGGCGAGCTGCGGCAGGATCCGGTCCGCGACGGCGTCGAGGTAGTCCACCAGGTCCCGCTTCGTCGCGCCCGACCCGTCGAACAGCGCCTGGTCCAGATTGGTCAGCGCCACACCGTGCCGGTTCTCGCCCGCCCCGCCCATCCGCCCACCTTCCCGGCCCGGCCCCCGCCGGTCAACCGGACACTACGCAACGGGTGCGACAGCATGGCGCATCGTCGAGTTCTCCTCGCCGGCCTCGGCCGGGCCGGCCGGCCGAGGCCGTCGGCGCAGGGTGCCGACGGCGAGCAGCAGGGCGGCCGTGACCAGCACCGCTGCCACGGCGAACGCGGCGCGGTAGCCGGCGGCGAGCGCCGTCACCTCGGACCAGCCGGCGCCGAGCCGGGCGTCGGTCCGGGTCGCGGCGAGGGTGGCGAGCCCGGCCAGCCCGAGCGCACCGCCGATCTGCTGGGTGGTGTTGACCAGGCCGGACGCCAGGCCGGCGTCGGTGGGTGCGGCGCCGGCCATCGCCAGCGTGGTGACGGCCGGCAGCGACAACCCACCCGCGATCCCGAACACCAGTACCGCCGGGAGCACGTCGGCGAGGTAGCGGCCGTCGGCGGGCAGCCGGACCAGCAGCAGGAAGGCGACCACGGCGAGCCCGAGCCCGGCGAGCAGCACCGCCCGCGCGCCGAAGCGGGCGATCAGCCGTCCGGCGAGGCCGAGCGACACCGCCGCGATGATCACCGGGGTGGGCAGGAAGGCCAGCCCGGTGGCCGCCGCGTCCAGGCCGAGCACCGTCTGGAGCTCCAGCGCCAGGAGGAACTGGAACCCGAAGAAGGCCGCGATCATGAGGAACTGCACGGCGTTGGCGGCGACCAGGTCGGGCGTACGCAGCACGCGCGGCGGGAGCAGCGGGGTGGTGGCGGCCCGCTGCCGTACGGCGAAGCCGACGAGCAGGACGGCGGCGAGCAGGGCGGAGCCGAGCGTGCGGGTGGAGAGCCAACCGTGCTCCCCGGTCCCCACGATCGCCAGGACGGCTGCCATCAGGCCGGCGGTGGCCAGCGCCGCCCCGAGCACGTCCAGCCCGGCGCGTAGGCCGAGGCCATGCCCGGCCGGCGTCCAGCGGACCGCGCCGAGCAGGATCGCCAGCCCGATCGGCAGGTTGACGAGGAAGATCGCCGGCCATCCGGCCAGGCTGGTGAGCACGCCGCCGGCCAGCATGCCGAGCGACGCGCCGGCGGCGCCGGTGAAGCTGTAGACGGCGATCGCCCGGGCCCGCTCGGCCGGCTCGGGGAACAGCGCGACGATCATGCCGAGGCTCACCGCCAGGCTGAGCGCGCCGCCGGCACCCTGGAGGAAGCGGGCGGTGACGAGTTGCGCCGGCCCGGTGGCGACCGCGCAGGCCAGCGAGGCGAGGGTGAACAGCGCGATGCCGGCGAGGAACACCCGTCGGCGACCCAGCAGGTCCCCGAGGCGCCCGGCCAGGAGCAGCAGTCCACCGAAGGCGACCAGGTACGCGTTGACGACCCAGGCCAGCCCGGTGGCGCTGAAGCCGAGGTCGTCGCGGATCGTCGGCAGCGCGATCGCGACGACGCTGCCGTCCAGGATGATCATGAGACTGCCGGCGCAGAGCACCAGCAGGGCGGGCCAGCGGGACGCTTCGGTACGGGTCGACACGACCACAACCTCCTAGGTGCATGGTTTGTTACCGAAGCCATCCTCTGTGACCATTGGCGAGAGCGTAAGGAGGCACTTTCATGTCCCAGGGGAACACCGATGTGTCCGTGGGCGACGGCGCCGGGGCCGGTTGTGTGGCCGGCGAGGCCCCCTTCACGCCGGGGCAGGCGCGGGCGTGCACGGTCCGCGAGGTGCTGGACCGGGTGGGCGGCAAGTGGAGCATCGGCATCCTGGTCGCCGCCTCCGAGGGCCCGGTGCGCTTCACCGAGCTGGAGCGGTGCGTGGAGGGGATCAGCCGGCGGATGCTCACCCTGACCCTGCGCAACCTGGAGCGCGACGGCCTGCTCCGCCGGACGGTGTACCCGACCGTCCCGCCGAAGGTCGAGTACACCGCCACGCCGATGGCCCTGGAGCTGTACGAGTCACTGGTCGCCCTGACCAGCTGGGCGGAGCGGCACCGGGCCGGGATCGCCGCGGCCCGGGCCGCGTACGACCGGGAGCACGCCTAGGCGGTGACCCTGGCGTCCCAGTCGATGTGGTGGTCGAAGAGCCAGGCGAACGACTTCCCGTCGTCCTTCGCCGCCCAGCGCGCGAAGAGCGGCATGGTGACGTTCCGGAGCACGCGGCCGACCGGACCGGCCACCTTCACGTTGCTGGTCCGCTTCCCCTGGGCCACCACCCGCTCCACCCGGTCCCGCCGCAGCCGCTCGTACGCGCCGAACGCCTCGGCGGGGTCGGGCAGGTCACGCAGGCAGCGGGCCAGCTGTACGGCGTCCTCGAAGGCCATCGCGGCGCCCTGCCCGGAGGAGGGGGCGGCGGTGTGCGCCGCGTCGCCGATGACCACCATCCGGTCCCGGTGCCAGCGCGGGACGGACGGCAGGTCGTACGTCGGCCAGCCGTACTCGATCCGGTCGGTGGCGTCGAGGATCCGCAGAGCCGGGCCGCCGTCCCCGGCGACCAGGGTGCGCAGCCGGGCGCGCCACTCGTCGGCGCCGATCGCGGCGATCTGGTCGGGCGTCAGCTCGGTGCGCTGGGGCAGGTTGGCGAACCACCACACCTCGTCGCCCCCGAGCGGGATCCAGCAGAAGAAGCAGCGAGTCCCAAAGATCATGTGCATCAGGCCGGGCGTCCCGTCCAGCCCCGGCACCCGCGTGAAGCCACCGGCGTTGAGCAGCGGCACGTAGCGGGGCGCGGGGGCCGCCGGGTCGATCACCTGCCGGGTTCGGGACCGCAGCCCGTCGGCACCCACCAGGAGGTCACCCTCGGCGGTGCGGCCGTCGGCGAACCGGGCACGGACCCCGGTCGGGGTCGGCTCGGCGTCCACCATCCGGGTTCCGTGCACGATCGGCACACCCCGGCGGGTCGCCTCCGCACGCAGCGCCCGGTAGAGGTCGGAGCGCCGGATGGTGGTGCTGCCGGAACCGCGGGTGCGGGTGCCGCTGGTCCCGAACTCGGCCAGCGGCCGCCCCCGGTGGTCGTGCAGGGCCATCCGGGGGGTCGGGTGCCCGAGCCCGGCGACGAGACCGTCCAGCCCGATCGCGCGCAGGGCGTCCACCCCGTTGACGGAGAGCGTGAGGAACGCACCGACGCCGACGGCGTCCCGGGCGTACGCCTCGTGGACGACCGCCTCGATGCCGGCCCGTTGGAGCGCCATGGCGGCGACCGGGCCGGCGATGCCACCACCGATGATGAGAGCCTTAGTCATAATGTGACTATACATAGAATGACTATATTGAACCATCCCGTCGCCTAGGGTGAGGGCATGACCGCACGGGCTCAGCGCCGCTCGCCGCTGGCGATGATGGTGCTCGCCCTGCTGGTCGAGGAGCCGATGCACGCGTACCGGATGCAGCAGCTGATCCGGGAGCGCGACAAGCTGGACGTGGTCAACGTCGCGCAGCGCAACAGCATCTACCAGACCGTCGAGCGACTGCGGCGCGAGGAACTGGTCCGGGTCAGCCACACGGCACGGGACGAGCGCCGCCCGGAACGCACCGTGTACGAGTTGACGCCGGCCGGCCGCCGTACGCTCGACGCCTGGCTCGCCGACGCGCTGGCCGCGCCCGCGCGGGAGTTCCCGGAGTTCCCCGCCGCGCTCTCCTTCCTGCCGATCCTGCCGCCGGCCGAGGCCGCCCGGCAGCTCGACCGGCGGGCCGAGTTGCTGGCCGCCCGGCTGCGCGAGCGGGAGGCGGTGCTGGCGGCGGTCGACCTGCCGCGGCTCTTCCTCGTGGAGGACGAGTACCGGCTCACGGTGATGCGCGCCGAGCTGGAGTGGGTGCGCGCGCTGGTGGCCGACCTGCGGGCCGGCACCCTGACCTGGGACGGCCCCTGGCTCGCCGACTGGACCGGCACCACCGACTGACCGGGTTCTCCCCGGGTGAACCCGCGCGACCTGTGGGCAAGACCACGCGATCCGTCTGACCGATCGGTCAGCTGCTGACCGATCGGTCAGGCATGCTGGTCGGTGGAGGTGGACCGGTGATGGCGCGGGCGGTACCCGAGACGCATGACGAGATCCTGACGGCGGCGGCGCGACGGTTCGCGGCGACCGGCTACCGGGGTACGTCCCTGCAGGACATCGCCCGCGAGGTCGGCTGTTCCAAGGCGGCGGTGCTGTACCACTTCGCCAACAAGGAGGCCATCCTCACCGAGCTGATGGCCCCCGCCATCGCGGTGTCCCAGGACCTCGGCGACCGGATCGCGCGGGCCACCGACCCGGCGGAGGCGCAGCGGGTCGCCGCCGAGGGCTTCGTCGACCTCGCCGTCCGGTTCCGGCGGGAGATCGCCGTGCTCCGCGGCGAACTGCCGGAGCTGCTCGAACATCCCGCCTTCGCGCACCTCCAGCGCATCTCCGAGCGGCTGATCGACGCGCTCGCCGGACACCCGGAGCGCCCGTCGGCCCGGATCGCCGCCCTCGTCCTGCTTGCCGGCATCTCCGAGGCGTGCGGGGAATTCCTCGACATCGCCGACGAGGTGCTCCGCCCGGCGCTGCTGGCCCTCGTCACGCGCGGTCTGGAACCGGCCGGCTGACCCGGCACCCCCGACCACCCCATCCACGACGCCCGTCCCACCCACCCACACGGAGGACAAGGAACTCATGGCGACCCTGCTCTACCGGCTCGGCCGGGGCTCGCTGCGCCGACGGCGACTCGTGGCGGTGATCTGGCTCGTCGTACTCGTCGGGCTCGGTCTGGCCGCCGCGACGCTGCGCGGCCCCACGGCGAGCAACTTCACGATGCCCGGCACCGAGTCGCAGCGCGCCCAGGACCTGCTCGCCGAGCAGTTCCCGGCGGCGAGCGGCGCGACCGGCACCATCGCGGTCAAGGCGCCGGAGGCCGGCCAGCTCGGCGCACCGGCCGGCCAGGCGGTGGTGCGGGAACTGACCCAGGAGGCGGCGACGCTGCCCGGCGTGGTCGGCGCCGTCGACCCGTTCCAGGTGGGCGCGGTCTCACCCGACGGCCGGTACGCGCTGGTGCAGGTCCAGTTCGCCGCGGGAGCCGACGAGGTGACCGACGAGCAGCGCGCCGCGTACGAGAAGGTCGGCGCGCGGGCCGAGGCGCAGGGCTGGCAGGTCGCCCCGGGCGGCGAGGTGCTCAACACCGAGCCGGAGGTCGGCTCGACCGAGGCTCTCGGCGTCGCGGTGGCCCTGGTCGTCCTGGTGGTCACGTTCGGCTCGCTGGTGGCGGCCGGGATGACCATGCTCAACGCGCTGATCGGCGTCGGCGTCGGCATGGCCGGCCTGTTCGCGCTCAGCGACGTGGTGGAGCTGACCAGCACCGCGCCGATCCTCGCGCTGATGCTCGGCCTGGCGGTCGGCATCGACTACTCGCTCTTCATCACCTCGCGCTACCGACAGAACCTGCTCGACGGCCTGCCGGCGGACGAGGCGGTCGGCCGCGCGGTCGGCACCGCCGGCTCGGCCGTGGTCTTCGCCGGCGCCACCGTGGTCATCGCGCTGGCCGGTCTCGCCGTGGTCGACATCCCGTTCCTCACGGTGATGGGTCTGGCCGCCGCCGGCACGGTCACCGTGGCGGTTCTGGTCGCGGTCACCCTCCTGCCGGCGCTGCTCGGCTTCATCGGTGCCCGGGCGCTGCCGCGCAAGCTGCGGCGCACGGTGACCGACCGCGCCGCCACGGTGGACGCGCCGGTCGCCGGGGCCGCCCCGGCCGAGGACCGCTCCGGCTTCGGTTTCCGCTGGGCGCGCGCGGTCACCCGCTTCCGGCTCCCGGTCATCCTGGTCGGGCTGCTCGGGCTGGGCCTGCTCGCGCTACCCACCCCGGACATGCGGCTGGCCCTGCCGGACGCGGGCACCGCGCCGGTCGGCTCACCCGCCCGGGAGTCCAACGACCTGATCAGTGAGGGCTTCGGGCCCGGCTTCACCGGCCGGCTCGCGGTGGTGGTCGCGGGTGACACGCCGCAGGCGACCGCCAGTGCCGTCCCGCAGGTGACCGCGCTGGTGCAGCGCACCGAGAACGTCCTCGCGGTGGCGCCGCCCCAGCTCAGCCCGGACGGGAAGACCGCGCTGCTCGGCGTGGTGCCGAAGACCGGCCCGACCGCCGAGGCCACCGAAACGCTGGTCAACGACGTCCGGGAGGCCGTCGGCGGCATCCAGGGCGCCGACGTGCTGCTCACCGGTGTCACCGCGATCGGCATCGACGTGTCGGAGAAGCTCTCCGACGCGCTCCCGGTCTACCTGCTGCTGGTGGTGGGCCTGTCGGTGCTGCTGCTGATGCTGGTGTTCCGGTCGCTGCTGGTGCCGGTCAAGGCCGCGCTGGGCTTCCTGCTCACCGTCGCGGCCACCTTCGGCATCACCGTGGCCGTGTTCCAGCAGGGCAACCTGGCCGACCTGGTCGGGCTGGACACCCCCGGGCCGCTGATCAGCTTCCTGCCGATCCTGCTGATCGGCATCCTGTTCGGTCTCGCCATGGACTACGAGGTCTTCCTCGTCTCCCGGATGCGGGAGGACTTCGTGCACGGCGACACCGCGCAGCAGGCCACCATCAACGGGATGGGGCACGGTGCCCGGGTGGTCACCGCCGCCGCGCTGATCATGATCTCGGTCTTCGGTGGCTTCGTCTTCCTGGACGACCCGGTGATCAAGTCGATGGGCTTCGCGCTCGCGGTGGGTGTCGCCATCGACGCCTTCGTGGTCCGGATGACCATCGTGCCGGCGGTGATGTCCCTGCTCGGCAAGCGGGCGTGGTGGCTGCCGCGCTGGCTGGACCGGGCGCTGCCCAACGTCGACATCGAGGGTGAGAGCCTGCGCGCCCACCTCGACGAGAAGTCACCCACCCACGTCTGAGGTGTAAGGAAGGGCCCCTTGTTAACGCCTCGCGTATAGCAGGGGGCCCTTCTTAACGCGCCGAGATCCGGCGCGGCACGTCCACGCCGGCCCGTGTCACACGCCGGCCGGGTACGTCTCCATCTCCCCCGGCGCCGCCAGCGCGGGCAGGGGGTGCACGGCGGTCGCCTCGTCACACCAGATGAACGCGTCGTACCGCTCGCCCAGACGGGTCGGCACGTAGTTGCCCCACGACTCGAAGGACGGGTCGTACACCACCCCGACCGCGCGGTGGTCCAGGCTGTCGGTGGCCCAGCCCGGCTGGTCGGTGCCGCCGAACACCAGGACGGCCCGCTCCGGCATCAGCTCGTGCAGCCGGTGCTCCACCGATCCCTCCTTGGCGGGTGGCACCGTCATCACCTCGGCGGGCGAGCCCCAGCGTCGCGCCGCGATAACCGTGCCCCGATGACTGCCGAAGCCGACCAGGACGACCCGGTCGGCGCCGTGCCGCTCGCGGGCCAACTGCCCGATGTTGAGCATGCCGTCGGCGGCCATGTCGGTGGCCCGGGCGTCCCCCACGTGCGTGTTGTGCGCCCAGACGATTCCCCGGGCGTCCGGGCCGTAGCGCTCCAGCAGCCGGTCCAGGGTGTCGGCCATGTGGATGTCCCGGATGTTCCACGACTCCGGGCCGCCGCCGATCATCGCGCGGTAGTAGCGCTCCGCGCCGGCCACCACCTCCGCGTTCTGCCAGGCCGAGAAGGCGTCCGGGCCGTCCGCCACCGCGTGTTCACGGGTACGCGCCAGCAGCCGCACCACCTCCTCCTCGCAGCGGGACGAGACGAACCGGCTCGCCATGCCGTACTCCTCCACCCGCTTGCCGTACGGCTCGAAGCAGCGGTACGCGTCCTGCGCGGCCTCCAGCGACGCCGGGTCCTCCTCGCCGAGGTAGTCGAAGATGGCCTGCATCGACTCCCACAGGCTGTAGACGTCCAGGCCGTGGAAGCCGGCGCGGGCCGACTCGGGCCGGTCGAGGTTCCATGCCCGCAGCCAGCGGCAGAAGCGGGCCACCTCGGCGTTCGCCCACATCCAGGTCGGCCAGCGTTCGAAGCGCTCCAGGGCGGTCTGCGGCTCGGTGGCGCCACCGGGCGCGGCGACGACCGAGCGGTGCAGCCGGTCGCAGTCCGGCCAGTCCCCCTCCACGGCGACGAACGAGAAGCCGCACTCGGCGATCAGCCGGCGGGTGAGCTGCTCGCGCAGCCGGTAGTAGTCGTGGCTGCCGTGTGACGCCTCGCCGATCATCACGATCCGGGCGTCCCGGACACGCTCCAGCAACGGGTCGAAGTCGCTCGGCGCGCCGAGCCGCTGAACCTGCATGGCGGGCGGCTACCCGGCGTGTCGCACGGCAAACCGGGCTCGGCGGCGGCATGCCGGCCGGCGCAGCGGGTAGCCGACCGGCATGACCGTCACGGGGGTGCAGTTGCAGGAGTACCTGGCCGGGCTCGACTACCCGGTCTCGCGGGAGGACCTGGTGCGGTGGGGCCAGGAGAACGGGGCCAGCACGGAGATGTTGCAGATGCTGAAGGCGCTACCGGCCGAGGAGTTCGACTCGTCGGGCGAGCTGAACGAGGCGCTGAACACCCTCGCCTGAGCGTCAGCGGGCGTGCAGCAGCCGGAACAGCACCAGCCACTGCTCCGGCCAGACGTGGCCGACCGGCGTGGCCGCGTCGAGCCGGGCCGCGCGCAGGGCCGCGGCCACCCGGGCCCGCGGGTACCGCCGGCCCAACGACGCCGCGAGCGACCCGCCGGCGCCGTCGAAGCCCAGCTCCACCATCCTCCGGTACGCGGGCAGCGTCGACGGGGACAGCAGGGCCTCCGGCCGCCGCTCGACGCGCAGGATGCCGGCGTCCACGCGGGGCGCCGGGCGGAACGCGGTCCGGGGCACCCGCCCGGCCAGCCGCCAGCCGAACTCCGGCCAGGTGGACACGGTCAGCCGGGTCCACCGGCCGTAGTCGCCGCTGCGCCGTCGCGCGTACTCGGCCTGGGTGAGCAGGGTCGCCGCGCGCAGCCCCGGCGCCGCCAGGCACCAGCGCACCACGGCGGACGTGAGCGACCACGGGATGTTGCCCACCACGTCGAACGGCTCCGCCGGCGGTACGGCCGTCAGGAAGTCCGCCTGCCGGTGCGACGCGTTCGGCACCGTCGCGCAGACCCGGGCCAGCTCTGCCGCGGCGGCCGGGTCCACCTCGTACGCGACCAGGTGCCGGCACCGGGCGGCCAGTGCCCGGGTGAGCTGGCCCCGGCCGGCGCCGACCTCCAGCAGGAGCGTGTCCGGATCGGGACGGGCCGCCCGGACCAGCCGTGCGATCGCGGCCGGGTCGGCGAGGAAGTTCTGGGACAGCACGCGACGGGACCGGTCGCGTTCGGTACGGGTACGGCGGGTTGCCACGGGGCGTCGTCCTGTCTGTCGCCGTACGGCGACGGAACGGACAGGCGGCTCCGGCGTGCGCCCGGCAGGGCGGTTCAGCGCGCACGGGCACGGTGGAGTCGGGCCTGTCCGGATGATCGGGGACTCGGACGGCCCTGGGCGGTGAGGCGGTGACGGATCGGTGGCGCGCGGGCAGCGCCCCGACCCCGGGTGGTCACCCGGGGTGGCGGTTGCCACGACACCCGGTCAGGGATGCCGCGCGCGGACGAGGATCAGTCGCGGGTCACGCCGGCCAGGGCCGGACGCCGGACTCGCGGACGGGCCTGCAGCAGCGGCCCGAGACAGGCCGGCGTGCCGACCGCCTCGATCAGTGCGTACGCGAACATGCCGCGACCCTAACTCCCCCGCCCACCCCGGTCGACCGGGTTTCAGGCGGCGGGGACGTCGATGGTGCGGGACGCGACGCGGGACTGTTCGGCGGCGGCGAGAACGGCGACCACCTCGCGGCCGAAGCGCACGTCGCAGCGGTGGTCCCGGGTGCCCGACGTGATCTCCCCCAGCAACTGGTCGATCGCGACCCGGAAGGCGTCGGCCGCCGCCCCCTCCCCGGCCGGTACGGTCTCGATCCCGTTCTCCCCGTAGAACGTGAAGTCCCGGGTGACCGCCTCGACCGGGGCGTCCAGGGTCAGCGAGGCGCTGCTGGTGGCGCCCCCGTCGTGGGTGAGCAGCAGGTGGACGATTCCGCTCGGGCCGTCCATCGCGGCGACCCGGGTCACCCGGCCCAGCACCGGCAGGATCATCGAGAGCGCGTGGGGGCCGATGTCCCACAGGGCGCCGTGCTCCCGGCGCCACGCCGAACCGCCGTACGGGTTGCCCGCCTGGTAGATCGAGGCGAAGAATGTCGCGCGGGCGTGCTGCCACCCGCCGGCCGCGGCGGTGGCCGCGAGGAAGGCGGTCACGTTGGCGTGGAAGCGCTGGGTGAAGAAGACCACCGAGGCGACCCCGGCGCCGCCCGCCGCGGCGACCACGCGGTCGGCGTCAGCGACGGTCAGGGCCAGGGGCTTGTCCAGCAGCAGGTGCCGCCCGGCGGTGGCCGCTCGTGCCGCGATGTCGGCCTGCACGTCCGGCGGGAGGGCCACCGCGACGGCGTCGCACGCGTCGATCAGGGCGTCGACCTCGTCGTACGCCGGCACGCCGTACCGGTCCGCCAGCACCTCCGCCTTCGCCCGGTCCCGCCCCCAGACGCCGACCAGCTCGGCCCCGGGATGCGCGTCCAGCCCCGCGCCGTGCGTCTCCATCGCCCAGTGCCCGGTACCGAACAGCCCGAACCGCACCACGTGGAACCCCCACCCGTCGTCGCGTCACGGGACCGGTCCGCGGCCCCTCGGATCACGCTATCCGGCCCTCCGCCCGCCCGCCCGCGACACCACCGGTCCTGGCCGGCTCCGGACCGGACCGGAGCCGGGCGGCGCGCGGGACCGGCGGTGGCGGGGTTTACTACGCGGGTTAGTAGAGTGTGCCGGTGACCGAAGCGAGCGCCGGACGGCGTCGATGACCAGCGCGGCAGCGGCCGGCTCCCCGGTGGACGGGCTCCTGGCGACCCTCTCGATCGTGCTGTCGCTCCTCGTCGCGGCGTGGGCGCTGGTGGCGACGCTGCGGCACCGCGCGCCCGACCGGGTGCAGTTCGCCGGGCTGCTGGCGCTGGAGCTGGCCCTGCTCGGCCTCGCGGTGCTGGCCCTGGTCGCCCTCGGCGGCGGGGAGCGACCCGGCGAGCCGGGGGCGTTCTTCGGGTACCTGGTGACGCTGGTCTGCCTCCCGCCGCTGGCCTGGGTGCTGGCCCGGATGGAACCCACCCGCTGGGGTTCCGCGATCGTCTGCGCGGTCTGCCTGGTGACACCGGTGGTCGTGGTACGCCTTCAGCAGACCTGGGAGGTGCTCGGTGGCTGAGCAGGTACGCGCACCCGAGCGGAAGCGCACCAACGCCGGCCCGGGGCGGCTGCTGATCGCGGTCTACATCCTGTTCGCCATCGCCGCGACCTCCCGCGCCGGCCTCCAGATCGCGACGAGGTTCGACGAGGCGCCCGTCGCGTACACCCTCTCGGCGCTGGCGGCGCTGATCTACGTCGTGGCGGCGGTGGGCCTGGCCCGCGCGGGCGCCGCCGGTCGGCGCGTCGCGCTGGCCTGCTGCACCGTGGAGCTGGTCGGCGTGGTCGGCGTCGGACTCCTCAGCCTGCTCGACCCGGACCTCTTCCCCGACGAGACGGTGTGGTCCGGCTTCGGCAGCGGGTACGGCTACATCCCGCTCGTCCTGCCCATCCTCGGACTCCTCTGGCTCCGCCGCACTCGCAGCGCCCCCGCCTGAACGCAGAGCTGCCTCCCCCCTCTTTCCCGAAAGAGTGGCCTCGGGACGCGGAATGGCCACTCTTTCCGGGAAAGAGTGGCCACCCGCAGAGCGCGGCGCGGGGCGCGGTCAGTCCTTCGGGCCGCCCGCTACGTAGATGACCTGACCGGAGACGAAGGACGCGCCCTCGCTGGTGAGGAACGAGATGGTATGGGCGACGTCCTCGGGACGGCCGGGCCGCCGGACCGGGATCTCGGCGGCGGCGTGCTGCTGGAGCGCCTCGAAGTCCACCTTCATCCGGGCGGCGGTGGCGGCGGTCATGTCGGTGACGATGAAGCCCGGTGCGACCGCGTTGACGGTCACCCCGAACGGGCCCAGCTCGATGGCGAGGGTCTTGGTGAAGCCCTGCAGGCCGGCCTTCGCGGCGGAGTAGTTGGCCTGGCCCCGGTTGCCCAGCGCCGAGGTGCTGGAGAGGTTGACGATCCGGCCCCACTTCCGCTCGACCATGTGCTTCTGGGCGGCCTGGCTGAACAGGAACGCGCCGCGCAGGTGCACGCCCATGACCGTGTCCCAGTCGCCGTCGGTCATCTTGAACAGCAGGTTGTCCCGGAGGACCCCGGCGTTGTTGACCAGTACGGTCGGGCCGCCCAGCTCGGCCGCGACCCGCTCCACGGCGGCCTCCACCTGGGTCCGGTCGGACACGTCGGCGCCCACGCCGAGCGCCCGGCCGCCGGCGGCGGCGATCGCGTCCACGGTCTCCTTCGTCGCCGACTCCTCGATGTCGACCACGGCCACGGCCAGGCCGTCGGCGGCCAGCCGTCGGGCGGTCGCCGCCCCGATGCCCCGCGCGGCCCCGGTGACGATGGCGACCCGCTGCTCCTCCGACATGCCTACCTCCCGGTAACTTGGGCTGGATCGCCACACCCTAACCCACGCACCGGCCGCCATCGATCGTCAGCAGGCGGGACCCCGGCAGAGGCGGATCCAGCGGTAGCCGTACCCGGACACCCTGACCCGGTCGAACTTGCCGATGTCGTCGTAGTTCCGGTCGCCGAGCACGTCGATCGGGAAGTCCGCCTCGGACTCCAGGCTGCTCAGGTCCACCTCGACGTCGTCGGTGCCGAGGTTGTGCACGAAGACCATCGTCCCGGTCGGCCCGTCGGCACGGTGCGCCAGCACGCCCGGGGGCATCGGCACGTCGATGTGCGTGGTGGAGCCGGAGCCCACCTCCGGGGCCTCGCGGAGCGTACGGATCATGCGCTCGAACCAGGCGAGCAGCGACTTCGGGTCGCGCCGCTGGGCGGTGACGTTGACCTTCTCGTAGCTGAAGTCACCCTTGTCGATCACCGGGCGCACCAGCTTCTCCGGGTCGGCCGTGGAGAAGCCGGCGTTCGGCTGGAACGACCACTGCATCGGGGTACGGATCGCCTCCCGGCCGGGCAGCGACAGGTCCTCCCCCATCCCGATCTCCTCGCCGTAGCGCAGCACCGGGGTGCCGCGCAGCGAGAACTGGAGGGCGTACGCCAGCTCGATGCGCCGCCGATCGTTGCCGAGCATCGGGGCGAGCCGGCGCCGGATGCCCCGGTCGTAGATGCGCATGTCCTCGTCGGGGCCGAACTGCGCGTACACCTGGTTGCGCTGCTCGGCGGTGAGCCGGGACAGGTCGATCTCGTCGTGGTTGCGCAGGAAGGTGGCCCACTGCCCGCCCTCGGGCAGGGCCGGGGTGTCCCGCAGCGCCTCGATGACCGGCTCCGGGTCCTGCCGGGCCAGGGCCAGCATCAGCCGCCCGTTGAGCATGAAGTCGAAGAGCATGTGCACCCGGTTGGCGGAGCCGCCGCTGTCGCCGAAGAAGGTCGGCAGTTGGTCCGGCTCGACGTTCGCCTCGGCGAGCAGGACGGCGTCGCCCCGGCGCCACTGCACGTGCTGGCGCATCTCGGTGAGGAACTCGAAGTCCTTCGGCGAGTTGGGGTTGCCCGGCTCGGTCTGCTCGATGATGAACGGCACCGCGTCCATCCGGAAACCGGAGACGCCGAGCTGGAGCCAGAACGACATGATCTTCTTGACCTCGGCGCGGACCGCCGGGTTGGCCATGTTCAGGTCCGGCTGGAACGTGTAGAACCGGTGGTAGAACCACGACTTGGCGGTGCGGTCGTAGGTCCACGTCTCGTGCTGCTCCCCTGGGAAGACCATGCCCTGGTAGCGGTCGTCCGGCTCGTGGTCGGACCAGACGTACCAGTCCCGGTACTCCGAGTCGGGCGACGAGCGGGCGGACTGGAACCACGGGTGCTGGTCGGACGTGTGGTTCACGACCAGGTCGATGATCACCCGGATGCCCCGGTTCTGGGCCTGGTGCAGCAGTTCGGCGAAGTCCCCCAGCGTGCCGAAGCGCGGGTCGACGTTGTAGAAGTCCGTCGCGTCGTACCCGTCGTCCCTGTTCGGCGACGGGTGGATCGGATGCAGCCAGAGGCACGTCACCCCCAGCCGGGCCAGGTAGTCCAGCCGGCCGATGAGGCCACGGATGTCACCGACCCCGTCGCCGTCGGAGTCCGCGAACGTGTCGATGTCGAGGCAGTACACGACGGCCTCGGAATACCACCTGTCACCCATGCCTGTCTGATGTCTCCAATCGCCGCGTCCGGCAAACGCGAGCGGCGGTACGGTCGCCGGCATGGAATTGCGGCGGGTCGACTGGGCAGAGGGCGAGTGGTGGAACCGGCCGGTGCGCGTGGAGAGCGTGCCCGACGGCGGGCTGGTGGTGGAGCCGGGCGAGAACACCGACCTGTGGCGGCACACCTCGTACGGTTTCGTGCACGACGACGCCCCGGCGCTGCTCGCGCCGCTGCCCGCCGGCGCGGCGGTGGAGGTCAGCTTCCTGCTCGACTACGGCGCGCAGTTCGACCAGGCCGGTGTCCTCGTCCGGGTGGACTCCGACACCTGGGTCAAGGCCGGTGTGGAGGTGAGTGACGGCCAGCCGCAGGTCGGCGCGGTGGTCACCCGGGGGTTGTCGGACTGGTCGGTCGCCGCGGTGCCGGAGTGGGCCGGGCGGGAGGTCACCGTCCGCGTGAGCCGGGCCGGTGACGCGCTGACCGTCCGGGCCCGGGTCGGGAGCGGGTCGTGGCGACTGGTCCGGCTCGCGCCACTCGCCCCGGAGGCGGTGGCGGCGGCCGGCCCGTACTGCTGCTCGCCGACCGGTGCGGGACTGCGGGTGACCTTCACCGGCTGGCACCACGGCCCGGCCGACACCCTGCTGCACCCGGAGGGCTGAGCGCGCCGTGCGGTTCCCGCGTGGCCGTCACCACCCGGCGGTGTAAGTGGCGGGGGCCCGGGTACCACTGTCCGATCCCCCGGCCGCCGGCGGAAGGACAACCATGGCAGTCGCGCAGGACGTGGACCCCTCCCAGTTCACCGGGCTGACCGGGTGGGTGGCCGACGTCATCGACGCGATGGGTGCGCTCGGCGTGGCGTTGCTGGTCGCACTGGAGAACGTCGTTCCGCCCATTCCCAGCGAGATCGTGCTGGCGATGGCGGGCTACCTGTCCTCCGCGGGCCGGTTCAACGTGGTGCTGATCGTGCTCGCCGCGACGGCCGGATCGCTGGGCGGAGCACTGCTGCTCTACTGGCTCGGCGCGGCCCTGGGCGAGGAGCGGTTGAAGCGCTGGCTGGACCACATCCCGCTGGTGGACTCCGACGACCTGGAGAAGGCTGACCGCTGGTTCGAGCGGCACGGCCGGTGGGCGGTGCTCTTCGGCCGGCTGGTGCCGGTGGTCCGCAGCCTGGTCTCCGTCCCGGCCGGAGCGAACCGGATGCCGATTGCCGAGTTCATCCTCTTCACCACATTGGGCAGCGGCGTGTGGAACACGCTGATCGTCGCTCTGGGCTACGCGCTCGGCTCCCGCTGGAAGGACGTGGACCGGTACAGCAGTTGGTTCAACTACGCCATCTTCGCCGTCTTCGCCGTCATGGTCGTCAGCTGGGCGATGAAGAAGATCCGCAAGCGGCGGGCACGGCGCGACCGGCAGTCGGTGACCGCCGGTCGCTGACCGCGACGCCCTTCGCTCAGTACTTCGCGGTGATCGAGGTGAACTCCCAGGTGTTCTGGGCGATGCCGGAGCAGTGGGCCACCACGCCGCCGCCCGGGCAGGGACGGTCCCGGTTGACCGACCAGAAGGTGAACCGGGACAGGCTGCGGGCCTTCGCCCAGTCGCGGATCTGCGTCCAGGTGGCCGGCGAGGTCAACTCCTGCTGGTCGGAGAGGCCGTTCATGCCGGAGATGCCCATGTGCGCGTACGCGGTGGCGTCCGACCAGCCGAAGGCGGTCTTCAGCGTGTTCTTCAGCCCCTCGGCCGCGTTGACCGTGCTCTGGTACATGTTCGCGCCGCCACCGAAGTCGAACGGCATGATGGTGAAGGTGTCGATGTTCGCGCCGAGCGCGTTGGCCCGGTTGATCAGCCGGGTGCCCCAGTAGTTCGGCCCGGTGGTCGAGGTGCCGAAGGTGATGATGGTCTTGATCCCCGGGTTGTTCTGCTTGACGATCTTCAGCGCGCCGAGGATCCGGTCCTGCACCACCTCGTTCTCGAACTCGTCGCTGTTCTCGATGTCGATGTCGATCGCCTTCAGCCCGAACGCGTTGATCACCTGCTGGTACGCCCCGGCCAGCGCGGCCGCGGAGGAGCAGTTCGGGCCGAGCTTGTTGCCGCTCCACCCGCCGATGGACGGGATCACGTCACCGCCGGCGGCCCGGATCGCGGCGATGGTGCTGGCGTGCACGCCCCCGGTGAGCGGGCCGGTGCCGTCCCAGGCCGGGGTGCAGCCGCCGCCGGAGAGCACGAACGCGATGGTGAACCACTTGACCCCGGTCGCCCCCATCACCGTCGACGGCGCGGGCGGGTCGCCCCAGCCCGGGTAGAGGTAGGGCGCGACGGCCATTCCGGCGGTGCCCCCGGTGCAGCCGGTGGTGGTGGCGGAGACCGGCGCGGACTTCGCCGACTCACCGGAGGCGTTGTACGCCGCCACGGTGTAGCTGTGCGCGGAGCAGGCGGCGAGCCCGGTGACCGTTGTGGAGGTGCCGGTGAGGGTGGCCCGGACGGTCGATCCCTCGTACACCCGGTAGCCGGTGGCCGTGCCGCCGACGGCGTTCCAGGCCAGCGCCACCGAGGAGGCGGTGGTGCCGGTGACCCGCAGGCCGCCGGGAGTGGCCGGGGCGGAGGGGTTGCCCCCGCCTCCGCCGGTGCAGGCGCCGCCGTTGACCGTGCAGTTGACCGGGTCGCCGGTGCCGCTGACCACGAAGCCGAACGAGGTGCTGGCGCCGGGGGCGAGCGTGCCGTTCCAGGACTGGTTGACCGCGGTGACGTGCTGCCCGGAGGTGGTCAGCCGGGCGTCCCAGAAGGTGCCGAGCGAGCTGCCGGCGGGCAGGTCGAACTGCACGTTCCAGGAGCTGATGCTCGCCGAGGTGTCGTTGGTGACAGTGAACTTGGCCTCGTACCCGCTGCCCCAGCTGGAGGTGCGGACGAAGGCGGCGGTGGCGGCGGACGCGGCCGGTGGGGCCACGACGGCAGCCGCGACCAGGGCTGCGACGAGCGCGACGGCGAACGTCGCCGCGCGTGGGGAGCGGAGTCTCACGATGGCCTCCAGGGACCGGTGGTGGGGGGTCCGCCCGGGGATGGGCGGGATCGCCGGCCGACGCGGGGCGGGCCGGTGGCGCGGGAGGGTCGTGCCCGGTCGGTGCGGTGGAGCGGGACCGGTGGTGCGGCGGGGCCGGCCCGCCGGGCGACGGGCCGGCCGCGCGGGTCAGGGCAGGGTGTCCAGGTGCGGGGCGACGGTACGCGCGAACCCGTTGCCGTTGCTGACGTCCCAGTTCACCGACCAGGTCATCGCGCCACGGAGGCCGGGGTAGGTGCGCGGCGGCCGGAAGCTGCCGCAGTTGGTGCCCCGGGTCAGGCAGTCCAGGGCGGCGTTGACCACGCTGGGCGCGACGATGCCGCCGCCGGCCGCCCCGGGTCCGGCCGGCAGGCCGAGCCCGACCTGGTCGGGGCGCAGCCCCGCCTCCAACTGGATGCAGGCCAGCGCGACGATGAAGTTCACCGTCCCCTGGGCGTACGCGGCGTTCTGGTCGCAGCCGAGCATCGCACCGGAGTTGTAGAACTGGGTGTTGACGACGGTGAGGATGTCCCGGATGTCGAGGGCCAGCTTGAAGTAGCTGCCGGCCGGGTTCTGCATGTCGATGGTCTGCGGGGCCATGGCGATGATCAGTTTGGAGCCGACGTTCGTCCGCAGCGCGCGCAGGGCCTGCGCCATGTACGTCGGGTTCAGGCCGTTCTCCAGGTCGATGTCGACGCCGTCGAACCCGTAGCGCTGGATCAGCGCGTACACCGAGTCGCTGAAGGCCCGCGCGGACGCCGCGTCGTTGACGGCGACCCGGCCGGTCTCCCCGCCGACCGAAATGATGACCTTCTTGCCCCGGCTCTGGATAGTGCGGACGTCGGCGGAGAAGTCCGCGTCGGAGTAGCCGCCGAGGGCGGTGGACAGCCCGGGGTCGACGGCGAAGGTGACCGCGCCCGGGGTGGCGGTGGCCTCGGCGAACGCCACGGCGACCACGTCGTACTCGGCCGGGGTGTCCCGCAGCCGCAGTTCGACGGCGGGGTTGTCGAAGTTGTGCCAGTAGCCGGTGAGGATGTGCTTCGGCAGGCCGGTGGGCGGCGGGGTGGTGGGCGGCGGGGTGGTGGGCGGAGGCGGGGTGGGGGGTGGGGTCGTCGGCGGTGCCGTGGTGGGCGGCGCTGTGGTGGGCGGCGCTGTGGTGGGGGTGATGCCGCCACCGCAGGCCGCCCCGTTGAGCTGACAGTTCATCGGGGAGCCGGGTCCACTCGCGATGAAGCCGAAGGAGACCGAGGCGCCCGGCGCGACGGAGCCGTTCCACGACCGGTTGGTGAACGTGTACCGCTGGCCGGACGAGGTCAGCATCGCGTCCCAGTACGTCCCAACCGACGTGCCGGCGGGCAGGTCGAACGCGAGGCTCCAGCCGTTGATCGTGCTGCTGCCGCCGTTGGTGATGGTGTACTTCCCCTCCCACCCGCTGCCCCAGTCGGAGGTCTTGACAAAGGTCGCGCTCGGGCCGGCCGCGTACGCCGGCATCGCCACCCAGGCCGCCCCGAGGGCGGCGATCACCACGGTGACCAGGGACAGGACAAGGGATCTGGAACGCTTCATACGACCCTCCACACCGGGACTTCATCCACGGACGTCTACGTTCCGCTTATTATTAAGACTGTTAACTGTTGTGTCCAGCACTGCGCGCGGGTGTTAAGAAGGGCCCCTTCTACAACGCGAGGCGTTAAGAGGGGGCCCTTCCTTGCACCTCAGCGGCGGAAGCTGAACCAGTTGACGTTGACGAAGTCGTTCGGCTGGCCACTGGAGAAGGTCAGGTAGACCGTTCGGCGGCCGGTGGGACCCGCGACGTTGCCGGGCACCGAACGCCAGCTCTGCCAGCCACCGGTGTTGGCGATGGCGAAGCTGCCGATCGGCGGGCTGGTGGGGCTGTCCAGCCGCACCTCCACCAGGCCGCTCACGCCGGCGGCCGCACCCGAGGCCACCCGGGCGACGAAGTCCCGCGGCGGCGTCGCGCCGAACTCGACGTTGTCGAAGCGAACCCAGTCCCCGTTGCGCAACGCGCCGATGTTCTGCCCACCCTCGGCGCACGCCTCGACCAGCACCCCGTTCTGGGCGTTGAACGACTCGGCCTGGATCGTCGCGTACGCGTCCCGCACGCCGCCCGGCGGCGGGGTCGTCGGCGGCGGGGTCGTGCCGCCGCCCCGGTTGTAGACGGCGACGTAGTCGACGAGCATCGACCGACCCGGCACGGTCGCCGCCGTGGGCGTGGCGCCGCCGGCCACCCCGTTCGGGAACGCCCCGCCCATGGCCACGTTGAGCAGGAGGAAGTAACCGGCGTGGTTGGTCATCTGCGACCAGTACGGCTCACCGACCCGGGACTGGCTCACCGAGTGGTAGAGCTGCCCGTCGACGTACCACCGCAGTTGCTGGGGGCTGACCGAGGCGTCCCACTCGAAGCGGTAGGTGTGGAACGCCGACTGGCAGGTGCTGCCGGGGCAGGCCCGGGACGCGCCGATGCCGTTGAACTCGTCGCACGGACCGCCGGGGGCGACGCCGCAGTGCAGCACCCCCCAGACCGAGTTGATCCCGTTGACGTTCTCCATCACGTCGAACTCGCCGATGCCCGGCCAGTTCTGGTAGTTGCCCCGGTACGGCGAGCCCAGCGCCCAGAAGGCCGGCCAGTAGCCGGACGCCTGGGCGCCGGTGACGTCGGGCATCCGGATCCGGCCCTCGATCGCCAGCACACCGCCGGCCGTCGGCTTGAAGTTGCTGCGGACGGTCTCGATCCGGGCGGACGTCCACCGGCCCGAGCCGTCGCGCAGCGGCGTGATCCGCAGGTTGCCGCCACCGTCGTGGCTGACGTTGGCCGTGCTGGCGGTGTACGTCTGGATCTCACCCGTGCCCCAGTTGGGCGGGCCACCCGGGTAGCTGGTGCCGGTGTCGATGATCCAGTTGGCCGCGGACGGCAGCGTGCCGGCCGCGCCGGTGAAGTCGTCGCTCCACACGAGACTCCAGCCGGGTGCCGGCGCCGGTACGGCGGCGTCGGCGGTCGCGGTGACCCCGGCCAGGGCGGTGGTGGTGACGGTGAGCAGGGCGAGCGCCAGCGGAAGCCGGCGTCGGGCGGGCGGGGCGGCCGATGCCGCCGGTGCAGGTCGCATGGACGTGCCTCTCTGCGGGGACGGGTCGAGAGAGCGCTCTCTCACGAGTTGTACGTGTCGTCCACGCAGTTGTCAACGTCGATGTGACGCGGCATCGCCGGGAGTCACCAGCGGGCGGCGCAGCACCACCTGCTCCAGCGCCGACCAGGCCGTGGTGGTGACCAGGTAGATCACCGCCGCCAGCGGCAGCACCAGCGCGACCAGCACGGTCACGTACGGCAGCAGGGGCAGCACCCGGCCGAGGGTGGCCGCACCCGGCCCCTCGATCGGCGTACCGGCCACCGTCCCGGTCGCGGACGCCGCCCGCCGCATCCGCCGCGACGTCCACCAGGCCAGGGCCAGCAGCACCGACAGCAGCACTCCGAACAACGCCACCACCGGGACGCTCAGCCCGTCGGCGAGGTGATGACCCAGGGCCACCCCGGCCAGTCGCTCGTCGAGCAGCCCCGTGCCGCCGTCCGCGGTGCTGAAGAGCCGGTACAACACCAGCAGGACCGGCGCCTGCACCAGCAGTGGAAGACAGCCGGCCACCGGGTTCGCACCGGCGGAGCGGTAGAGGGCGAACAGTTCGGACTGGAAGCGGGCAGGGTCGTCCGCGTACCGCCGCCGGAGCTCGGTGACCCGGGGGGCGAGAGCCGCGCGGCGCCGCTCCCCACGGGCCTGCGCGACGGTGAGCGGCGCGATGAGCAACCGCACGGCCACGGTGAGGACGACGATCGACGCGGCGGTGGCCGTGCCACCGGCCACCGGTTCCAACAGGGCGGTGAGCCAGGAGAGCGCGGCGCCCGCGGCGCCGACGGCGTCGTGCAGTGGTGAAAAGGCGAGCATGGTGAACCCCTCGGTCCGATTCCGGAGGCGCCTCGGCGACGACACTCGTCGCGGGCGCGGACGACGGCGGAATCGGCCGCGCGCGGTGCTACGCGGCCGAGGGGTGCGCCCCGGGCGCTCGAGGGCGGGGCCGGCCGGCCGCGTCCGGGTCGACCTGGCGGGGCACCCGGCGACGCCGGACCCACGCCCGCAGCCTGCTCGCGCGTCGCCCCGCACGGGGAGCGACGGCGGCGGCGGCCAGGTGGACCGTGAGCAGAGCGGCGACCAGCGCCAGCGCCGCACCGGCCAGGAACTCCGCCGGGCGGTCCGCGAAGACGACCAGCTGGGTGAGCGTCCCCGCCCACAACCCCAGCAGCAACCCCGGCACTCCCGGCACGGGTCCAGGCTAGGCCGCGCTGTCACGTCACACGGCGTGATCCCGACACGCCGACGCCGCGTTTCCCCGCGCCGCCACGGTGGGTAACCACCCGGACGCCCGAAGCGGACGGACCGCGACCGGCGAGGAAACGGACGGTGATGGCGATGACCGGCCAGGTGGCGGAGGCGCCCCGTGCGGGAGACCGGCGAGCCGACCTGCTGACCGTGGGTGTCGAGGAGGAGTTCCTGCTCGTCGACCCGCACACCGGCACCGCGGTGCCCGCCGTCGACCTCGTCATGGAGCAGGTGCCGGCCGAGCTGCGCGGTCAGGTGGAACGCGAGTTCCAGACCAGCCAGATCGAGATCGGCAGCCCACCGGGGCTGGAGCTCAGCTCGATCCGGCACTCCCTCGGGGTGCTGCGCGCCGCCCTGGCCGACGCCGCCGAGCGGGCCGGCGTACGCCTGCTCGCCATCGGCACCGGCCCGGTGGAGGGCCCGGTGCCGCCGGTCGTCGACAAGCCCCGCTTCGACCGGATGATCGAACGGTTCCGGCTGCTGGTGCCCGGCCCCGGCAACAACGGCATGCACGTGCACGTCGGGGTGCCCGACCCGGAGACCGGCGTGCAGGTGCTCAACCACGTCCGGCCGTGGCTGCCGGTGCTGCACGCGGTGACCACCAACTCCCCCTTCGCCGCCGGGGTGGACACCGGCTACGCGAGTTGGCGGTCGGTGGAGTGGGAACGCTGGCCGTCGGTGGCGCCGACCCCGTTCCTCGAGTCGCACGAACACTACGAGCGGCTGATCCGGCAGCTCATCGCCAGCGGGGTGATGCTCGACGAGGGGATGCTCTACTGGTACGCCCGGCTGTCGGCGAAGTACCCGACGGTGGAGATCCGGATCGGCGACGTCTGCCCGTCGGTGGACGACGCCGTGCTGGTGGCCGCACTGGTCCGCGGCATGGTGGCCACCGCGAGGGACGACATCGCCGCCGGCCGACCGGCCGTCCGCACCGACCACCACCTGCTGGTGGCGGCCCACTGGCGGGCGGCGCACGACGGGCTGGAGGGCGACGGCGTCGACCTCACCGACGGGGAACTGCGGCCGGCGTGGGACCTGCTCGACCAACTCGTCGAGCGGCTCTCCCCCGCGCTGGAGCGGCACGGCGACCTCGCCGAGGTGACCGACCTGCTCGCCGGGCTGCGCCGCCACGGCAGCGGGGCCGCGCGGCAGCGAGCCGTCTTCGCGCGTACCAACCGGCTGGTCGACGTCGTCGCCGACGTGGCGCGACAGACCCGGAGCTGAGCTCGCCGTGACAGGATGGCGCGTGTGGCGCAACGACTGATCGTCATCGGCGGCGACGCCGCCGGCATGGCGGCGGCGTCCCAGGCCCGACGCCGCCGCGACAAGCGGGACCTGGAGATCGTCGCCTTCGAGCGGGGGCACTTCACGTCCTACTCGGCGTGCGGCATCCCGTACTGGGTCAGCGGCCTGGTGTCCGACCGCGACCAGCTCGTCGCCCGGGACCCGGAGACCTTCCGGACCGACTTCGACATCGACGTACGCCTGCGGCACGAGGTCACCGCCATCGACCTCGACCGGCGCGAGGTCGTCGCCTCGGACCTGGAGCGCGGCGGCGAGGTCCGCGAGCGGTTCGACACCCTGATGTACGCCACCGGCGCCGTCCCGATCAAGCCGGACTGGGCCCACACCGACGTCGACGGCGTCTTCGGCATGCAGACCCTCGACGACGGGGCGGCGCTGATCGACTGGCTGGAGGCCGATCCGAAGCCCCGGCGGGCGGTGGTGGTCGGCGGTGGCTACATCGGCGTGGAGATGGCGGAGGCGCTCATCCAGCACGGGCTCACCGTCACGCTGGTCGAGCAGGCCGAGCAGCCGATGTCCACCGTGGACCCGGACATGGCCGAGCTGGTCGTCGACGCGATGCGCGGCATCGGCATCGCCGTCCGCGCCGGCCTCACGGTGACCGGCCTGGAGGAGCGGGACGGCCGGGTGTCCGCCGTGGTCACCGCCGAGGGACCCATCCCCGCCGACGTGGTCGTCCTCGGCCTGGGCGTACGCCCCAACGTCGCGCTCGCCCAGGCCGCCGGCCTGCCGATCGGCCCCAGCGGCGCGGTCCGGGTCGACCGGCGGATGCGGGTGCCCGGCGTCGAGGACGTCTGGGCGGCCGGCGACTGCGTGGAGTCCCTGCACCGGGTCAGCGGCATGCCGATCCACATCCCCCTGGGCACGCACGCCAACAAGCAGGGCCGTGTCGCCGGCATCAACATCGGCGGCGGCTACGCCACCTTCGCCGGGGTGATCGGGACCGCCGTGACCAAGGTGTGCGAGCTGGAAGTCGGTCGCACGGGCCTGCGCGAGCGGGACGCCCGAGCCGCCGGGTTCGACTTCGTCTCGGTGATCACCCAGTCGACCAACCGGGCCGGCTACTACCCCGGAGCGCGCTTCATGTCCGTCAAGCTGATCGCCGAGAAGCCCAGCGGCCGGCTGCTCGGAGCGCAGATCGTCGGCTGGTCGGAGGCGGCGAAGCGGATCGACACCCTGGCCGTGGCGCTCTGGAACGGCATGACGGTGGACGACATGACCGCCCTCGACCTCGGCTACGCCCCGCCGTACGCCCCGGTCTGGGACCCGGTGCTCATCGCCGCCCGCAAGGCGGTCGAGGCCCTCGGCACCACCGGCCGCTGACCCGCCGCCCCTGCCGTTCCGCCATCATCGACGCATGGAGATGCCGGAGGGGCTGGGGTGGCTGCGGGGCACCGAGGCGGGGCGGGAATGGCTGGCCGCCCTGCCCGACCTGCTCGCGGAGTGTGCCGCACGGTGGTCGCTGCGCGTCGGACCACCCTTCCCGTACGCGCTCGCGTCGCTGGCCCTCCCGGCCGAGCTGCCCGACGGGACCCCGGCCGTGCTCAAGCTCCAGTATCCCGACCCGGACAGCGTCCACGAGGCGACCGCCCTGGACCACTGGGCCGGTGACGGGGCCGTCCGGCTGCTCCGGCACGACCCGGCCCGGCGGGCCCTGCTGGTCGAGCGGTGCACACCCGGCTCACCCCTGCACGAGCTACCGGCCGACGCGGCGCTGGACGTGGTCGTGGGGCTGCTGCCCCGGCTGTGGAAACCGGCGGGACCGCCGTTCACCCCGCTCGCGGAGGAGGCCGCGGGCTGGCGGGAGCGGATGCCGGTGAAGTGGGACCGCGCCGACCGCCCGTACGAGCGGCGGCTGCTGGACACCGCGCTCGGGCTGATCGCCGACCTGGCCCCCGACCAGGGCGAGCAGGTGCTCGTCAACCAGGACCTGCACGCCGGCAACGTGCTCCGGGCCGCCCGCGGGCCGTGGCTGGTCATCGACCCGAAGCCGCTGACCGGCGAGCGGGAGTTCAGTGTCGTGCCGATGGTCCGGGGTCGGGAGCTGGGCCACTCCCCCGCCGCCGTACGCCGTCGGCTGGACCGGCTCACCGGGGACCTGGGCCTGGACCGCGACCGGGTGCGGGGCTGGACGATCGCGCAGACGCTGGCGTGGAGCATCGACGCGGACATCGTCTTCGCGCACCACGTCGAGATCGTCCGCTGGCTGGTGGACGAGGTGTGATCAGTCCCGCTGGCAGGTGGGACACCAGTACAGGTTGCGGCCGGCCAGCGACCCGCGGCTGACCTCCGTGCCGCAGAGGTGGCAGGGCGCGCCCGAGCGGCGGTAGACGTACACCTCCCCACCGTGCCGGTCGACCCGCGCGGCCCGGCCCGTCGCCTCCGGTGAGTGGACGTCCCGGACGGTGTCGATCCGGCCACGTTCGACCCCGACGCGCATGAGCGCCACCAGGTCGGCCCAGAGCTCCTCCCAGCCGGCCCGGCTGAGCCCGCGGCCGGGCAGGGTGGGTGGCAGGCCCGCCCGGAACAACGCCTCCGTGACGAAGATCAACCCCGTGCCGGCCACCACCGACTGGTCGAGCAGGAGCGCCGCGAGCGGGGTCGGGCTGCGGGAGATCCGCGCGTACGCCCGCTCCGGATCCGCGTCGGCGTGAAGCGGGTCCGGGCCGAGCCGCGACCGCAGCGCCGCCACCTCGGGCGGGGTGAGCAGCTCGCACGCGGTGGGCCCGCGCAGGTCCAGCCAGTGCCGGTCGCTGGTGAGCCGGAGACGCACCTGCCCGACCGGCTCCGGCGGCTCCCCCGCGCCGTCGGCGAACTTCCCGTACAGCCCGAGGTGCACGTGCAGGGTGAGCTCGCCCGCGTAGTGGTGCAGCAGGTGCTTCCCGTACGCCTCGGTGGCGTCGAGGACGCTGCCGGTCAGCCGGGCGGCACCCTCGGCGAAGCGGCCCTGCGGGCTGGCGGCGTGCACCTTGTCCCCGGCGAACAGTTCGGCGTGACGGGCCGCCAGGCGGTGGATGGTGTGTCCCTCTGGCACGACGGCAACGGTAGCCCGGCGTGGGTGCCGCTGCCTCCGCCATCGTCGACCGTCGGCGCGTGGGGCGTGTCGCGGAGGTCGCAACGGGGTACCTCGGAGATGTCACGCGTGGGCGCCACCCACTGGACGGCCGCCAACGCATTTACCAGGAGGTGTGTTGTGGTCAGGATTCCTTCCCTCTCGCGCCGCACGGAGCCGGCGTCGAACGACGGTGTGGACGGCCGGACCCGCGCCGACACGACCGGCCGGGTCGACCCGCCGGAGGTGGCGGACCGGAACGACGAGCAGACGACGTACCGCAGCAACGCGGCCCCCGCCACTGCCACGGACGGCCACGATGCCGACGCCGTGCGGCGGGCCGAGCAGCGTGCCGCGGTGGCCCCGGCCTCGACGGCTGGCCCGGACGAGGAGACCCAGCGTCAGCCGCGGGTCACCGGCACGGAGGCCCCGACGCTGGAGCGGACGCTCGAAGGCCGCACCGTCGACCTCGACCGGGACGCCGCCGCGGCCCGCGCCGCCGGCCCGACGTCGGTCACCGACCGGGACAGCACCGCGACCTCGCTGACGGATCGGCACCGCACGGTCGTACCCGCCACCGGCCGGGCGCCGGAGCCGGCCGTCGACCGGGACCACGACGGTGTCGACGACCGGGTCGAGCGGCCCGCCGCCGTCGGTCCGCGGCCCCGGGCCAGCATGCTCGCCACGCTCGGCCTGATCACCGGCGTCGCGGCCGTGCTCTTCGTGCTCACGGGAACCCTCGCCGGGTACGGCATCGCGCTCGGCGCCCTCGGCGCGGTGCTGGCGGTGTTCGGGCTGCTCGCCACCCGGCGGCGGCACGTCGCGGGCAAGACCGACGCGCTGCTCGGCATCACCGCCGGCCTGGGCGCCGTGGTCCTCGGCGTGCTCGCCATGACCGGCCAGTTCGACTGGCCCACCACCGACGGCGACTGGGTCGCCCGCTTCCGGGAGTGGCTCGACTCACAGTTTGTGGACCGCTTCTAGCGGGCACTGTCCGGCTCGCCGGTGGTGCGCCGGCGAGCGCCGGTGGTTCACCGGCGACCCAGCCCGACCAGCCTGGTGGTTCACCAGCCGGGCGAACACCCTGATTCGGGGGCAGCGATGCGCCGCCCCCGAAGTGTTTCCGCGCCCCGCGCCCCGCGCCCCGCGCCCCGCGCCCCGCGCCCCGCGCCCCGCGCCCCGCGCCCCGCGCCCCGCGCCCCGCGCCCCGCGCCCCGCGCCAAGATCATCACGATGTCATTGATGTCGGGGTGTCCCCGACACTCCGACACCCCGACATCAATGACATCGAGTGGATCAAGGCGGATTCCCCGGTGGCGGTGGGGCCGATCATTCAGGAGCGCGTGATGTCTGACAGACATCACCCCTTCGCGGGCCGTTCCCGCCCAGCCGAGCTGTGAGCAGAAGGCGGGGCGGAGCTGGGCACACAAAACAGGGCCGCACGGAACAGGGCCGCACGGAACAGGCCGCTGGGAACAGGGCCGGGCGCCACAGGGCCGGGCGGAGTGAGGCGGGCGCGCGGGAACGGGCAGGCCGGGGCGGGCCGGGGCAGAGCGGGGCGGGGGGCCGCTCAGACCGGTCCGCGACGGGCCCTCCGATGCCGCCCCGACGCGCCCGGCGGCCGTGACGCAACGAAACGCCGCCGCGGATTCGTCAGACGCAACGATCGGCTGGCCTCCGCAAGGTCCAACGGTGGATCCCTCCATCGGCGGCGCATAACGTTGAGCAACGGCGCCAGCCCGTGGGCCGAAGGTGGCCGGGCGCGCCCGACCCCTGGGAGCAGGACAATGACGATGGACGCCACCAGCCAGCGCTTTCTGATGTGCCGGCCGACGTACTTCGCCGTCGACTACGCCATCAACCCGTGGATGGATCCGACCGCCCCGGTCGACGCCGACCTGGCGATCCGGCAGTGGGAGAAGCTGCGCGAGGTCTACCGGGAGCTGGGCCACACCGTCGAGGAGATCACTCCGGTGCCGGGCCTGCCCGACATGGTCTTCGCCGCGAACGGCGGGACCGTGATCGACGACAAGGCGATGGCCGTGCAGTTCCGGGACCCGCAGCGCGCCGACGAGGCGCCCGCGTACCGGGCCTGGTTCGAGGCCGCCGGCTTCGAGATGTACGACCCGAAGCACGTCAACGAGGGCGAGGGCGACGTCCTGCTGGTCGGCGACTACCTGCTGGCCGGCACCGGTTTCCGCACCGCGCACGCCTCGCACGCACAGCTGCAGGAGGTCTTCGGCTACCCGGTGATCACCATGCAGCTGGTGGACCCGCGTTTCTACCACCTGGACACCGCGCTCACGGTGCTCGACGAGCGGACCGTGGCGTACCTGCCGGAGGCGTTCTCGCCGGGCAGCCAGGCGGTGCTTCGCCGGCTCTTCCCGGACGCCGTCCACGCGACCATGGCCGACGCTGAGGTGCTGGGCCTGAACGCGGTCAGCGACGGCCGGCACGTCGTGCTGCCGGCGCAGGCCACCGACCTGGCCGCCAAGCTGCGCGACCGGGGCTACGAGACCATCGGTGTCGACCTGTCCGAGCTGCGTAAGGCCGGCGGTGGCCCGAAGTGCTGCACGTTGCGACTCCGTCAGGGAAAGGCGAGCAAGTGATCGAGGACATGCTGCGGACGCCCGGTGCGGTCCGGGACGCTGAGCGGTGGACCGCGCACAACTACCACCCGCTGCCCGTGGTGGTCGCCTCCGCCGAGGGCGCCTGGGTGACCGACGTGGACGGCCGTCGGTACCTCGACTGCCTCGCCGGGTACTCGGCGCTGAACTTCGGCCACCGGCACCCGACGCTCATCCAGGCCGCCCACGAGCAGCTGGACAAGCTGACGCTGACCAGCCGGGCGTTCATCCACGACCAGTTCGCCGACTTCTGCCGGGAGCTGGCCGCGCTCTGCGGCAAGGACCTGGTGCTGCCGATGAACACGGGCGCCGAGGCGGTGGAGACCGGCATCAAGGTGGCCCGCAAGTGGGGCTACCAGGTCAAGGGTGTCGCGCCGGGCCAGGCGAACATCGTGGTCGCCGAGGGCAACTTCCACGGCCGTACGACCACCATCGTCAGCTTCTCCACCGACGAGGACGCGCGGGCCGACTTCGGGCCGTACACGCCGGGCTTCACCGTGGTCCCCTACGGTGACCTCGCGGCGCTGGAGGCGGCGATCGACGAGAACACCGTCGCGGTGCTGCTGGAGCCGATCCAGGGCGAGCAGGGCGTGGTGGTGCCGCCGGAGGGCTACCTGCCGGGCGTACGCCGGGTCTGCACCGAGCGCAACGTGCTCTTCGTGGCCGACGAGATCCAGTCCGGCCTGGGCCGGACCGGCGAGACCTTCGCCTGCGACCACGAGGGCGTCGTGCCGGACATGTACCTGCTGGGCAAGGCGCTGGGCGGCGGCATCGTGCCGGTGTCGGCGGTGGCCGCCAACGCCGACGTGCTCGGCGTCCTCAAGCCCGGCCAGCACGGCTCCACCTTCGGTGGTAACCCGCTGGCCTGCGCGGTGGCGACCGAGGTGGTCCGTATGCTGGCCACCGGCGAGTTCCAGCGCCGCTCGGCCGAGCTGGGCGAGCGGCTGAACGCCGGTCTCCAGGCGCTGGTCGGCAAGGGCCTGGTCGGCGTGCGGGTGCGCGGCCTCTGGGCGGGTGTGGACATCGACCCGGCGCTGATGAGCGGCCGGGAGGCCTGCGAGCGGCTCATGCAGCGCGGGGTGCTCGCGAAGGACACCCACGGCTCCACCATCCGTCTCGCCCCGCCGCTGGTGATCACCGCCGACGAGATCGACCACGCCGTGGCACAGCTCGCGGCCGTGCTGGCCGGCTGAGCGTACGTACGACGGAAGGGCGCCGGGACCGACGGGTCCCGGCGCCCTTCCGCGTTCCCTACGCGCTCAGCGGGGCAGGCGCATGGCCATGGTGGGTGCCTCGGCCATGACCGATGCAGGGGTGTACGGCGCGCCGGCGGGAAGTTCGCCGGGGCGGCCGATCTGCACGCCCGGGTACAGCTCGACCATGTCGCCCTCACCGAGCACCCGGGACTGCTGCGGTGCCAGCGGGATCCGGTCGGCCTCCGCCATCGAGCCGGCCGGGCGGATGCCGGAGCCGTTGGTGCTCACGTCGGTCACGACGACCTCACCTACGCGCAGCTCGCACCGGACGTGGCTGCGGCTGATCCAGCGGCGGGCCTCGTCGTTGAGCCACTGCCCGAGGACGACGCCACCGGACTGCTCGGGGGCGCGGCCGATCATCACCGACTGCTCCTCGGTGAGGACGAAGCGACGCCGGATCAGCCCGCCGATGCGGACGGCGAGGACCTCGGCGCGGGGCCGGGGACCGGCGTCGCCGAGGCGGACGCCGTGCCGGGGACACGTCGGTACGCCGCCACGCAGGGTCGGCGGCGGCTGCGCGGCCGGGCTGCGTTCGACGACGCGGGCCAGGTCGGCGAAGGCGCCACCGCCTCCGCCACCGCCGAAGAGCGCGCACCCGGACTCGGGGCACCGCCAGTGGCGGCTGAGGAGCTTGGCGCCGGCCGGCGAGCGCTCACCCTCGACCGGGGTGTGCCCACCGCCGACGTGGGCGATGAAGACCGGCCCACCGGCGCCCGGCACCGGGGCGACGACCCGGCCGGGCTGGTCCACCAGCCACGGGTAGCGCCCGCGCAGGCCGTCGGAGCGGACCCGGGTGACCACCGGCAGACCGAGCAGGTCGGCCACCTCCAGCATCCGGTCGCCGGGGTTGTCGAGCACCTCGACCAGGCCGTCGTCGGCCCAGCGGCGCACCACCATGCGCTCGTTGGAGGTCAGGTCGGCATCGGAGAGCAGGGCCCGGTGCACCACCGCGTAGACCGGGACGCTGTCCTCCTCCAGCTCGCGGGCCAGCGCGTCGATCACCATGCCGAGCCGCAGCAGGCTCGCCGGCCGTCCGCCGTCGATGTCCTGGTAGCGGATCACCTCGGCCAGGTCGAGGACCGCCCGGGCCAGCGACGGGTCGGTGCAGACCCGGCCCTCGATGGCGTCCAGCACCTTGCTGATCTCAAATCTCATCGGACGCTCCCACGATCTGGTCGATCCGGCGCGCCAGGTCCAGGTCACGGCGGGTGACCCCGCCAATCGAGTGGGTGACGCAGCGGAAGGTCACGGTCCGCCAGCGGATGTCGATGTCGGGGTGGTGGTCGATCTCCTCGGCCACCACGGCCACCCGGTCCACCACCGCGATGGCGTCCGGGAAGCTGGCCAGCTCCACGCTACGGGTGATCCCGGCGGGGTCTCCCGACCAGCCCACCAGCCCGTTCAGCTCGTCTCGCACCGCCTCCGCGGTGAGCACGTCTGCCATGCGCTGACCCTACCGGTGGGTTCGAACCGTCGCCGACCAGCAGCGGCGTGGCGTCCGGCACCGCGACCGGGCCACGGACGCCGACCCGGTCGCCGCTCACCTCCCGCGCAGCGGGCGCCCCACCTCGTGCAGGTGCGCCAACGCCTGCCGGTACGAGTCGACCAGCCCGGTCTCGGCGTACGGGACGCCCACCTCGGCGCAGTACGCGCGCACGATCGGCCGGGCCCGCCGCAGGTTCGCCCGCGGCATGTTCGGGAAGAGGTGGTGCTCGATCTGGAGGTTGAGCCCGCCGAGCGCGGCGTCGACGAACGGCCCGCCCCGCACGTTCCGTGCCGTCAGCACCTGCTTGCGCAGGTAGTCCAACTCGTCGTCGCCGTCCGGCATCGGCATGCCCTTGTGGTTCGGCGCGAACGAGCAGCCCATGTAGAGCCCCCACAGCCCCTGGTGGATCGCGGCGAAGACCAGCGCCTTGACCGGCGACATGGTCAGCAGCAGCACGCCCGCGTACGCGCCGGTGTGCAGCGCCAGCAGCAGCGCCTCGACGGCGCGGTGGCGCATCGGCGTACGGAAGCCCCCGCCGGGCTCCCGCCCGACGATCGCGCGGATGCTCGCCACGTGCAGGTTGAGGCCCTCCAGCAGCAGCATCGGGAAGAAGAGCCACGCCTGCCGGCGGGCCATCCAGCGGGCGACGCCGCGGGTGTCGGCGGCCTGCTCGTACGTCCAGGCCAGCGCGCCCGCCCCCACGTCCGGGTCCTCGTCGGCGTGGTTCGGGTTGGCGTGGTGCCGGTTGTGCTTGTCGACCCACCAGCCGTAGCTGAGCCCGATGGCCAGGTTGCCGGTGAGCAGCCCGACGAGTTCGCTGGGTCCGCGCCGCCGGAACATCTGCCGGTGGCCGGCGTCGTGTCCGAGGAACGCCACCTGGGTGGTGGCCACGGCCAGCACCACGGCGAGGACCGGCTGCGCCCACGAGTCACCGGTTCCGACGACGGCCGCCCAGACCGCGACGTAGACGCCGAGGGTCAGGACGATCCGGGTCAGGTAGCGGCCCGGGCGCCGGGTCAGCAGCCCGGCCGCCCGCACACGCCGGGACAGTTCGGCGTAGTCGCTCCCCCGCCGTGCCGACGGATCCACCGCCGTTGCACGTCCCATGCCCTGCCCCCTCGCCCTCGGTCGGCGTACCTCGTGCATGCCTGTTACCGAGCCTCCCCCACGCGGTAGCGCTGAATAATCCCGTACACCCCCGAACCGCCGGTAGGGCCCGCCCTACCTCAGTCCATCCTGCCGATGGCCGTACGCAGGCGGGCCAGATCCCGCCGACGTCGCTCGTACGTGGCCGCCAGCCCGATGAGCGCCAGCCCGCCGAGGGCCAGGAAGATCCACCGGGGCAGCAGGTCCCAGCTCCGGGCCAGCTCGTGCAGTGCGAGCGGGGTGAGCGTCACGGTGCCGAGCACCACCGGCGCCTGCCAGCGGCGGGTGGCCCCGGCGAGCACGGTGGCGACCGCGGCGACGCCGAGCAGGAGCCGCCGCCACGGCTGCGGGTCGGGCGACCCGAGCACCAGCGCGAGACTGGGCAGCAGCGCCGCCGCGAGGCCCGGCCCGAGCGCCGGCCAGCTCGTCAGCCCGGGTCGGGTCCGTAGCGCCACCAGGCCCGCGGCGAGGGCGAGGGCCGCCGCCGGCAGGGTGTACGCCTCGACCAGCGTGACGCCACCGACGACCAGCAGCAGCCAGGCGCCCAGCAGCTCGCTGCCACCGGCGATCCCGACGAATGCCCACCGCCGTTCGACCGGCTCGCCCGGGCGCAGCACCCGCAGCGCGACGGCGGCGCCCCACAGCACGCAGACCGTGGCCGCGTGCCGGGGCGAGCCGGTGGTGAGCAGCAGCGCCACCAGGGCCACCGCCTGCGCGGCGCCGTCCAGCGCCACCGCGGTCCGCGGACCGAGCCGCGTGGCGGCGAGCGCCGCCACGGCCATCGTGAGCGCGGCGACGGCCAGCACACCGAACGCCGCCGTCCGCGGCGGCAGCCCGGCGGCCCGCGCCGCGGCGAGCGCGAACCCGGTCGCGGCGGTGACCGCGACGAGGCACCCCGCGAGCCGCACCCCGGCCGACCGGCCGGCCGTCCCGGCCGCCGTCGCCGCCACCAGCGCGACGCCGAGCGCGGCGAGGGTGCCGGCGCGGGTCGCCGACGCACCGAGCAGCCCCGACGCGGCGAGGACCAGCCCGACGGTCGACGCGACGGGGCCGAGCGGAGGTCGGGGTGCGGCGAACGCGGCGAGCAGCACGGCGGCGACCCCCATGAGCAGGGCGGCGGCCGGCACCAGCGGCCAGGGCGCGCCGGCCGCCACCAGCAGCACCGGTACGGCGAGCGCCCCGGACGCCCCGGCCGCCGCGACCGCTCGCAGGCCGACGGCGCGGGCGGCCACGGTCGCGGCGAGCGCCACCAGCACCAGCGCCAGCCCCACCGGCCAGGCCCCCGGCGCGGACACCGGCGACGGCGCACCGGACCAGGGCGCCGGCAGGTGGCCGTACGGGGTGACGAGCGCCGACACCGTCACCGGCACGGCGGCGGCGAGCGCGACGACGAGCAGCACGGTCCCGCTCACCCGCAGCGGGGCGGCCCGGCCGACGGCCAGATCACCGAGGACGGCCACCAGCACCGTCACGGCGGCGTAGAGCACCACGGGTTCGTCGGCCGGTACGGCCACCGGCACCACGCCGACGACCGGGAGGGCCAGGGCGAGCGCGGTCGAGGCGTACCCGGTCAGGTCGGGCCAGTGGCGGCGGACCGCCCACAGGCCCAGGGCCAGCAGCACGACGGCGGCCAGCGCGGCCCGGACCTGCCACCAGGGCGGCGCCGCCACGGCGAACGTGGCGACGGCGGCACCCGCCGGCACCGCGAGCAGCGCGGCGGCGAGCGCCGTACCGGCCACCGTGCGCTGCGGCGCGCTCCCCCGCCGACCGACGGCGGCGACGGTCAGCCCGGCGACGAGCACCACCGCCAGGACCACCCCTTCACCGACCGGGTCGGCCAGCCCCACCAGCAGGCCGTGCCCGATCAGAACCGCCCCGGCGACCGCCGCGGTCCGCACCAGCCACCCACCGGCCGGCCGGACGACCGCCACCCCCAGCAGCGCCACCCCCGCCACCAGGTCGACGGCGACCACCGCCGGCCACGGTGCGGCACCCACCGCGGGCAGGGCGAACGCGGTCAGCGCCCCGCCGGCCACGGCCACCGCCGGGCGGGCCGACCGGGGCAGCAGCAGGGCCGACGCCGTGATCGACAGGGCCACCGCGACGGGCAGCTGCCAACCCCACGCGGTCGCCGGGCCGGCGGCGGCACCCTGCCAGGATGGCAGCGAACGGCCGACCGCCGTGATGGCCAGCCCGATCCCGGTCAGGGCGGTGAGCTGCGCCAACGCTCCCGCGACCACCAGTGCTCCGGTCCGTGGGCCGGTCCGCCACCGGACGGGGACTACCCGCACGGCACCGGCCAGCGCCACCGCGACCAGTGCCGCGGCCAGCAGCACCAGCGACGACCGCAGCTCGGCGACCGGGCGGACCACCGCCGCGCCCAGCACCGGCACCAGCAGACCGGCGGCCACGTGCCGCAGCGGTTCCGGGCCGACGAGCACGGCCGCCCCGAACAGGGCCGCCGCGACCAGCAGCAGCGGGGCACCGGCCAGCAGCGGCGTGCCGGCGGCCCGGCCCAGCGCCAGCGGCACCAGCGCGCAGCCCGCCGCCAGGACGAGCGCGAGGGCGAACCCGCCCCAGGCCACCACGCGGCCGGCCACGACCGCCGGCGTGCCGCCCCGGCGGCGCAGCGCGGTCAGCACCGCCAGGTCCAGCAGCGCCAGCCCGACGAGAACCGCCGCCCAGCCGTCCGCCCCCGGCCGCGCCTCGATGACGAGCAGCAGCGGTACCGGCTGCACCAGGAGCAGCCCGGCGAACCACGGCCCGGTCAGCCCGCTGAGCCGGGCGTACCCGACGGCGACCGCCGCGCTGGCCCCCCCGACCAGCGCGGCGTACCTCGTGCCGGACCAACCGGCCACCCCGGCCAGGTCCACCGTCCAGGCGGCGTACCCGTCGAGGAGCACCAGGAGCAGACCCACCGCCGCGATGGTCTCCGCGGTGCCCCGCAGGCCCCGCCGCGCCAGCGGCAGCGGGACCGCCAGGGCGAGGGCGGTGAGGGCCGCCAGGATCAGCGCCCGTCCGGCGATCCCGACACTGGCCCACGCGACCGCGGTGAAGACCACCGCGGCGGTGCCGAGCAGCAGTCCACCGAGGACGAACAGCACGCCCTGCACCGTCCGGGTCGACGTCTCCGCGTCGCCGGGCCGCGCCGGAAGGATCGCCGGCGCCGGAAGCACCGGCGGCCGTCCCACCGCCGGGGCCGGACGGACCGGCGCCGGGAACTCCGCCCGGATCGCGGCCGCCACCTCCGCACGCCGCCGCCGGGCCGTCCCGAGCCGCTCGGTGACCTCGTGGTACGCCTGACGCGCCCGCTCGGCCTCCGCGCCGAGTGTGACGATCTCCCGGTCGAGCCGGAACACCTCGGCCGCTGGCGGGTACGGCGGGCGGCCGCAGCCGGAGCAGCCGGTGCCGAGATCGGCCGGTGCGCCGCAGGCGGGGCAGGGGTAGGCGGAGTTCTCCACGCGGCCATCCTCGACCTCCGGAGATCACCTGACCAGAGTGCGCGTACCTAGCCGGGCCCGGCCGGTCAGGGACGGGTGTGGTCGTGCACCCATGCGGTGTAGTCGGGATTGCCGCTCTCCACCCGGGTCACCAGGATCTCCGGCACCTCGTACGGGTGGCTGGCCCGGATCTGCTCCATCAGGGCGGTGACCCGGTCCGGTGCGGTCTTGAAGCGCACCTCCCACTCGCTGCTGGTCTCCACGTTCGACCGCCACCAGTAGGTGCTGTCCACCGTGCCGCCCACCTGGGCGCAGGCGGCAAGCCGGCCGGCGACCGCCGCGGCCGCCAGGACGTCGGCCACCGACCGCGCGTCCACCACCGTCGTCACGACGCAGATCTGATCCACCTTCGCACCCTACGCGGCGCCGTCGCGATTGGCCGCGATCCACTCGTCGATCCGGCTCCACCAGTCGAAGAGCCAGTCGATGCGTTCCTGCCGGCCGGTCGGGACGTTCTCCGGAGGTACGGACCAGAACCGCATGATGATCCGCTTGTCCATCGGCAGTTCGCGCCACACGTCGGCCACCGTGAGCAGCCGGTCCAGCCCGGTGTGGGCCACGAAGACGACACCGGCGTCCGGTGCCGCGTCCAGGGCCGCGAGCAGCCCGCCGGGCTGCGGGGCGAGCACGTGCTGCATCCGTTCCGCGCGCAGAGCCATGCGTTCCAGGCCGAGGGAGCGCAGCCGGGCGATGGCCCGCAGGCGGCGCTTCGGGGTGAAGTTGCCGCCCTCCGGGAAGATCACGAACGCGTCGTCGTCGTCCAGACCGGTGGCGAGGTGTCCGATCTGCTCGGTCGCCGAGCCCCGACCGTCCGGGCCCGGCGCGAGGAAGCGGGTCGGCAGCCGGTTGAGCAGCACGTCGATCGCCGGGTCCCACTGGAGGCTGTCCTTGAGGACGATCCTGGGCTCCCGCCGGAACCAGTTGACCAGCGCGTGGATCAGGATGAAGGAGTCACCCGGCCCCGCGTGCCGGCAGAGCACGAGCTCCGGCCGGCCGGGCAGGGCGGTGTCCGGGTCGGTGCCGACCACGTCGATGCTCAGCCGCAGCGTCCACCGGGCCTGCCAGAACAGCACCCGCAGGAACCAGCCGGCCAGCACGTAGTGGGCGCGCTGGAAGGCCGGTGCCCGCACCCGCCAGCCGAAGCCGGAGCCGACCCAGAGGGCGAAGAGCGCGAGCAGCGCCGCCGCGTCCCAGATCAGGTAGACGGCACCCACCCACACCACGCGCAGGGGCCGCAGGCGGCCAGGCACGAACGGTGAGGCGGCCAACGCCAGCAGCGCCCACACCGGGACCGTGGTCACCACCGTCACCGCGAGCAGCACCATGCCGGGCGCGAGCAACAGCCGGCGCAGCCACCGTGGGGGCAGCGGCATCAGCGTTCCAGCTGCGCCAGGTAGCGCCGGGAGGCCGTGTAGGCGCGGCTGATCCGCCGCCCCACCGCGGCCATGTCCCGGTACGCCCAGGGCGTGTCGTCGCGCGGCTCCAGCCCGCCGGTCGGCAGCACGTGCACCTCCACGCCGTCGGGCAGCGCCGCCATCTCGCGCGCGAACCGGTGCCGGCGGGCGATCTCGAACGCGACCTGGGCGATCTCCCAGGGCCGCTTGGGCGGGCTCAGCGCCCGCTCGATCCGACCCACCTGGAGGACGAAGATGCGCCCGGCGCCCACGGCGACCGCCTCCCCGATGGGGATGGAGTTGACGATGCCGCCGTCGATGTAGTGATTGTCGCCGATCCGGGCCGGCGGCAGCAGCCCCGGCACGGAGGCGCTGGCCAGCACGGCCGGCACCACCGGCCCGGTGTCGAACCAGTGCTCGGCGGCCCGCTCGATGTTCGCCGCACAGCAGCGGAACGGCACCCGCAGGTCGGCGAAGGTGGTCTCCGCGCCCAGCTCGCCCTCCAGCAGCTTGCGCAGGGGGCGGGGCGAGTGCAGATGGGTACGGGCGGCGAACCGGCGCACCTGCCGGGCGACCGAGTCGCCGTACACCTCGCTCGCCTCCGGTGAGGCCCAGAGCCGCACCAGCCGGTCCGTGACCGCCTCGGACGGGTCGGCGGCGACCAGCGCGCCGTTGACCGCGCCGATGGACGTGCCGATCACCAGGTCGGGCTGGATCCCGGCGCGGAACAGGGCACGCAGCATGCCCACCTCGACCGCCCCGAGGACACCTCCACCCCCGAGCACGAACGCCACCGGTCCCCGCGACATGGCGTCAATCCTGGCACGCCCGCGCTGCCCGGCCGCCGCAGGTGGGGGGCGGGGCCGTTGACACGACGGAAACGGTCCCGCAACCTGATAGCGCTCCCACCCCCCGAGGCAGGTGCGAAACGTGAAGCCAGCGCTGCGTCCCGGCCGGTTGCTGGCCGACCGATACCGGCTCGTCGACCAGATCGGCGCGGGCGGAATGTCGGTGATCTGGCGTGCCCGTGACGAGGTGCTGGACCGTAGCGTCGCGGTGAAGGTGCTCGCGCCGTCGCTCGCGGCGGACGCCCGGTTCCGGGACATGGTCCGCGCCGAGGCCCGGTCGGCCGCCAAGCTGGTCCATCCACATGTGACGTCGGTACACGACTACGGCGAGACGGTCGCCCCGGACGGCACCATCATGTCGTTCGTCGTGATGGAACTGCTGGCCGGCGAGGAGCTGGAGCTGCGACTCACCGAGGGTCCACTGCCCTGGCCGGAGGCGGTACGGATCGGCGCGCAGGTGGCCGACGCGCTGGCCGCCGCGCACCGGCTCGGCATCGTGCACCGGGACATCACCCCGTCCAACGTGATGATGACGCCGGCCGGCGCGAAGGTGCTCGACTTCGGCATCGCCACCCGGATCGGCGCGCCGGACGAGGACGAGGACGGCGAGACCTTCGGCACCCCGGCGTACGTGGCACCGGAACGGCTCGACGGTGCGCCGGCGCAGCCCGCCACCGACGTCTACTCGCTGGGCGTGCTGCTGCACGAGGCGCTCACCGGGCGGGTGTCGTACCCGGCGGACACCTGGGAGCAGCTCAGCGCCGCGCTGGCCGACGGCGGCCCACCGACGCGGGTCGAGGTGCCGGGCCTGCCGCCGGAGGTCGCCGACGTCTGCCTGCGCTGCCTGTCCCGGAATCCGGCCGAACGCCCCACCGCCCGCCAGGTCGCCGCCGCGCTGGCCCCGACCCCGACGGCGGTGGCCGGAGACGGAACGCCGGCCGGGATCGGGTCCACGGCCGGGACCGGATCCACGGTCGCAGACGTGACACCGGCCGGGGCGCCCGGTCCCCCGACGCACCGACGCTTCCGTCCGCCCCGGCCGGTCCTGGTCGTGCCGGTGGTGCTGGTGGTCGGCGCGGCGCTGCTGGCACCCGTCGTGTGGCGGGACGAGCCGCGCCCGGGCGACGCCCTCCCCCCGACCGGGCCCGCGACGGGGGCGTCCGCGTCGCCGAGCGTGTCCACCGACGCTCCACCGCCGGGCACGCCGGAACCGGCGGCGACCTCGGTCCAGCCCCCCGTGCCGCCTTCGGCACCCTCCACCGGGGACACCCTGGTGGCGGCGGCGAACCGACTCGACGCGCTGATCGGCGCCGGCCTGGACGACGGCGGTATCCGCTCGGACGTGGGCCTGGACCTGCGCAACGAGCTGCGGAACCTGACCGAGGCGGCCCGCGCCGCGCGTGGTGACGTGGCGCAACGGGTGGCCCGGCTGCGCGAGAAGGTGGCGGTCCGCCTGGGCGAGGGCGCGATCAGCGAGGCGTACGCCCGCCGCCTGGACGACGCGGTCGCGGACCTGGGCGAGGCCCGGCTCTGACCCGGCGCCCGGTCAGCGGAGGGCCACGCGGACCGGCTCGCGTGCGCGGGCGGGGTGGGCGGCGTCGGCGGTGAACCGCCGGTACACGGCCTCGTAGCCGGCCGCGGTCCGCTCGGTGGAGAAGTTCTCCGCGACGTGCGCGACGCAGGCCGCCGGGTCGAGGCGGCCGGCCGCGCGCAGCGCCGACGGCAGTTCGTCGGGTGTGGAGCAGATGAGGCCGGTCACGCCGGGACGGACCAGTTCCGGGACCGCCCCCCGGCCGAGCGCGACGACCGGAGTACCGGTCGCCATCGCCTCCAGCATCACCATGCCGAACGGCTCCTCCCACTGGATCGGCATGATCAGGCAGCGGGCCTCGACCAGCAGGCGCAGGGCGGCCTCCCGGTCGGCGTCGAGCACGACGGTGACGTCCTCGTCGAGCATCGGCCGGATCACCTGCTCGTAGTAGCGCCGCTCGGCCGGCTCGTTGCACTTTCCGGCGAGCACCATCGGCAGGCCGGCGGCCCGACAGGCGCGGATGGCGATGTCCGGGCCCTTGTCCGGGCTGAAGCGGGCCAGCCACAGCACGGGACCCCGGCTCGGGCGGTTCTTGTGCGGGATGCCCGCGGTGTCCATCGCGTTGTGGACGGTGCCGACCCAGGGCAGCCGCGGGTTCAGCCGGCGCTGGGCGTGCGAGATCGCGACCAGCCCGACCCCGCGGTCGGTGTCGCTGAGCACGGCGCCGTACTCGCCCACCGGGTTGCCGTGCACCGTCGCCACCGTCGGCACCGCCCGGCGGCCGGCCACCAGCGGCCCGGCCGTGGTGTGGTCGTGGACCACGTCGAAGTCGGCCGGGGCGATCAGGTGGTTGACCCGGGCCACGTGGGCCAGCTCGGGCAGTACCTCGCCGAGTCGGCCGTACTGCAGGTCGGGCACGGTCGACACGAAGTCGCCGGCGGTGCCGTGGTCCTGCCCGGCACCGAAGAGGGTGACCGCGTGGCCCCGCGCGACCAGGGCGTCCACCAGGCCGGCCACCACGGTCTCCAGCCCGCCGTAGCCGGGCGGGGGCACGGACAGCCAGGGTGGGACCACCATCGCGATCCGCAACGGCCGTTCCGCCGAGCGGGCGTCCGGAAGGTGCACGGCCACAGGTCTTCCCTTCGTTCACGGTCGTCGGCAGCGGGTTCCCGGTGGCGGCTGCGCTACACGCGACCGGACCGGGGCTCAGCCGCCCACGAGGAGCTCGTTCCGGACCGCCCGCACCCCCTCGCCGGACCAGGCGACGCGTTCCGCCTGGTCGCGTTCCCACCACGAGCGCACGACGCCGCGCAGGACGACCGTGTCGCCGTCCACCTCGACGGTCACCCGCTCGGTGCCGATCCCGCGCAGGAGCGCGCGTTGCACGTCCCGGCGGGTCTGCTCGCCGTCCACCGGGGCGGCGGGTCGGACCTCCACCAGGTTCGTCACCCCGCGTACGCCGCCCAGCCGGCGCAGTTCGTTCTCGGCGGTCCGGCGCTGCCAGCCGAACTCGACCTCCCCCCGGAGCATGACCCACCCGTTGGCGACCGTGACGTCCAACCGCTCGGCGGGCACGAAGCTGTCCCAGTCCAGCGCCCGGCTGGCCGCGATCGCGATGTCCGAGTCGGTGCGCCCGGTCTCGCCGGGCAGGCGTACCTCGATGTCGTCGGCGACCGCCCGCACGCCGCGTACGCGCTGCGCGCACCCCAGGGCCGCCCACCTGCGGGCGTATCCGTCGACCCAGCCGGTGAGCGTCACCACGCCGTGGACGACGGACACACCGATCTCGTCCGGCCGCACCCGGGGGTCCCAGGCCAGCTCGTCCAGCACGTCCCGCTGGATCCGCGTGTCGGTTTCCACGGCGGTGGTCATCGCACCCCTCCCGTCGGTCGCTGTGCCGAGGGTGCCGCCGGTACGGGTGACGGCGGTTCACCCGAAGAGGGTGAACCGCCGTCGTGGGGAGATGAGCGGCGGGTGATGGAGCCAACCCCCTTGGCTCCACCACCCGCCGCCGGAGGGAGGAGGAAAGTTCAGGTACCGGGTCAGGACGCTTCGGCGAGCGTCACGGTTGCCGTGGATTCCTTCCCGTTCCGCTTGTAGGTCACCTCGACCCGGTCACCCACCTCACCGGCCTGCACGGCGCCGACGAGGTCGTCCGAGTCGTTGACCACCTTGTCGCCGAACCGGATGATCACGTCGCCGCGCTGGAGGCCCGCCTTCTCGGCCGCGCTGCCCGGTGCGACCGCGGCGACCAGCGCACCGCCGCCCTCGGCCGCGTTGACGCTGACGCCGAGCGACGGGTGGCTGACCTTCTCGCCGCGCTGCAACTTGCCGGACACGTCCTTGGCCTTGTTGCTCGGGATGGCGAAGCCGACGCCGATGTTGCCGCTGCTGCCCTGCCCGGCGGTGGCGATCGCGGTGTTGATGCCGATGACCTCCCCCCGGGTGTTGACCAGTGCGCCGCCGGAGTTGCCGGGGTTGATCGGCGCGTCGGTCTGGAGCAGCCCGGCGATCGAGGTGGCACCCTGTCGCGGGTCCTGCTGCTGGCCGCTGCCGGCCTGGATGGTGCGGTCCCGGGCGCTGAGGATGCCCGCGGTTACCGACCCCTGCAGGCCGAGCGGGCTGCCCAGAGCGAGCACCTGGTCGCCGACCTGCATGGCGTCGCTGTCGCCGAACGTGGCGGGCTTGAGGTCGCTCACGCCGGACGCCTTCACGACGGCAAGATCGGTCTTCGGGTCGGTGCCGACGATCCGCGCCTCGGCGGTCTTGCCGTCGGCGAAGATCACCCGGACGCTGTCGCCGCCGGCCGACGCGATGACGTGGTTGTTCGTGAGCACATAGCCGTCGGCGCTCAGGATCACGCCGGAGCCCTCACCGTTGTCGGTGGCGATCGAGACCACGCTGGGCTGCACCGACGCGGCGATGCCCGGCAGGTCCTCGCTGTTGATGACCGGTGCGGCGGAGTAGGTGCGGGTGATGCCCGAGTCACCGTCCACGGCGAGCGCGAGCGCACCGCCGGCGACGCCCGAGCCGAACATCAGGGCGAGCACGGCGACACCGGCGCCGGCGAACTTGGCGATCCGGCCCGGCCGCGGGTCGTGCGGGCGCGCCTGGTGGGCCCACGGGGGCAACGACTGGCCGGGGTGGTGCTGGCCCGGGTGCTGCGGCTGGCCGTACCCCGGCTGGCCCCCGCCACTCCAGCCGGGCTGGGGGCCCGGGTACCAGGGGCCGGCCGGCCACCGGCCGGCCTGCGGGTGGCCCGGGTGGCCGTGCTGGCCGAACGGGTGCGGCTGGCCCGGGTGCGGCTGCCCGGAGGCCGGGTAGGGCGGTGCGGAGGGGACCGCGGCGGGCCCACCCGGGCCGTCGCTGGCACGGGGCGCGTCGGGGGTGACGGCGCCGGCGGTGGCCGGGCCGGCCTCGGGCGTACGGGAGCGGTCGTCGCCGACGGCCTGGACCTCGACGGTCGGGGCCGGGTCGGTGGTCCCGCCGTCGGCGGCCGGGTTGGCGCCGGGGGCGGCGGGACCGGAGTCGGACTGCGCGCGCTCGACGCGAGGCAGCTCGGCGGTGGGGTGCGACGGCTCGGCGTCGGAGGGGGCCGGCCGGCGCTGCGGGTCGGACTCGTACTCGGTCATGGGACCACCCTCTCTCCTGCCACTGCGATGCGCCTGGAACCTGCCTGGACGTTTTCTGAAAGTCACTCGCCGTCGTCGAGGGCGGGGTCGGGCGCCAACGGCAGGCGGACGCGGAACGTCGCTCCCCCGCCCGGCGTCGAGGTCACCTCGACGGTGCCATGGTGGGCGGCGACCAGCGCGGCGACGATCGCCAGACCCAGCCCGGTGCCGGTGACGCCGCCGGCCCGGCGGGTACGCGCGGCGTCCGCCCGGTAGAAGCGCTCGAAGACCCGTTCGGCCTGTTCCGGGGAGAGGCCCGGCCCGGTGTCGGCGACCTCCACCACGCCCAGGTTCCCCGGCTCGCTGCGCAGCCGCAGGGTCACCGCGGCGTCCGGCGGGGTGTGGGTGAGCGCGTTGGTCATCAGGTTGCCGATCACCTGACGCAGGCGGGCGTCGTCGCCGTGCACGACGAGCGGGCCGGAGCCCGGCTCGATGTCCAGCTCGATCCGGCGCTCGGGAGCCACCACCCGCGCGGCCTCGACCGCGTCGCCGGCGAGCACCGGCAGCTCCACCGGGGCGAGCGTGACCGGTCGTTCCCGGTCCAGCCGGGCCAGCAGGAGCAGGTCCTCCACCAGCAGGCCCATCCGGGCCGCCTCGTCCTCGATGCGGCGCAGCAGGTCGGCGGTCTGTTCGGGGGCGCGGGCCGCGCCCTGCCGGTACAGCTCGGCGAAGCCGCGGATGGTGGTCAGCGGGGTCCGCAGCTCGTGGGAGGCGTCCGCGACGAACTGCCGCATGCGCTCCTCGGACCGTCGTGCCCGCGCCTCGGAGGCCCGGGCGGAGCCGGCGGCGTCGCGGGCGGCGACCTCGGCGGACCGGGCGGCGGCCTCGGAGGCGGCGCGGGCGGTGAAGGCCGCCTCGATCTGGGTCAGCATGGCGTTCAACGCCCGGGACAGCCGGCCCAGCTCGGAGGTGGCGCACTCCTTACCCTCCTCCGGGTCGGGCACCCGCCGGCTGAGGTCACCGCCGGCGATGGCCGCCGCGGTCCGCTCGATCTCCACCAGCGGCTTGAGGCTGGTCCGGACGATCGCCGCGCCGACGGACGCGAGCAGGACCAGCACCGCGCCGCCGACCAGCAGGTCGATCCAGACCAGACGCTTGACGGCGAGATCGACGTCGGTCAGGTTCTGGCCCATCGCGGCAAGCTGACCGCCGGGAAGTTCGATGTACAGCATGCGCCAGCGGGTGTCGCCGTTGCGCGACCGGACGGTGAAGGGGGCGTCCCCCACCAGCTCCCGGAAACCGGCCTCGGTGTCCGGCCACGGCGGCAGGTCCTGCGTGTCGAACTCGGGGTTGGAGTAGCCGCCGCCCACCTCGCCGTTGCGCACCGTGAGCAGCACGTAGTCGCTGGGCAGGCCGAACTTGACGATCTGTCCCGGACGCAACTCGGTGACCAGGCTGCTCACCGTGCTGCTGGCGGTGGTCAGCTCGTCGTCCACCTGGCCGACCAGGTAGTTGCGCAGGAAGACGGCGGTGAGCGAACTGATCACCAGCAGGGCGGCGGCGACCAGGGTGAGGACCGAGGCGACCAGCTTGACCCGGAGCGGTACCCCGCGCAGCCGGACCTTCCCCTGCTGGATCGTGCTCACGCCGCCGGCTTGCGCAGGACGTAGCCGACCCCGCGCAGGGTGTGGATCAGCCGGGGCTGCGTGTTGTCGACCTTGCGCCGCAGATAGGAGATGTACGACTCGACGATGTTGTCGTCGCCCCGGAAGTCGTAGTTCCACACGTGGTCGAGGATCTGCGCCTTGGAGAGCACCCGGTTGGCGTTCAGCATGAGGTAGCGCAGCAGCTTGAACTCGGTCGGCGAGAGCTGCACCCGCTGGCCGGCCCGGTGCACCTCGTGGGTCTCCTCGTCCAGCTCCAGATCGGCGAAGGTGAGCCGGGAGGGCGCCGTCTCGCCACTGCTGGTGCGCCGCAGCACCGCCCGGATGCGGGCGGTCAGCTCCTCCAGGCTGAACGGCTTGGTGACGTAGTCGTCGCCGCCGAGGGTCAGCCCGCGGATCTTGTCGTCGGTCGCGTCGCGGGCGGTCAGGAACACCACCGGCGTACGGGTGCCGCCCTCGCGGAGCATCCGGATGACCTCGAAGCCGTCCAGGTCGGGCAGCATCACGTCGAGCACCACCAGGTCGGGCCGGTGGTCCTTGGCCGCGTTGAGCGCGGCGCTGCCGCTGGTCGCGGTGGCCACGTCGAACCCGGCGAACCGGAGGCTCGCGGAGAGGAGTTCCAGGATGTTGGGGTCGTCCTCGACGACGAGCAGTCGCGCCTCGGTCTGGGTAGCGGCCATGGGCCCATCATCCGCGCTCTGGCTGCGCCCGCGCTGGGCGGATGCTGGAAAGAACCTGTGAGCCGGCCGCGCGGCGGCTGTCAGCGCAGCAGCCGGCGCAGCCCGTCGAGCGCCCCGTCGAGCACCCTGATCGCGGTCCGCAGCTGCGAGTCGGTGAGCCGGCGGGCCCGTACCAACGCGCCGACCTCGGTGCCGAACGCGGCCAGCCGCCGGTCGAACTCGGCCAGCAGCCGCTCGTCGTCGGACGCGGCCGGCCCGGGCGCGGGTGCCGGATCGGACGTGGGCGGCGCCCAGCGCGTACGCCGGGTCTGCCGGGTCGCCTCCCGCAGCTCCCGCTTGAGGTCGCGGACGGAGCCCCGCACCTCGCTGCGGATCTCGCCGGCCAGGGCGGAGAGGTCCTGCACCGAGGCGGTGATGTCCGACTCCAGCGTGGCCAGCTCGTCGGCCCGCTGGCGCAGCTCCGCCCGGCCGGCGTCGGTGATCTCGTAGACCTTCCGGCCCCCCGCGGCGGTGTGGGTCACCAGCCCGTCGCCCTCCAGCCGTTGCAGGCGGGGATAGATGGTGCCGGCGCTGGGCGCGTACAGGCCGAGGAAGCGCTCCTCCAGCAGGCGGATCAGCTCGTAGCCGTGCCGGGGCCCGTCGGCCAGGAGCTTGAGCAGGTAGAGGCGGAGCCGCCCGTGACCGAACACGGCCGTCACGGCAACTCCCCCTCCTCGTCGACGTCCACCGGGCGGGCGAGCAGCGCGATGCTGCCCGAGGTGGCGGAGGCCCAGAGCCTACCCGCACCGGTGCCGAGCACCCCCTCGCTGTTCCGCAGCACGGGGAGGCCGCCCTCCGCGCGCAGTTGCGGGAAGCCGCTGGTGACCCGACCGGAGGTGGTGTGCAGCCGGACGGTGAGGTCGCTGTCCGCACGGACCCGGACGGTGATGCCGCCGGAGATGGTGGTGAGCTGGATGTCGCTGCCACGAGGATTGTCCAGGTCGCAGGTGATCGCGCCCGAGACGGTCTGCGCGCGGACGTGCCCGGCGGTGCTGTCGGCGAGGGTCACCTCGCCGGAGACGGTCCGCAGGTCGAGCTCACCGGCCACGCCGAGCGCCTCGACCGCACCGGCGGTGATCTTCGCGGTGGTCCGCCCGCGCAACCCCATCAGGGTGATCCGGCCGGCCGTCACCTCGACCCGGGCCGCGCCGCACAGCCCCGACGCGACCAGGGAGCCGTCGACCAGGACCAGGTCGGCGGCGGCGTCGGCGGGGACCGCGACGGAGACGTCGACCCGGGGCCACCGGGCGAGCGGGCCCATCCACCGCAGGAACCCCGCCCAGCCCCGGAGGTGCTCCTGCCGGACCATGAGGCGGCCGTCCCGGTGCTCGACGTGCACCGGCCGTCGGCCGACGCGGGTCACGTCGACCCGGGCGGGACCGTCGGTGGCCACCACGTTGAGCCGGCCGCTGAGCAGGCGCACGTCGACCCGGTCCACCGGCCCGTCCAGGGTCAGCCGCTGCGGGTTGTCGACGGTCCGGTGCGTCACGGGTCCTCCCCTCGGCGACGCGCTCAGGGGAGCGCGTCCGACGGGCCGACACTAACGCGATACATCGCGATATGGCAAGGGTGTCGCGTCAGGCGGCCAGATCGAGCTCCCGGGCCGGCTCGGTGCTCGCGGTGGCACCGGTGGGCGGAGACCACGCGGCTGCCGGCGTCGACACCGGGAGGGCGACCGGGACCGGGTGCGGGGCCCGGTGCGTCCGGGCGGACACCACGCCGGTCGGCGACGGCACGAGGTGGACGGCGGACTCGGCGGCACGGGCGAGCACCCGCCGGTCGGCGTCGCGGGCGGGGTGCAGGGCGGCGGCGACGGTCACCTCGACCACCAGACGCCGAGCGGCCAGGACACGCCGCACCGACCGCCACAGGTTCTCCTCGCCGACGAAGGCCGCCGCGGTCGTCCCCGCGCCGGTGGCGACGCAGCGGTACGCGATCCGCAACGGCACGACCGGAGCGCCGGCGTCGATGGCCGCCTGGAACACGGCCGGTCGGAAGCCGCCGCCGGGCCGGCACCCGCCGCCGTCCCCGCACCACGTCGTCCCCTCCGGGAAGACCGCCACCGACCGGCCGGAGCCGAGCGCCTCGGCCACCCGCCCGACCATGACCGGCAGGTCCCGGGGCCGACCCCGGTCCACGAAGACCGTGCCGGCGGCGCCCGCGAGCTGACCGATCAGCGGCCAGGCCCGGACCTCGCTCTTGGCGATCATCCGGGCCGGCGCGGCGGCGAGCACGGCGAGGACGTCCAGCCAGGACTCGTGGTTCGCGACCAGCAGCGCACGCCGCCGGGGCAGCCGGCCCCGGACGACCACCCGCACGCCGAAGGCCCGGGCGGTCAGCCGCGCCCAGCCGCGTACGGCCGCGTGCCGCTCCCGGGACGGCAGCAGCGGCAGCAGCAGCGCCAGGCCGGTGCCGGCGACCAGCATGCCGAGCACCGCCGCCAGCCGGCCGGCCCGCACGGCGGTCGGCACGCCGGGCACCGCGCCGGGGGCGGGCAGGCAGTCCGCGCCGCATCCGGAGGCGGGCCGCCAGAGGTCGTACGCGACGGCGGTCACCGCTCGGCCCCACCCAGGAAGTGCCGCAGGTAGCGGGGGTTCATCCGGTCCAGCGAGAACAACACGTAGAAGTCGGCCGTGCCGAAGTCCGGGTCGTACGCGGGCTCGCCGCAGACCCAGGCACCGAGGCGCAGGTAGCCACGCAGCAGCGGCGGCACCAGCGCGCGGCCCTCCGCGCCGCCGACGGCGGTCTCCGCGGCGGGCACCTCCGGCTCGGCGAACCACGGCCGCAGCGGACGGAGCCGCAGCGGCGGCGGCGCGAGGTGCTGCTCCCGCGCCAGAGCCCACACCTCGGCCGCCGCCCGGCCGCCGTCGGCGACCGGTACCGAGGCGCAGCCGCCGAGCCAGCGCGACCCGCGCAGGTGCAGGTACCGGATGATGCCGGCCCACATCAGGTTGATGACGGCGCCGGAGCGGTGGTCCGGGTGCACGCAGGACCGGCCCGCCTCGACCAGGTCGTCGCGTAGCGGGTCGAGCGGCGCCAGGTCGAACTCGTCCGCCGAGTACCGCCGGTCGGTGCGGCCCGGCGGCAGCAGCCGGTACGTGCCGACGACGTCCCCGGTGCTCTCGTGGCGCACGATCAGGTGGTCGCAGTACGGGTCGACGTGGTCGGTGTCCAGGCCGGGGGCGGCCGGGCGCAGGGTGGCGCCGAGCTCGGTGGCGAACACCTCGTGACGCAGGCGTTGCGCGGCCGCGACCTGGGTCGGGTCGTCGGCGATCAGCAGGGTGTATCCGCTGGTCGTCAGGGATGTGCCAGCGGCGTGCAGAACGGCCATGGGATCTGTGTAGGGGGCGTGGGTTGCCGGAGGTTGGGGTGCGGAGTGTCGACCGGGTGAACGCCGGCCGGCGGCTGGCCGCCACCCGTACGCGCCGGCTGTCCGTGCGGCGTGCGAGGCTGCCTGCGGCACACCGGCGACCGGGCCGGGCGCGGCCGCGGAGGTTTGGATGATCATCGAGTCCCGCCACAACGGGCCCTCGGGCTCGGGCAACGGCGGCTGGAGCGCGGGCGTCTTCGCCACGGCGGCCGACGGTCCGGGGCCGGTCGAGGTGACGCTGCGCCGGCCGCCACCGCTGGAGACCCCACTGACCCTGTCCGGTGGAGAGGTCCACGACCCGGACGGCGCCCTCGTCGCGCAGGTGCGGCCGGTGCCGGAGTTCCGGTCGGTGGTGCCGCCGGTGGACCTCGCCACCGCCCGGGCCGCCGCCGCGGCGTACCCCGGGTTGGTGGACCACCCGTTCCCCGGCTGCTACGTCTGCGGCCCCGACCGCGCCGACGGGTTGCGGGTCTTCCCCGGGCGGCTGCCCGACGGGCGTACCGCCGCGCCGTTCACGGTGCCCGCGCCGGTGACCGGCCCGTTGGTGTGGGCGGCGCTGGACTGTCCCGGCGGCTGGGCGGTGATCGCGCCCGGCCGGCCGTACGTCCTGGGTCGGATCGCCGCCGTCGTCGCGGACCTGCCGGCCGCGGGCGACGAGTGCGTCGTGACCGCCGCGATGGTCGGTGGCGAGGGCCGCAAGGCCGACGTGCACACCAGCCTGTACGCGCCGGACGGTGCCCTCCTGGCCTGGGCCCGCGCCACCTGGATCGCGGTGTGACCGCTCCGGTCGTCGAGCCGGATTGACCCGGTTGCGCGGGCCGGCAAGGCTGGGCGGCGGCGTACCCCGACGCCACCCGAGAAGAGGAGAACGATGTCTGACGGGCAGCGAAGCCCCACCGGCGACGGCCAGATCGTGGTGTCCGGCCTGACGAAGCAGTACCGCACCGTCCGGGCGGTCGACGACCTGTCCTTCACCGTCGAGCCCGGCCGGGTCACCGGCTTCCTCGGCCCGAACGGTGCCGGCAAGACGACCACCCTGCGCATGCTGCTGAACCTGGTCACCCCGACGGCGGGCGCGGCGACGATCGGCGGGCACCGGTACGCGGACCTCACCGACCCGCTGCGGCACGTCGGCGCGGTGCTGGAGGCGTCCAGCGCGCACAAGGGCCGCACCGGGATCAACCACCTGCGGGTGATCTGCGCGGCGGCCGGCCTGCCGAAGGCCCGGGCCGACGAGGCGCTGGCCCTGGTCGGGCTGACCCCGGCGGCGAAGCGCAGGTTCAAGGGCTACTCGCTCGGCATGAAGCAGCGGCTCGGCATCGCCGCGGCCATGCTCGGTGACCCCCGGGTGCTGATCCTGGACGAGCCGGCCAACGGCCTCGACCCCGAGGGCATCCGGTGGATGCGCGGGTTCCTCAAGGGCCTCGCCCACGAGGGGCGGACGGTGCTGGTCTCCAGCCACCTGCTGTCGGAGATGCAGCTCCTCGCCGACGACGTGGTGATCATCGCCGGCGGGAAGCTGGTCCGGCAGGGCACCGTCGAGGAGGTGATCGGGTCGATGGCACAGGGCGTCCGGGTGCGGGTCCGCACCCCGCAGGCCGACAAGTTGACCAGCGCACTGCGCGACACCTCGGCCACGGTCGACGTCGACGAGCACGGTGTCCTGCTGGTCGGCGGCGTGGACGCGCCGACCGTCGGCCGGGCCGCCCTGGCCGCCGGCGTGGAACTGCACGAACTCACCACGGAACGGCCCGACCTCGAAGGGGTCTTCCTGGAGCTGACGGCCGGAAAGGCGGGCATCCGATGAACCTGGTCCGATCCGAGCTGCTCAAGATCCGCACCACCAGCACCTGGTGGATCCTGGCGCTGATCTACCTGCCGCTCTGGGGCATCACGCTGTTCTTCAACTACGTGCAGTCCGATCAGCTGGTCAACGGGGACCTGAGCCAGGTACCGGCGGACCAGACCGACGCCATCGAGGCGGTCTCGCAACCGGACAGCCTGACCGCGAACCTCTTCACCAACGGCCAGTTCATGGGCCTGATGATGGTGATGCTGCTCGGCATCATCGTGGTGACCAGCGAGTTCTTCCACCAGACCGTCACCACCACGTTCCTCACCGCCCCGCATCGCAGCGCGGTGATGCTGGCCAAGCTGGTCGCCGCTGCCGGCCTCGGGCTGCTCTTCTGGCTGGTGACGACGGCCGCGAACCTGCTCGCCGGATCGGCGGTGCTCGGGGGGATCGGCGTCGAGACCAGTTACGGCAGCGCCGTCTGGGAGGCGGTCGGCCTCAACGGGCTGGCCTACCTGTTGTGGGCGATCCTGGGTGTCGGCCTCGGTGTGCTGATCCGCAGCCAGATCGGCGCGACCGTCACCGGGATCCTGCTCTACCTGGGCGGCTCGATCGGTGCGGTGATCATCATCTCGACGCTCGCGGCGCGGTTCGGCGACTGGATCAACAACCTCCAGCTCGCGGTGCCGTCGCTGGCGTCGTCGCTGATGGTGGCCGGGACGGACATCCCGGGCAATCCGCCCCGATGGGCGGGTGCGGCGGTGCTGATCGGGTATGCCGTGGTGGCGGGCGTGGTCGGCACGCTCATGGTGCGGCGGCGCGACATCTCCTGATCCGGTCCGGCGACGGGGGCGGGGCCGCGGGCACCGCCCCCGTCCGGTTCTCCGGGTCGTACGTGGTCAACCGCCACGTCGGTTCCCGGCGAAGTGGACGCCGGGAACACGTCGGGCCTTAGCAGCAGTCGACAGAACACGCAGCGTTAACCGAACTTCTGGCATCTTCTGTGAAACCGACCACGCAACGGAGGCGGAAATGCCTGCGGCATCCGTACGGCGTAGCCTGGGAGCCGTCCCGTGCGCACCGGCAGGTGCGGTGTCGCCGGGCCCCGCGTGACACACAAACCCGCGTGAAAGAGGCGATTACCGGCCGTGTCGACCCAGCAGACTTCGCAGGAGAACCCACTGGCGGGTTTCGGCCCGAACGAGTGGATCGTCGAGGAGATGTACCAGCGCTACCTCGCCGACCCCGCCAGCGTCGACCCGGCCTGGCACGACTTCTTCGCCGACTACCGGCCGGCGCCGGGCGCCGCCACCCCGCGTGGCGCCGAGAAGACCGCCGCCACGCCGGCCAAGCCGCAGCCCGACGGCCAGCCGGAGCCGGCCGCCGGCGTCGCCCAGCCCGCCCCGAAGGCCCCGGAGAAGAAGCCCGAGCCGAAGCCGGCGGAGCCCGCCGCCAAGCCGGCCGCAGCCGCGCCCGCGAAGGCCAAGGCCGCGCCCGCGAAGGCCGCACCGGCCCGGCCTGCCGCGAAGCAGACCGCCCCGACCGCCGCCGGGCCGCAGACCACGCCGCTGCGCGGGATCGCCGCGAAGATCGTCCAGAACATGGACGCCTCGCTGAGCGTGCCCACCGCCACCAGCGTGCGCGCCGTCCCGGCCAAGCTGCTGGTCGACAACCGCATCGTCGTCAACAACCACCTCGCGCGAGGCCGCGGCGGCAAGGTCAGCTTCACCCACCTGATCGGGTACGCGCTGGTCCGGGCCCTGGTCGCCCATCCGGAGATGAACAACTCCTACGCGGAGGTCGACGGCAAGCCGGCGATGATCCGCCCGGAGCACGTCAACCTGGGCATCGCCATCGACCTCACCAAGCCGGACGGCACCCGTAACCTGGTGGTTCCGTCCATCAAGGCCTGCGAGCAGATGGACTTCCGGCAGTTCTGGCAGGCGTACGAGGACGTGGTCCGGCGCGCCCGCCGCAACGAGCTGACCATGGAGGACTACTCCGGCACCACGATCTCGCTGACCAACCCCGGCGGTATCGGCACGGTGCACTCGATGCCCCGCCTGATGCAGGGGCAGAGCGCGATCATCGGCGTCGGCGCCATGGAGTACCCGGCCCCCTACCAGGGCATGTCCGAGGCCACCCTCGCCGACCTGGCGGTCAGCAAGGTCATCACGCTGACCAGCACGTACGACCACCGGATCATCCAGGGCGCGCAGTCCGGCGAGTTCCTCAAGGTCATGCACGAGCTGCTGCTGGGCGAGCACGGCTTCTACGACCAGATCTTCACGTCGCTGCGCATCCCGTACGAGCCGGTGCGCTGGATGCGGGACGTGGCGATCAACAACGAGGGCCAGATCAACAAGACGGCCCGGGTGCACGAGCTGATCCACGCGTACCGGGTGCGCGGCCACCTGATGGCCGACACCGATCCGCTGGAGTTCAAGATCCGCAAGCACCCGGACCTGGACGTCCTCCAGCACGGGCTGACCCTGTGGGACCTGGACCGCGAGTTCCCCGTGAACGGCTTCGCCGGCAAGCAGCGGATGAAGCTGCGCGAGATCCTCGGCGTGCTGCGCGACTCGTACTGCCGCCGGGTCGGCATCGAGTACATGCACATCCAGGACCCGGAGGAGCGGCGCTGGATCCAGGAGCGGATCGAGCGCAAGTACGAGAAGCCGTCGGCCGACGAGCAGAAGCACGTCCTCAACCGGCTCAACGCCGCCGAGGCGTTCGAGACCTTCCTGCAGACCAAGTACGTCGGGCAGAAGCGCTTCTCGCTGGAGGGCGGGGAGTCGCTGATCCCGCTGCTCGGCGAGGTGCTGGAGGCCTCCGCCGAGGGCGGGCTGGACGAGGTCGTCATCGGCATGGCCCACCGGGGCCGGCTCAACGTGCTGGCGAACATCGTCGGCAAGCCGTACGAGAAGATCTTCTCGGAGTTCGAGGGGCACCTGGACCCGCGCTCGACGCAGGGCTCCGGCGACGTGAAGTACCACCTCGGCCAGAACGGCAAGTTCACCACCCCGGACGGGGAGCACGCGGTCAAGGTCTCCCTGGTGGCGAACCCGTCGCACCTGGAGGCCGTCGACCCGGTGCTGGAGGGCATCGTCCGGGCCAAGCAGGACCGGATCGACCTCAAGCTGGAGGGCTACACCGTGCTGCCGCTGGCGGTGCACGGTGACGCGGCGTTCGCCGGCCAGGGCGTGGTCGCCGAGACGCTGAACCTGTCCCAGCTGCGCGGCTACCGCACCGGCGGCACCGTGCACGTGGTGGTCAACAACCAGGTCGGCTTCACCACCGCCCCGGAGTACAGCCGGTCCAGCCTCTACAGCACCGACGTCGCCCGGATGATCCAGGCGCCGATCTTCCACGTCAACGGCGACGACCCCGAGGCCGTGGTCCGGGTCGCCCGGCTGGCCTTCGAGTACCGGCAGGCGTTCAACAAGGACGTCGTGATCGACATGGTCTGCTACCGGCGGCGCGGGCACAACGAGGGCGACGACCCGTCGATGTCCAACCCGCAGATGTACAAGATCATTGACTCGAAGCGCTCGGTGCGGAAGCTCTACACCGAGGAGCTGATCGGTCGCGGCGACATCACCGTGGAGGACGCGGAGGAGCTGCTGCGCGACTACCAGGCGCAGCTGGAGCGGGTCTTCAAGGCCACCCGGGACGCGGCCACCACGCCGCGCCAGCTCAGCCGCCCCAAGCGGGAGGACGAGCCGGAGCCGCAGGTCGACACCGCGATCGACGCCTCGGTCGTCCGGGCCGTCGGCGAGGCGCACGTCAACCTGCCGGAGGGCTTCACCCCGCACAAGCGGATCCAGCAGCTGCTCGACCGCCGGGCCAAGATGTCCGTCGAGGGCAACATCGACTGGGGCTTCGGCGAGATCATCGCGCTCGGCTCGCTGCTGCACGACGGGGTCACCGTCCGGCTCGCCGGTCAGGACTCCCGCCGTGGCACGTTCGTGCAGCGGCACGCCTCGGTGGTCGACGCGAAGACCGGCGACGACCACCTGCCGCTGAGTTCGCTCACCGGCGACGGCGAGCGGTCCCGGTTCTTCGTGCACGACTCACTGCTGTCCGAGTACGCGGCCATGGGCTTCGAGTACGGCTACTCGGTGGAGAACGTCAACGCGCTGGTCTGCTGGGAGGCCCAGTTCGGCGACTTCGTCAACGGCGCGCAGTCGGTCATCGACGAGTTCATCTCCTCCGGCGAGGTCAAGTGGGGCCAGCGCTCCGCCGTCACCCTGCTGCTGCCGCACGGCCACGAGGGCCAGGGCCCGGACCACACGTCCGGCCGCCCGGAGCGGTTCCTCCAGATGTGCGCCGAGGACAACATGCGCGTGGCCATCCCGACCACCCCGGCGAACTACTTCCACCTGCTGCGCCGCCAGGCGCTGTCGCCGAAGCGCAAGCCGCTGGTCGTGTTCACGCCGAAGTCGCTGCTGCGGCACAAGCTCTGCGTCTCCTCGGTCGAGGACTTCACCACCGGCACCTTCGCCCCGGTGCTGCCGGACTCGGCCGCCCCGGCGCCGGAGCAGGTGAAGCGGGTGCTGCTCTGCTCGGGCAAGGTCTACTACGACCTGCTCCAGGCCCGGGCCGACCGCGGCATCACGGACACCGCGATCATCCGGATGGAGCAGCTCTACCCGATGCCGGTGGAGGAGATCCGGGCCGCGCTGGCCGAGTACCCGAACGCCGAGGACTACGCCTGGGTGCAGGAGGAGCCGGCCAACCAGGGTGCCTGGTCGTTCGTCGCGCTCAACCTGCTGGAGCACCTGGACGAGGTCCGGCTGCGCCGCATCTCCCGGCCGGCCGCGGCCGCCCCGGCGGTCGGCTCGGCCAAGATGCACGAGGTGGAGCAGGCCGCGCTGATCGAGGCGGCCCTCCCCCGCCCGTAATCTGAGCAGGGCCCGGGAGTCGGGGCAGGGACCGCACGCCGGTCCCTGCCCCGACTTCGTGCCGGGCCGGCAACCGAGAGGACGTACGCGTGTACTTCACCGACCGTGGCATCGAGGAACTGGTCGAGCGCCGGGGCGAGGAGCAGGTCAGCATCGAGTGGCTGGCCGAGCGCCTGCGCGACTTCGTCGACCTGAACCCCGAGTTCGAGACCCCGATCGAACGCCTGGCCACCTACCTAGCCCGCCTAGACGACGAAGACGACGACTAACCCCCCGGGCCCGCCCCGTTGATCAAGGGGTTTGCGTCAGGCCGAAGATCGAACCTGACGCAAACCCCTTGATCAACCGGGCGAGGGGCAGGGGGGAGGGGGCGGAGGACCCGGGCGGAGGGCTTCGCGATCTTCTAGGGTGGGTGCGTGGCCCGGAGCGTGTATCTGACCAGTGTGGGGTCCGGCGGGGGCAAGTCGACGGTCGCCCTCGGCCTGGCGGAGCTGCTGTCCCGGCAGGTCGAGCGGATCGGGGTGTTCCGGCCGCTGGTCGGCGGGCACGGACCCGATCCCATCCTCGCCCTGCTCAGCAACCGCTACCGGATCGACCTGCCGCCGGCCGACCTGTCCGGCACGACGTACGCCGAGGCGACCGCCCTGGTCGCGGACGGCCGCCGGGAGGAGCTGATCTCCGGCATCGTCGCCCGCTACCGCGAGATCGAGCGGCGCTGCCCGGCCGTGGTCGTGGTGGGCAGCGACTTCGCCGACGGCGGGGACGGCGCCGGCCCCCGTGAACTGGCCTTCAACGCCCGACTGGCCACCGAGTTCGGCAGCGTGGTGGTGCCGGTGATCGACGGCCTCGGGCAGGAGCCGGCGGCCATCGCGGCGGCGGCGCGCGGGGCGTACCACGACCTGGAGGACCTGGGGGCGACCGTGCTGGCGGTGATCGCCAACCGCGTACCCGAGCCGATGACGCTGCCCGACCTGCCGGTGCCCGCGTACGCCATCCCGGAGGTCCCGACCGTGTCGGCGCCGACGGTGGCCGAGGTGGCGGCGGCGCTCGGCGCCACCCTGCTGGCCGGCGACGACGCCGCGCTCAGCCGGGACGTGCTCGACTACGTGGTGGGCGCGGCACACGTGCCGACCCTGCTGGACCACCTCACCGAGGGGGCCCTGGTGATCACGCCCGGCGACCGGGCGGACCTGCTGGTCGCGGCGAGCGCCGCGCACGTCGCCGGGCAGGTGTCGGTGGCGGGGCTGGTGCTCACCCTCGGCGAGCAGCCCGACCCACGGGCGATGCGGCTGGTGGAGGGGTTGAACACCGGGCTGGCGGTGCTCTCCGTGACGAGCGACAGCTACGACACGGTGGCTGCGTCCAGCCGGATCGAGGGCCGCCCGAGTGCGGGCAACCCCCGCAAGGTGGAGGCCGCGCTGGGCGTCTTCGAGCGGTGCGTCGACACCGACGACCTGGCCCGTCGGCTGCGCGTGAGCCGCTCGGAGCGGGTCACGCCGCTGATGTTCGAGTACGACCTGCTCGACCGCGCGCGGGCGCAGCGCCGGCACCTGGTGCTGCCGGAGGGCGGCGAGGAGCGGATCCTGCGGGCCACGGAGATCCTGCTGCGCCGGGGCGTGGCCGACCTGACGCTGCTCGGCCGACCGGACGACATCGCCCGGCGTACCCGCGAGCTGGGCATCGACATCGGCGGGGCGCGGGTGGTCGACCCGGTCACCAGCGAGTGGCGGGACGAGTTCGCCGCCGCGTACGCGCGGCTGCGCGCCCACCGGGGCGTCACCGCCGAGCTGGCCCACGACATCGTGGCGCAGCCCAACTACTTCGGCACGATGATGGTGCACAGCGGGTACGCCGACGGGATGGTCTCCGGGGCGACCCACACCACCGCCGCCACCATCCGGCCCGCCTTCGAGATCATCCGGACGCTGCCGGACGTCTCCATCGCCTCCAGCGTCTTCTTCATGCTGCTCGCCGACCGGGTGCTGGTGTACGGGGACTGCGCGGTCAACCCCGACCCGGACGCCGCCCAGCTCGCCGACATCGCGATCTCCTCGGCGGACACCGCCGCCCGCTTCGGCATCGAACCGCGGATCGCCATGCTGTCGTACTCGACCGGCAGCTCCGGTGCGGGCGCGGACGTGGAGAAGGTCGCCGCGGCGACCCTGCTGGTGCGGGAGCGCCGGCCGGAGCTGCTGGTGGAGGGGCCGATCCAGTACGACGCGGCGATCGATCCGGCGGTGGCGGCGACGAAGCTGCCCGGGAGTGAGGTCGCCGGCCGGGCGACGGTCTTCATCTTCCCGGACCTGAACACCGGCAACAACACGTACAAGGCGGTGCAGCGCTCCGCCGGGGCGATGGCCGTCGGGCCGGTGATCCAGGGCCTGCGCCGGCCGGTGAACGACCTGTCCCGGGGCGCCACCGTCCCGGACATCGTGAACACGGTGGCGATCACCGCCATCCAGGCCGCGGCGTCGTCGGAGGGATCCGCGTGACCGACCGGGTGCTGGTGCTGAACTGCGGGTCGTCGTCGGTGAAGTGGCGGCTCTACGACGGTGACGAGGTGGTCGACAAGGGCACCGTCGAGCGGGTCGGTGGGCCCGGTGGCGGGCCGGCCGACCACTCCGCCGCCATCCGAGAGGTGCTGGCCGGACTGGACCTGACCGGGCTCACCGCGGTCGGCCACCGGGTGGTGCACGGCGGGATGCTGTTCGGGGAGCCGGTCCTGATCGACGACGCGGTGCTCGCCGCGATCCGTGACCTGGTGCCGCTCGCGCCGCTGCACAACCCGGCCAACCTGGCCGGCATCGAGGTCGCCCGGGCGGCGCTGCCGGACGTCGCGCAGGTCGCCGTCTTCGACACCGCGTTCCACACCACCCTGCCGGAGGCCGCCGCCACGTACGCGATCGACCGGGACACCGCGCAGCGGTACGGCATCCGCCGGTACGGCTTCCACGGCACCTCGCACGCGTACGTCTCCCGGCGCACCGCCGAACTGCTCGGCCGGCCGTACGACGAGGTCAACACCATCACCCTGCACCTCGGCAACGGGGCCAGCGCGTGCGCGGTCGCCGGTGGCCGCAGCGTGGCCACGTCGATGGGCATGTCCCCGCTGGAGGGCCTGGTGATGGGCACCCGCAGCGGCGACCTGGACCCGACGGTGATCTTCCACCTGCGCCGGGAGGGCGGGCTCGGCGTCGACGACATCGACGACCTGCTCAACCACCGCAGCGGCCTGCTCGGGCTGACCGGCGCCAACGACATGCGCGAGGTGCTGGCGCGACGGACCGACGGCGATCCGGCGGCGTCGCTGGCGTTCGACGTCTACTGCCGGCGGATCACCGGCTACGTGGGGGCGTACTACGCACTGCTGGGCCGGGTGGACGCGGTCACCTTCACGGCCGGTGTCGGAGAGCACGCCGCGCCGGTGCGGGCGGCCGCTCTGGCCGGGCTGGAGCGGCTCGGCATCGCCGTCGACCCGGAGCGCAACGCCGGCAGCGGCGACCGCGTCATCTCACCGGACGGCGCGGAGGTCACCGTCTGCGTGGTCGGCACCGACGAGGAGCGCGAGATCGCCCGCTCCGCCCGGGCCGTGGCCGCCGCCTGACCCGTCACCGGGCCGTGCCGCCGCCGCGCCCGACGGTGTCCCTGCGGCCGCTCACCCGGGCCTGGACCGGGACGCCCTCCACGCGCAGCCGTTCGGCCTTGATGTGCAGGTGCCACTTGTAGGAGCCGGTGGCAACCGCGTACGTCAAACCGGCGACCAGCAGCAGCAGGCCGACGACCGCGCTGCCCCGGTGCACGGCCCGCAGCCGGGCGAGGAGGCCCGGTGGGCGCCCCAGCCCGGTCTCGCTCAGCTCAGGGCCAGCCAGGCGACAACGGCGACCAGGACGACCGCGACCACGGCCACGCCGACGAGCAGCGGCGTCCGGGACGCGGCGGCCGGGGCCTCCGGCTCGGCGGGGTTCGCGAAGGCGCGGAACGCCGCGGTGTTACCGCTCGGGTCGGTGAAGTTCTCAGACATGCCGGTGACCATAGCGAAGCCCGTCGAGTCCGTCCGACCCGTCCACGGCGTGGCGCGAGGTCCGGCCGGGCGGTCGGTCGGATCCGGCCGGGTGGCGCGTGGAGCCGGTCCGGACGGCGGGGCCACGCCTGCCCGGTGGACCCCTACCGTGGACCCGTGGGGGTGGGGGGCTTTCGCACCGGCGGTCAGCCCGCGCCGGCAGGGAAACGGCTGGTCGCCGTGCTGCTGACGGCGCTGCTGGCGGGCTGCGGCCCGGCCACCGCCGCGACCGGTGGACCGGCGCCGGCACGGGTGGCACCGACCGGGACGTACGCGGTCGGCGTGCGGACCTTCACCGTCGACGCGCGTTCGGTGCGCCCCCTGCCGGTCACCGTCTGGTATCCGACCCGGGCCGGTGCGGTGGCGGACGGGCGGTTCCCCCTGGTCGTCTACAGCCACGGGCTGCACAGCCTGCCGAAGCTGCACGCCGGCCTGACCACCCGCTGGGCCGCCGCCGGGTTCGTGGTCGTCGCGCCCACCTACCCGCACACCCGGCGCGGGGCGCCCCGGTTCGACCGCGCCGACGTACGCCATCAGCCCGCCGACGCGTGGCGGGTGGTCCGGCACCTGCTCCGGCTGGACGCGCGGGGCGGGGATCCGCTCGTCGGGCACCTGGATCTCACCCGCATCGCCGCCGCCGGGCACTCGGCGGGCGGCTTCACCACCGCCGGCATGTTCACCGCCGGCCACTCGGCCCGGCTGCGTGCCGGCATCGTGCTCGCCGGGGGCGGGATGGCCGGCAGCTTCGCCGGGCAGACCGCCCCGGTGCTGTTCGTGCACGGCACCGACGACCGGATCGTGCCGGTGACCGTCGGCCGGGCCGCGTACGACCGCACGCCCGGCCCGGCCGCCTTCCTGAGCGTCCTCGGGCAGGGCCACGGCGAGTACCTGATCCCCGGCCGTCCCGGCTTCGACCCGGTGCTCACCACCACCACCGACTTCCTCCGCTGGACGCTCTACGACGACCCGGCCGCCCGGCGCCGGCTCCCCGCCGACGCCAACTTGCCCGGCGTCACCGCCTACGCGGACCGCCTCGCCCCCTGACCACCGCCTCGCCCCTGACAACCGGCGAGCCCGCCGCCACGGTGCGTCGATCCCGGCCGGGCGGCCCCCGCGGGCGAGGCACAATCGGATTCATGTCGCCTCGCGTCACCGCCGCCCTGCTCGCCGTCCTGGTCACCGCCGGCCTGGTCGGCTGCTCCACCGATGCCGCCCCGACCGCCCGCCCGGCGGCACCGGCCGCGCCGCCGCAGGTCGCCACGCCCTCGCCGCGCGTCCCGGCCGGGTCCGCGCCGGAACGGGCCTTCGCGGTGGGCGTACGCGAGCTGAAGCTGAACCGCGACGGCGACCGCCCCCTGCCGGTGACCGTCTGGTACCCGGCGGCCGGTAAGGCCGGTGGCGAGCCGGAACGGTCCGCGGACGCGGCGAAGGGGACGTTTCCCGTCGTCATGTTCAGCCACGGCCTGGGCGGCCGCCCGGCCGACTACGAGACGCTGCTGACCCGCTGGGCGGCGGCCGGGTTCGTGGTGGCGGCCCCGACCTTCCCGCGCACCTCGCGGGGCGGTGACGGCAACGTCCTCGACGTGCTGAACCAGCCCGCCGACGTGTCGTACGCCCTCACCCAGGTCCTCGCCCTGGACGGCCGGGCCGGCGACCCGCTGCGGGGCCGGTTGGCCACCGACCGGGTGGCGGCGGCCGGGCACTCGGCCGGCGGGGTGACCACGATCGGGCTGTTCACCACGGGCCGGGACGAGCGGCTCGACGCCGGGGTGGTGTTCGCCGGCACCGCGCTCGGGGTGGGCACCGCGTTCGCCGGTGCCGCCGCCCCGCAGTTGTTCGTGCACGGCCAGGCGGACGAGGTGGTCGACTACGCCGCCGGCCGCGCCGCGTACGACAAGGTGCCGTGGCCGAAGGCGATGCTGAGCCTGCCGAAGGGCGACCACGGCCGGGCGCTGCTCGGCGACGGGCCGGCGCTCCGGGTGGTCTCGGACACCACGGTCGAGTTCCTGCGCTGGTCCCTGTACGGCGACGAGGCCGCCAAGCGCCGCATCCCCACCGACGCCGCCCGCGACGACATCGCCATTCTCGACAACCGCCTCTGACGCCCGCGCCGCCTGCCCGCACCCCGCGCAAATTCACGGAAATAGTGGCCATCTCACGCCGCGAGGCCACTATTTCCGTGAAACAGGGCCTCGCCGGCGCGCGCGGCGGCGGCGCGGCGCGCGGCGCGTCGCGGCGCGCGCGCCGCGCGGCGGTGGGTCAGGCGGTGTGGTCGACGACGACCTTGCCGAAGACGTCGCCGGAGTGCAGGCGGGTGAAGGCCTCCTCGACCCGGCTGAACGGCACCACGCTGTCGACCACCGGGCGCACGCCCCGCTCGGCGCAGAACGCGAGCAGCGCGGTCAGCTCGTCCGGGGTGCCCATCGAGGTGCCCAGGATCTCCAACTGCATGGCGAAGACCCGGCGCAGGTTGACCTTCGGCTCGTGTCCGGCGGTGGCGCCGGAGACCACGATCCGGGCCATCGGCGCGGCGGACTTGAGCGAGTGGTCGAAGGTGGCGGCGCCGACCGTCTCGATCACCACGTCGACCCGCTCCGGCAGCCGGGCGCCCGGCTCCACGGCGGTCGCGCCCAGCTCGGCGATCCGCTCGCGCTTGGCCGCGTCGCGGCTGGTCGCGTACACCCTCTTGCCCATGGCGGCGGCGAGCGCGACGGCCGCGGTGGCGACGCCGCCCCCGGCGCCCTGGACCAGCACGGCCTCGGCGTCGTCGACGCGGCCCTTGGTGGTCAGCATCCGCCAGGCGGTGAGCCAGGCCGTCGGCAGGCAGGCGGCGTCCGTCGCGGCCAGGCCCGCCGGCAGCGGAACCAGGTTCGACCGGGGTACGGCCACCCGCTCGGCCAGCGTGCCGGGGAAGTACTCGGAGAGGATGGAGACCCCGCGCGGGTCGCCCGGAGTGACGACCACCGGGTAGACGACCACCTCGTTGCCGTCCGGGTCGATCCCGGCGGCGTCGCACCCGAGGATCATGGGCAGCTGGTCCTCGCGCAGCCCCACCCCGCGCAGCGACCAGAGGTCGTGGTGGTTGAGCGAGCTGGCGGTGACCTGCACGGTGACCCAGTCGTCGTCCGGGTGCGCCGGCTCGGGCCGGTCACCGACGGTGAGCGCGGCGATCGGATCGGCGTCGTCGAAGCGGGAGGCGAAGGCAGCACGCATGATCGGCACGGTAACAAGCTGAGCGGCCGTTAAGAAGGGCCCCTTCCTATGCACCAGGCGATAAGAAGGGGCCCTTGCTTCCTCGTCAGCGGGTGACGCCGTCGCGGCGGGCGGCCTCGGCAACCGCCGCGGCCACCGCCGGTGCGACCCGCGGGTCCAGCGGTGACGGCACGATCGCCTCGGCGGTGAGCGACTCGGCCACCACCCCGGCGATCGCGTCGGCGGCGGCCACCTTCATGCCCTCGGTGATGCGGGTCGCGCGGGCGTCCAGCGCGCCCCGGAACACGCCCGGGAAGGCCAGCACGTTGTTGATCTGGTTGGGGTAGTCGCTGCGCCCGGTGGCGACCACCGCGACGTGCCGCGCGGCCACCTCGGGGTGCACCTCCGGGGTCGGGTTGGCCAGTGCGAAGACGATCCCGCCGGACGCCATGCCGGCCACCGCCGTCTCCGGGATCTGCCCACCGGAGACGCCGATCAGCACGTCCGCGCCGCGCAGCGCCTCGGTGATGTCGCCCTGCCGGCCGTCGGCGTTGGTCAGCTCCGCCAGCTCGGCCTTGGTGCCGGTCAGGCCGTCGCGGTGCCGGCCAATGATCCCCTTGGAGTCGCAGACCACGACCTGGTCGGGGTTGACTCCACCGGCGACGAGCATCTTCGTCACGGCGACCCCGGCGGCGCCCGCGCCGCTCACCGCGACCCGCAGGTCGCCGAGCTTCCGGTTGAGCAGGGTGGCCGCGTTGCGCAGCGCGGCGAGCACGACGATCGCGGTGCCGTGCTGGTCGTCGTGGAAGACCGGGATGTCCAGCGCCTCGTCGAGACGGCGTTCCACCTCGAAGCAGCGCGGGGCGCTGATGTCCTCCAGGTTGATGCCGCCGAACGACGGCGCGAGGGCCTTCACCACCGCCACGATCTCGTCCACGTCCTGGGTGTCCAGACAGACCGGTACCGCGTCCACGCCGCCGAACTGCTTGAACAGCACGGCCTTGCCCTCCATCACCGGCAGCGCGGCGCGGGCGCCGATGTTGCCGAGCCCGAGTACGGCCGAGCCGTCGGTGACGACGGCGACGGTGTGCCCGGCCCAGGTGTAGTCGTCGGCGAGCCTCGGGTCGGCGGCGATCGCCTCACAGACCCGGGCCACACCCGGGGTGTACGCGAGGGAGAGGTCCTCCCGGCTGGTCAGCGGGACGGTCGAGGCGACGGCCATCTTGCCGCCCCGGTGCAGCCGGAAGACGGGATCAGCGGGGTCCACGGTGGACGGTGACATGGTGACTCCAGGATCTGTCGAACAGACGGAGCGGCCGGTCGGAACGCGAGGTGAGGCGACGAGCGGCGGCACATGGTGCGGGGGGTCACCCGGACACCTGCCGAGCATAGTGTCGAGCGCCGCCATGGTATGTGAGTAGGGTCATACTTGGCGCCGCCCGAAGAGGCGGGGCCTGGGCCAGTAGCGGGCCACCACCCGCCCGCGCACGTCGGCCACCCCGTACGCCCGGGAGTCGTCGGTCACGAGGCCGTTGTCGCCGCGCAGCCACCAGCCGCCGTCGGAGGTGCGGACCGCGCGCTTGACCACCAGCAGCTCGGGCCGGCTGCGGAAGACGGCGACCACCAGGTCCCCGGGCCGGACGGCGCGACCGCCGCGCCGCACCAGCACCGCGTCGCCGTGCCGCAGCGTCGGGGACATGGACGGACCCGTCACCAGTACGGCGGTGAGCGGCCACCGCAGCCCGGGGGCGGATCCCGGCCGTCGCGCGGTCATCGGTTTCACCTCCAGCCGCCTCGGGAAGCGGCTCCAGGAGTAATGTCGTCTTGGATCATCGCAAACTTCCCATGGAGGATCCCGATGCGACTTCCGCGCATCCTTACGCCCCGCGTGACCGCGAGTGCCCACTGCGACCTGCCGTGCGGCGTCTACGACCCGGCGCAGGCCCGCATCGAGGCCGAGTCGGTCAAAATGATCTGCGAGAAGTACCAGGCGAACACCGACCCGGAGTTCCGCACCCGCGCCATCCTGATCAAGGAGCAGCGCGCCGACCTGGTGAAGCACCACCTGTGGGTGCTCTGGACCGACTACTTCAAGCCGGCCCACTTCGAGAAGTACCCGCACCTGCACCAGCTCTTCAACGAGGCCACCAAGGCCGCCGGCGCCGCCGGCGCCAAGGGTGCGACCGACCCGGCCAAGGCCGACGAGCTGCTGCAGAAGATCGACGAGATCTCCAAGATCTTCTGGGAGACCAAGAAGGCGTGACCTTCGCTTCTCCGGCACCGACGATCCGGCCGGCACGTCCCGAGGACGTGCCGGCCGTCGTCGCCATGGTGCACGAGCTGGCGGACTTCGAGCGCGCCCCCGAGCAGTGCCACCTCACCGCGGAGCAGCTCGCCACCGGGCTCTTCGGCCCCACCCCCGCGGTGTACGCGCACGTGGCCGTCGACGGCGACGACCGGCCGGTCGGCTTCGCGCTGTGGTTCCTCACGTTCTCCACGTGGGAGGGCGTGCACGGCATCCACCTGGAGGACCTGTACGTCCGCCCCGAGGTACGGGGCACCGGCGCCGGCCGGCTGCTGCTGGCCACCCTCGCCGCGATCTGCGTGGAGCGGGGCTACCGCCGGCTGGAGTGGTCGATGCTCGACTGGAACCCGGCCGCCGGCTTCTACGCCGCGATCGGCGCCGAACCGCTGGACGGCTGGATCCCGTACCGGCTCGCCGGCGACGCCCTGGCCGGTCTCGCCACCGAGGCACGTGGCCGTGCCCACACGTCCGCCCGGCCGAGCGGGTAGAGTCCCCGACCGGGGGGATGAGCCGTGACTCAACTGACCGGGCAGCCGACGACCGACGACGACATCGTGCACCTCACCGTGCCCGCGGACGGCGGTTACCTGGGTGTGCTCCGCACCGCCACCGCCGGTCTCGCCGCGCGGTTGCAGTTCGCGCTCGACGAGATCGAGGACCTGCGGATCGCCGTCGACGAGGCGTGCGCGATGCTGCTCGCCATCGCCACCCGCGACGCCGAGCTGGACTGCCGGTTCGCGGTCACCGACGACGCGCTCACCGTCGAGGTCACCGTCCCGACCGTGCGCGGCGCGAAGCTGCCCGCCGAGTCGTCCTTCGCCTGGAAGGTGCTGACCGCGCTGACCACGTCCGCGTCGGCGCAGGCCGCCGGTGGTCGCGCGACCATCTCCCTGCTGACCCGGCGCGGCTCCGGCTACTGACCGATCCCCCGTGACCGGGGCCCGCCCGGCCGGCGGGTGGTCACTCGAAGCCGAGGGCGCGGTTGGTGGGTGTGCTCACGAGCAGTGCGGTCACGCCGAGCCCGAGGACGATCAGCGGCACGCCCAGCCAGCCCAGTCCGCCCTGGATCATGAACCAGCCGATCGGCAGCAGCATGAGCTGGAGCACGATCGCCGGGGCCCGGGCGCCGGCCCGGCGGCGGGCCAACGCACCACCGAGCGCCCAGAGCGCCGCCGCCGCACCGACCGCGAACGCCGTGACCAGGAGCGCCGACGGCAGGTCGGTGGTCTCGGCGGTGAGATCGGCCCAGACCAGCCAGGCCGCGACGAGGCCGACGGCGACCGCCTCGGCCCGCAGGATCCGTACGGCCCAGCGGAGCGTGACGGGAATCGGGGCGGAGTCGATGGTCACGGGCGTCACGATACCGGTGCCCCCGCGCGGTACAGTGCCGCCCATGCGGGCCGTCCTGGTCGTCAACCCCAAGGCCACCACCACCAGTGAGCGCAGCCGGGACGTGCTGGTCCGGGCGTTGCGCAGCGAGGTGGACCTCTCCGTGCGCTACACCCGGCGGCGGGGCCACGCCACCGTGCTGGCGCGTGAGGCGGCCGAGGAGGGTGTCGACGTCGTCGTCACCCTGGGTGGCGACGGCACGGTCAACGAGGTGGTCAACGGCCTCATGACCGCGGTGCCCCCGACCATGCATCCGGGAGCCACGCCGGCCGAACGCCTTCCCGCGCTGGCCACCGTGCCCGGTGGTTCCACGAACGTCTTCGCCCGCGCCCTCGGCCTGCCCCGGGAGTGGCCGGAGGGCACCAGCATGATCCTGGAGGGCATGCGGCTGGGCCGGCACCGGACCATCGGGCTGGGCCGGGCCGACGACCGCTACTTCACCTTCTGCGCCGGGTTCGGCCTGGACGCCGCGGTGATCCACCGGGTGGAACAGGCTCGCCGCCGGGGCCGGGTCTCCACGCCCTCGCTCTACTTCCGGTCCTTCGTCCGGCAGTACTTCCTCGCCTCCGACCGCCGGCATCCGGCCGTCACGCTGGAGCGCCCCGGTGAGGCGGCCGAGGAGGAGCTGGGCACGGTGATCATCCAGAACACGGCGCCCTGGACGTACATCGGCGACCGCGAGGTCAATCCCAATCCGGAGGCGTCGTTCGACCTGGGGCTGGACGTCCTCGCCCTGCGTCAGCTCCGCGTCGCCAGCACGACACGTACGGTGACCCAGTTCTTCTCGCGGCAACCGGATCCGCACGGGCGCCAGGTGCTCCGGCTGCACGACGTGGCCGAGTTCACCCTGCTCTCCAACCGTCCGCAGGCCTTCCAGTTGGACGGCGACTATCTCGGCGACCGGGAGAAAGTCAGATTCACATCCGTTCCCGCCGCACTGAGAGTAATCTGCTAGGTCTCGGGTACTGCCCCAGGTTGACGCGCTCGCAGCCGCAACGCGTACGCAGCCGCCACGCCGAGGGGACAGGTGCCGGAAATGTCAGCAATGTCACGAGCACTATACTATATTGATCCTCGACTGTGGTACGCCGGGTAACCAAACGCCCGGCAAATCTGGACAAATGGGTTGTGGGCTTGCTCACCGCCCGGAGTTTTTCCCTGCGCCACCCTTGACATCGCGATTGTTCGTGAAAGTATTCACAAGCGAACTTGAGTTACCGGGACATTGCCTGGATATGCTCGGCAGGTTGAGCTGTTCCAGCAGGTCCCCGGCTCCAACAGCCTGCTCACGCACCGCCGAATAGTCGGACGCGAACCGTCACGGTCGGCGTGCGGATGCATATAGGAAAAGCACCACTGCAATATCTGCCACCCATCCAGAATGAGGAGTGTTGCCGCCATGGACTGGCGCCACGATGCCGTCTGCCGCGACGAGGACCCGGAGCTGTTCTTCCCGATCGGGACGTCCGGTCCGGCCCTCCTGCAGGTGGAGCAGGCGAAGGCCGTCTGCCGGCGCTGCCCTGTGACCGACCAGTGCCTCCAGTGGGCGCTGGAGTCCGGTCAGGACGCCGGTGTCTGGGGCGGGATGAGCGAGGAGGAGCGCCGCGCCGTCAAGCGTCGCGGTGGCATCCGAGTGCTGCGCGCTCACTCCGCCTGATCCAACGCAGAGCCGGAAAGCCCCGGTCGGGTCCGCCCGATCGGGGCTTTCCGCTGTCCGGGCCCGGACCGGGGAAGGCCCGCTCAGCCAGCCGTCTCGTCGACCCTCCGGCGGACCAGGTCGGCCAGTTCCGGAGCGTCGGTCAGCGGGGCGGAGACCGCCACCGCGCCGGCCGCCCGCGCCCGCGCCGTCACCGCGTCGTGGAAGAGGCCCGGCGCCAGGAAGTACGCCGACACCGCCACCCGGCGAGCTCCCCGCGACCGTAGGTGGGCCACCGCGGCGTCCACTGCCGGCGGGGCGGCAGAGGCGTACGAGACCCGGGTCGGCACGCACAGCACGTCGCTCAGGGCCGCCGCGACCCGACCCACCGAGGCGCGTGCACGGGCGTCCCGGGTGCCCGCGGCGGCCAGCACGAGCCCGTCGAAGCCCTCCGCCCCGGCCTCGCCGAGCCGTCGCCGCAGCCCGGTCAGCAACCCCTCGTCGACGGTCCCGCCGGAGGGTCCGAGCACGTCGGTGACCCGTACCGCGATGGTCGCCCCCGACTCGCGGGCGGCGTCGACCGCCGCCGGGATGTCCACCCGACGGTGGTACGCGGCGGTGAGCAGCAGCGGCACCAGCACCGCCCGGGCGTGCCCGGCCTTCGCCAGGTCCCGCAGCACGGCCGTGGGCCCGGGCTCGGTGTGGTCCAGCCAACTGGCCACGACCGGCACACCGGGGCGGACGACCGACACGGCCCGAGCCAGCGCGCGGGTCGCCTCGGCCGCCCGCGGGTCCCGGCTCCCGTGGGCGACCAGCACCACGGGATCCACGGTCGGAGTCAGACGTGCAGGCCGCACTCGGTCTTCTCGAACATGGCCCAACGGCCGGCCCGGGGGTCTTCCCCCGCCTTGGTGCGACGCGTGCAGGGCCAGCAGCCGATCGAGCCGTAGCCCTGCTTGAACAGCTCGTTCACCGGCACCTTCCAGCGCGCGACGTACGCGTCCACGTCGGCCTGCTTCCAGGCCGCGATCGGGTTGACCTTGACCCTGCCCCGCCGCGCGTCGAAGGTCACCACCGGCGTGTTCGCGCGGGTCGGCGACTCGTCCCGGCGCAGGCCGGCGGCCCAGGCGTCGTACCCGGCGAGGGCCCGCTCCAGCGGCTCGACCTTGCGCAGCTGGCAGCAGTCGTCGGGGGACCTGTTGAACAGCCGGGGCCCGTACTCGCCGTCCTGCTGACCCACGGTGAGCCGGGGCCGGATCGAGCGCACGGTGACCGGCAGGGTGCGGGCCACCTCGTCGCGGACCCGCAGCGTCTCCGGGAAGTGCAGGCCGGTGTCGAGGAACACCACGTGCACCCCCGGCGCGACCCGGGAAACCAGGTGGGCCAGCACCCCGTCGGCCATCGAGCTGGTGACGCAGAACCGGTCGCCGAAGGTCTCGACCGCCCAGCGGGCGATCTCCAGGGCGGGGGCGCCCTCCAGGTCCCGGCCGGCCGCCTCGGCCAGCGCGCGCAGCTCCTCCGGGCTCCGCCGGGCGGGGTCGGCCGGCGTCGGGCCACCGAGCCCGACCAGACCCAGGTCGGCGACGGACCGCAGGCCGCTCATCGGGTAACCCCCCGGCCCAGCAGACCACTGAACTTGACGCTGAAGACCCGGGCACAGGCGTGGCACTCCCACGCGCCGTGGCCGGTCTCGTTCGGCCGCAGGTCCTCCTCGCCGCAGTACGGGCAGTACAGCGGCACGGAACGGGTTTCACTCACCTGAGTTCCTCCTCGTCGACCCTGATCACCCAGTTGGCGAACGTCTCGCCCTCGGTCCGGCCGGCCAGGTAGCGGCGGGCCAGTCGTTCGACGTACTCGGGAAGCTCGTCGGCGGTGGTCTTCAGGCCGCGCAGCTTGCGGCCGAACCCGGCGGTCTGCCCCTGCGCCATGCCGAGGCCGCCACCGAGGTGCACCTGGAAGCCCTCGACCTGCTGGCCCTCCGGGCCGACCACCAGCTGACCCTTGAGGCCGATGTCGGCGACCTGCGTGCGGGCGCAGGCGTTCGGGCAGCCGTTGATGTGGATGGAGATGTCCGCGTCGAACTCGCGCAGCCGCTCCTCCAGCCGGGCCACCAGTTCCTCGCCGCGTGCCTTCGTCTCGACGATGGCGAGCTTGCAGTACTCGATGCCGGTGCAGGCCATCGTCCCGCGCCGCCACGCCGACGGGCGGGCCTCCAGGCCGATCCCCCGCAGCGCCGCCACCAGGGAGTCCGTCCGCTCCGGCGCCACGTCCAGGACCAGCAGCTTCTGGTACGGCGTGAGCCGCACCCGGCCGCTGCCGTGCGCCTCGACGATGTCGGCCAGCTCGGTGAGCTGCCCGCCGGACACCCGCCCCACCACCGGGGCGGCGCCGACGTAGTTGCGGCCGTCGCGCTGCCGGTGCACGCCGATGTGGTCGATCGGCTTCTCCGGCAGCTGCGGGGCCGGACCGTCCAGCAGGGTGCGGCCCAGGTACTCCTTCTCCAGCACCTCGCGGAACTTCTCCACGCCCCAGTCGGCCACCAGGAACTTCAGCCGGGCCCGGTTGCGCAGGCGCCGGTAGCCGTAGTCGCGGAAGATCCCCACCACGCCGGCCCAGACGTCCGGCACCTCGTGCAGGGGCACCCAGGTGCCGAGCCGCTTGGCCAGCATCGGGTTGGTGGAGAGGCCGCCGCCGACCCACACGTCGAAGCCGGGGCCGTGCTCCGGGTGCTCCACGCCGAGGAAGGCGATGTCGTTCGCCTCGTGCGGGGTGTCCGGCAGCCAGGAGATCGTGGTCTTGAACTTGCGCGGCAGGTTCGAGTACGCCTTGTCGCCGACGTACCGGCTGACGATCTCGTCGATGGCCGGCGTCGGGTCGAGCAGCTCGTCCTCGGCCACCCCGGCGACCGGGCTGCCCAGCACGATGCGGGGGCAGTCACCGCACGCCTCGGTGGTCTGGAGACCGACCGACTCCAGCCGGCGCCAGATCTCCGGCATGTCCTCGACCCGGATCCAGTGGTACTGGATGTTCTGCCGGTCGGTGATGTCGGCGGTGTCCCGGGCGAACTCCCGCGAGATGTCGGCGACCACGCGGAGCTGCGCCAGACTGAGCTGACCGCCGTCGATGCGCACCCGGAGCATGAAGAACTCGTCCTCGAGCTCGTGCGGCTCCAGCACCGCGGTGCGCCCGCCGTCGATGCCGGCCTTGCGCTGGGTGTAGAGCCCCCACCAGCGGAACCGGCCGCGCAGGTCCTGCGGGTCGATGGACGCGAAGCCCCGGTGGGCGTAGATGTTCTCGATCCGGGCGCGGACGTTGAGTGGATCGTCGTCCTTCTTGATCCGCTCGTTGGGGTTGAGCGGCTCACGGTGACCGAGTGCCCACTGACCCTCCCCGCGCGGGCGGCGGGGGGCCCGGACGGGACGCGCCGTCGGGTCCTCGGGCCGGGCCGTGCTGCTGCTGACCGCCATCGCGGCGTCCTCCGTTGTCTGCGGGTGCCTCGGGTTACGCGGAGCGCGGCGGCCGGCCCGTCACAGCGGGCGGGAGACAACGGTGTCGGAACAGCCGGCGCGGAGCGCGCCCGAGACAGAGTGATCGGGCGTCGTCAGTAGGCCGGACAGATCGCGCTGCGCACGCGGCCGTAGTCGACGTGGCGACGGGCCACGAAGCGGCGGACGACAGCGGCGGTCATGCACGCCATGCTGCCACACGCTCACAGGGCCAGCCAATGAGCGCGTGCGGGATCCCACATCACGGGCGCTGGGGCGGCAGCCCGTGTGGGACGCTCGGAACGTGGGCGGTTTGTCCAGGATGCGGATGCGGGCGTGGCCCGTGTGGGTCGCACCGGCCCTGCTGACCCTGACGGTCACCCTCACCGGGATCGGCCGGGCGCAGCTCTGGCGCGACGAGTTGGCCACCTGGAGCGCCGCCACCCGCTCGGTCGGCGCCCTGGTCCGGCTCGCCGGGACCATCGACGCCGCGAGCGGCCCCTACTACCTGGTCATGCACGGCTGGGTGGCGCTGGCCGGCGACTCGGTGACCGCGCTGCGGCTGCCGTCCGCGCTCGCGATGACCGTGGCGGCCGGACTGACCGCGGTCCTCGGCGCACGCCTCGCCGGCTCCCGGGCCGGACTGCTCGCCGGCCTGCTGTTCGCGGTGCTCCCCGGCACCTCGCGGTACGGCCAGGAAGCCCGCCCGTACGCCCTGGCCACCCTGTTCGCGGTGGCGGCGACCCTGCTGCTGGTCGCGGCGCCGCGCCGGCCGGGGCTGGGACGCTGGACCGCGTACGCCCTTCTCGTCGCGGCCCTCGGCCTGGTCCACCTGGTGGCGCTCACCCTGCTCGCCGCCCACGCGGTGGGGGTGCTCGCGCAGGGGCCGGGCGGGGCGGCGGAGCGGGCGCGGCGGCTGGGTCGGTGGGTTCTCGCGGTGCTGCCTGCGGCCCTGGTCGTCACCCCGTTGGTCCTGCTCGCCGGGACCCAGCGCGGGCGACAGCTCGACTGGGTCGACGCCGCCCGTCCCGACGACCTGGCCGCGCTGGCCGGCGGGGTCGCGCAGAGCGGAGTGGTGGGTGGGCTCCTGGTCGGGCTGGCCGCGCTCGGCGCGGCGCGGCTGGGCCGGCCCGCGCTGCTGCCCGGCTGTGCGGTGCTGCTGCCCGTGGCGGTGCTGTTCGCCGCCGGCTCGATCGTGCCGCTGTGGGTTCCCCGGTACCTGGTCTTCGTGGTGCCGTTCGCCTGCGTCCTCGCCGGTGCGGCGTTGGCCGCCGTGGCCCTGCCGGCCGCGCTGCCGGTGGTGGTCCTGGCCGGCCTCCTCGGCCTGCCCGACCAGTTCGCGCTGCGCCGGACGCACGAGTGGCCGCGCGGCGCAACCGTCGACTACCGGGGCGCGGCGCGGATCGTCGGGGAGCAACGGCAGCCCGGCGACGCCGTCGTCTACTCGCCCCGGGACAGCTGGCTCTTCCTCGATCTGGGTCTCGCGTACCACCTGGACGACCGTCTCCCCCGCGACGTGCTGGTGACCGAGGACCAGGCGAGGCGGGGTGACCTGTGGGCCGCGGAGTGCGACCGCCCGGCCCCGTGCCTCGCCGGCGTGGACCGGGTCTGGCTGGTCGTGGCCGGTCGCCGCCCGGATCCGCTGGCCGCCGTGCCCGGCGCGAAGGGGGACGCGCTGCGGACGGGGTTCCGGGTGGAGATGGTCCGGCAGCGCCCCGGCCTCACGGTCGCCCTGCTCAGGCGGCGTTGACCCGCCTCAGGGGCCGGAACGGCCGTCGGCGGAGGTACGGGTCAGCGGGACGACCAGCACGGCCTCGGTGCCGCCGTGGGCGCCGGCCCGCAGCTCGATGGTGCCGCGCAACTCACCGGTGACCAGGGCGCGGACGATCTGCAGGCCGAGGTTGCCGCCCCGCTCGGCGTCGAAGTCCGGTGGCAGTCCCTGCCCGTTGTCCGCCACGGAGACGTGCAGCATCTTGCGGAAGCGGTGCGCCGACACCACCACCTCCGGCACCGGAGCGCCGGCTTCCGGCACGGGCACCACCGGCACCACCGACCCCTCCGGACCGGGCGCGCCGGACGGCCCGGCGGCCGTCGGAGACACCTCGGGTGCCGGCGGGAATCCGTGCTCGACGGCGTTGAGCAGCAACTCGTTCAGGACCATCACCAGGGAGGTGGCGACCTCGGCGGGCAGGACCCCGAAGCTGCCCTTGCGGCGCATGCCCACCGTCGACTCGGTCGCCGAGACCTCGGTCGCCGCGCTGGCCACCCGGTCCACGATCCCGTCGAACTCGACCGCCTCGTCGCTGGACATGGAGAGCGTCTCGTGGACCAGGGCGATGGAGGCCACCCGACGGACGGACTCCTCCAGGGCGACCCGTGCCTCCGGCATGGAGACCCGGCGCGCCTGGAGACGCAGCAGCGCGGCGACCGTCTGGAGGTTGTTCTTCACCCGGTGGTGGATCTCCCGGATGGTGGCGTCCTTGGTGATCAGGGCGCGGTCGCGTCGGCGTACCTCGGTGATGTCGCGGACCAGGACCAGCGCGCCGATCGGCACCCCGGCGGGCATCAGCGGCAGCGCCCGGGTGAGCATGGTCGCCCCGCGCGCGTCGATCTCGCGCCGCGGCGGCGCCTCGCCGCGCAGCGCGGCGAGGATGCCGTTGGCGGCGTCGGTGCCCTCCAGCGGGTCGGCGGCCAGCCGGCGGTGCAGCACCGCGAGATCCTCGCCCACCAGGTGGGAGGCGTGGCCCAGACGTCGGTACGCGGACTGCGCGTTCGGGCTCGCGTAGGTGACCTTGCCGCCGGCGTCGAGCCGGACCAGCCCGTCGCCCACCCGGGGGGCCGACGTGGTCTCCCCCGGATGCCGGGGCGGCGGGAAGGTGCCGTCGGCGATCATCTGGGCCAGGTCGTCCGCGGTGGTCAGGTAGTTCAGCTCCAGCTGGCTCGGGGTGCGCGCGGTGGAGAGGTTGGTGTCCCGCCCCACCACCGCGATCACCTCGCCGGCCTCACCGGCGGCGGTCCGCAGCCGGACCGGGATGGCCTCGTGCCGGGCGGGCACGTCCCCGTACCAGACCGGGTCGCCCTCCCGCCAGATGCGGCCCTGCCCGTGGGCCACCTCCAGGTGCGCCACCTCGGGCCCGCCGACGATCCGGCCCACCTGGTCGTCCTGGTACGCCGTGGGCGCGGTCGTCGGTCTCACCTGGGCGACGCAGAGGAAGGTCCCGTCGGCGTCCACCGGCACCCAGAGCAGCAGGTCGGCGAACGAGAGGTCGGAGAGCAACTGCCAGTCGCCGGCGATCCGGTGCAGGTGGTCGATGTCGGCCGGACGGAGCTGGGTGTGCTCCTCGGCGAGGTCGCGCAGCGTGGACACGCAGACCAGCGTGCCACGCCGCGCGGCGTCCGTCGCGTCCGGCGGGCGTCACATCGTCGCGGTGACCTTCTTCAGGCCCCGCGGCGCGTCCGGGTCCTCGCCCCGGGCCAGCGCCAGCGCCATCGCCAACCGCTGCAGGGGAAGGATGTCCAGCAGGGGGGCGTACCGCTCGTCGACGTCGGGCACGACCATCCGGGTGGCGCCCTCCACGTCGGCGGAGCCGACCACGACGACGTCTGCGCGCCGCTCGCCGAGGCGGGGCAGCACCTCGCCCATCGACCGGCCGCCCGGGCCGGAGCCCACCACGGCGAGGACCGGCACGTCGGGGTCGGTCATCGCGAGCGGGCCGTGCAGCAGGTCGGCGCCGGAGAAGGCCAGCGCCGGCAGGTACGAGGTCTCCATCAGCTTGAGCGCGGCCTCGCGCGCGGTCGGGTACGCGTACCCCCGGCCGGTGGTGACCAACTGTGCGGCGAACCGGTAGCGCGGGGCGAGCTGGGCCGGGGTGGGGTCGTCCAGGGTGCGGGCGGCCAGCTCGGGCAGGGTGGCGAGCGCGCGGCGCTCGGAGTCCGGCAGCTCACCGTCGCCGGCCCGGACACCCTCGACGAGCATCAGCAGGGCGAGCAGTTCGGCGGTGTACGTCTTGGTGGCGGCGACCGCCCGCTCGTGGCCGGCGGCGATGTCGACGCTCAACTCCGCCACGTCGGCCAGCGGCGAGTCGGGGGCGTTGGTGACGGCCAGGGTGAGCGCGCCGGAGGCGCGGGCGCTGCGGAGCACCTCGGCGAGGTCGGGCGAGCCACCGCTCTGGCTGACGCCGACGACCAGCGCGTCGGAGAGGTCGGGACGGGCCCCGTAGAGCGTGACCACGCTCGGCGAGGCGAGCCCGGCGGGCAGGCCGAGGCGGATCTCGGTCAGGTACGCCCCGTAGAGCGCCGCGTGGTCGGAGGTGCCCCGGGCGGTGAAGACCACGTGCCGGGGTCGACGCTCGGCGATCACGGCGGCCACCCGGGCGATCTCCCCGGCGTGTCCGGCGGAGAGCAGCCGCTCGTAACCGGCGGGCTGCTCGTCGATGTCGGCCGCCATGCCGGCCCCTGGACGCGTCACAGAAACTCCTCCCGATGCGCGTTAGCCGCGCGTTTCGTGCTCAGTCTTGCACCTTTGATCTGGGCAGAGCAATCGAACGATCAAGAATGCGCACCTGATCACTACCGCGGTCCAACATCACCTAGGCTGGCCCGACCTCACCGAGCAGTTGACGAGCGAGAGGACGACGTGGCCGAGGACGACCGGGCGCTGCCCGCGGCGGAAGAGCTGGCCCTGGCCCGACGGGCGCTCGACGCCGGTGACCTGGAGCACGCCGCCGGCCACGTCGCCGCCGCGCTGGCGCAGGCCCCGACGCTGCCCGAGGTGCACGAGACCCTGGCCCGACTCGTCGCCGCCGGTGGGGACCGCACCGTCGACCTCTTCCCGCTGCACCACCACGCCTTCGTCGGCACGGTGGTCGCCCGGGCCCACCTGCTCGCCGCCGCCGGCCGGCCCGCCGAGGGGCTGGACCTGCTCGTCGCGGCGACCAACCACGCCCCCGGAACGGACTGGGCCGGCGTGCCCTGGGTGACCACGCCCGACCTCGCCGAACGCCTCGACCCGGACCGGACCGCCCGGGTCCTCATGCAGGTCTGCGCCGCCGCACCCGATCCGGTGCCCCGGGCCGGCCGGGCGGCGCTGAGGGCGTACCTGACGTTGGCCCGTAACGCGGTCACCGTCCACCCCGAGCACGGCCTGCTGCTGGGCGCGGCGTCCGCGCTGGCCCGGCGGCTCGGCGAGGTCCCGCTCGCGGTCCGCTGGGCCACCCGGGGCGTACGCGTCGCGCCGTCCAAGATCGGCGAGGTCTGGCTCGGGTACGCGTACCGCAGCGCCGGCCGTACCCGCGACGCCCTGGCCGCGCTGGGACGCGCCGTCGAGCACGACCCGGACGACCTGGCCGTGTACGCCGACATCGCCGGCACCCTCGCCGACGACGGCCGGCTCGACGAGGCGTTGGGCTGGATCGACCGGGCCCTGGCCCGGGACCCCTCCTTCGACTGCGCGGTGCACACCGCGCACCGGCTGCGGCACCAGCGCGACGGGGACGTCGCCCACCTGGTCGCCCTCGCCGACTTCGTCCGGGACCACCCGGACGACAGCCACGAGCACGGCGACCTCGCCGAGAGCTGCCGGGGCCGGCCGTGGCTGGGGCAGGTCACCCCGGCCGACGGGCCGGCGGCCGACGCGCTGCGCCATGTCGTCGCGGACGACCACCGTGGCCTGGGCGCCGCCGTACGGCTGGACGTGCCGGCGCCGCCGAGCGCCCTGCGTACCCTCGTGTTTACCGCACCCGGCCTGCGCGTCGAGATGGCCGACGGGGTCGACCCGGACCCGCGCGAACCCCGCAGGCCGACCGCCCGACGGCTCTGGCGCTACACGGGGACGACCGCCGAACCGGCGGTGCCGGCACCCTCACCCGAGGCGTGCGAGCGGGTACGGCAACTCGCCCACCCGGCCTGGCCGCATCCCCCGGCCGCGTACGACGGGGCGGTCGGCCTGGCCACACTGGACCTGTCGGACCTGCTCGGTCTCCTGGTCCACCCGCCGGAGGCGCCGTCGACCGCGCTGGGCCGGGTGCTCGGCGGGCAGGACCCCGCGCTGTGGGTACGCAGCGTGCAGGTCTGGGCGTGCCTGGGCCTGCTGCACCACCGCACCGACGAACCGTGGGACGACTCGACCCGCCGCCGCGTGCTGCTCGACCTGGTGTGGGGCGTGGAGGACTGGGTGACCGAGGCGGCCCTGTTCGCTCTGGTCACCGCCGCCTGGGTGCACCCCGCCGTACGCGCCGACGTGGCCGGCGTGGTGGCGGACCGTCTCGACGACGTGGCCCGGGTGGCGCGGCTCCGCCCGGTACCGATCGCGGTCTCGATGGCCCACCTGGCGCTGGCCACCCCCGACCTGGCCCCCGAGACACGGGCGCTGGCCACCGCGCTGGCCGGCATCCGACCGCCGACTGCCGCCCCGCACGGCCTCCGCGCCCTCCTGCACCGGGTCCGGCGCTTCCTGACCGCCCTCGTCCGCCGCCCCTGACCCGGGGCTCGAACGGCAACGCCGCGCCGGCCCCGGACGGGGACGGCGCGGCGCAGCGGGTGGGACGGGATCAGGGCGTGGGCGCCTTGGCGAGCGCGATCTCGGCCTGCTCCTCGCCGGCCGCCTGGGGCGGGGTGTCGTTGGTGGTGCGCAGCGGGACCTCCCGGATGAACCAGGCGAGCACCGGCACGGCGACGGTGAAGACCACGGCCCAGAAGAAGACGTGCGAGATCGAGTCGGCCAGGCCGCCGAGGATCAGCTCCCGGGCCTGTCCCGGGAGCTCCCGCAGCCGCTCCAGGTCCATCGCCGCGCCCGCCTCGCCACCGCCACCGCCGAACGAGGCGCCCGCCGGCGACTCGGCCAGCCGGTTGGCGAAGATCGCCCCGAACAGCGAGATGCCGAACGAGCCGCCGATCGACCGGAAGAAGGTGGCGGCGCCACTGGCCGCGCCCAGGTCCCGCTGCTCCACGCTGTTCTGCGCGATGAGCATGGTGGTCTGCATGAGGAAGCCCATGCCGACGCCGAGCACGACCATGTAGAGCGAGGACTCGACCTTGCCGGTGTTGACGTCCAGCCGGGTCAGCAGGGCCATGCCGAGGGCCATGACCACGCCACCGATGATCGGGTAGGCCCGGTAGCGCCCGGTCTTGGTGATCGCACGGCCCACCACGAGCGAGACGACGAGCATGCCGAACATCAGGGGCAGCAGCAGCAGGCCGGAGTTGGTGGCGGACGCCCCCTGCACGGTCTGCTGGTAGAGCGGGAGGAAGTTCATCGCCCCGAACATCGCGAAGCCGAGCAGGAAGCCGATCAGCGAGATCAGCGCGAAGTTGCGGTTGGCGAACAGCCCCAGCGGCAGGATCGGCTCGGCGGCCCGCCGCTCGACGAGGACGAAGGCCACCAACGCGGCCACGGCCAGCACGACGAGGCCGCCGATCTGCGGCGAGGTCCAGTCGTAGGAGTTACCGCCCCAGGTGGTGATCAGCACGATCGCGGTGATGCCCACCGAGAGCAGCGCGGCGCCCAGCCAGTCGATCCGGTGCTCGGTGCGGTGCCGGGGCAGGTTGAGGGTGGCGATCAGCAGCACCAGGGCCACGCCGCCGAGCGGCAGGTTGACGTAGAAGGCCCAGCGCCAGGACAGATTGTCGGTGATGAAGCCGCCGACCAGCGGGCCGGCCACCATCGCGATCGCCATGATGCCGGCGATCATGCCCTGGTAGCGACCCCGCTCCCGCGGAGGCACCAGGTCACCGATGATCGCCATCACGCCGACCATCAGGCCGCCGGCCCCGAGGCCCTGGACGGCGCGGAAGGCGATCAGCTCGACCATGCCGTCGTTCGGGCCGCCGAGCAGGTCGGAGCCGGCCATGCCGCAGAGCGCCGAGCCGACGAGGAAGACGACCACGGAGGTCAGGAAGACCGACTTGCGGCCGTAGAGATCGCCGAGCTTGCCCCAGATCGGGGTCGAGACGGTCGTGCCGAGCACGTACGCGGTGACCACCCAGGTGAAGTGGTCCAGCCCGCCGAACTCACCGACGATCCGCGGCAGCGCCGTGCTGACGATCATGTTGTCGAGCATCGCCAGCATCATGGCGATCATCAGGCCGAAGAGGACGAGCCGGACGTTGGGTCTCGCCTCGGTCTGTGTTGGCTGTGTCATCGGTAAGCTCCCCGCGAGAAGTGCCGCACTTACTTGCCGCCCGGCTAGTCACCTTACTAGCCGCACGGTAAGTTGGCACCGGAGACCGGTCAAGCGAATTGGGTGGGGCACGTGAGGGAGAGCACAGGCGGCACGCGCGACCGCATCAAGGCCGTCGCGCTGGAGCTCTTCACCGAGCAGGGGTACGAGGCGACCTCGTTGCGGGAGATCGCGGAGCGGCTGAACGTGACGAAGGCCGCGCTCTACTACCACTTCAAGAGCAAGGACGAAATCGTCACCAGCTTCGTCGAGGACCGGCTGGACCGCATGGACGCGCTCATCACCTGGGCCCGGTCGCAGCCGGCCACCCTGGACACCCGGCGCGAGGTCATCGGCCGGTACGCGGACAGCATGTTCGACAGCGAGCAGCCGTCGGTGATGCGCTTCTTCGAGCAGAACCAGACCGCGCTGAAGAGCCTCGCCGCCGGCCGGGTGATGCGCGACCGGATGCTCCAGCTCGCCGACGTGCTGTCCCGGGGCGACGAATCACCCGCCGCCCAGCTGCGCGCCGCCCTGGCGATCTTCGCCGTGCACAGCAGCTGGTTCGCGGTGCGTACGCCCGGCATCACCGACCCGGAACGTCGGCGCATCGCGCTGGAGGTGGCCGACGAGCTTCTCGCCGCCATCGGCGCGACGGCGACCGGCGACACCGCGCCGCCGGACTGAACCGGCCGGGGGCGACCCTCAGGCCCGGGCGAGGTCCAGCCGCAGCCCGAGCAGGTCGACGCCGGGCAGCGGGGACCAGTCCTTCTCCGGCAGCCGGACGAAGCCGCGCCGCTCGTACAGCCGCTGGGCGGCCACCGCGTACCCGCTGCGGACGCAGATCACCACCGCCGTGCAGCCCAGGCCGGTGGCGCGCGCGACGCACGCGTCGACCAGCGCGGCCCCGACGCCACGCCCCTGCGCGGCCGGGTCGACGGCGAGCATCCGGAACTCCGCCTCACCGGGGCCGGACAGCTCGGCGTACCGGGTGCCGGGCAGCACGAACGTCACCGAGCCGAGGATCTGACCGGTGGACCCGTCGACGGCGACCAGCACCTCGCCGTGCTCCGCGCGGGTCGTGACGTCGGCGAGCACGACCGCGTACCCGTTCTCGCCCTTGAGCTGCCCGTCCGCCTCGTACGCGGCGACCGTCAGACGGGCCACCGCCGGAAAGTCGGCCGGGCCGGCGGGCCGGACCACGACGTCGGCGGGCCCCACGGGCCGGATCGAGGGGCCGGTCAATCGATCACCGCGATCAGGTCACCGTCCTGCACGACGTCGCCCTCGTTGACCGCGAGCTGCTTGACGACACCGTCGGACTCGGCGATGACCGGGATTTCCATCTTCATCGACTCCAGGATCACCAGGGTGTCCCCCTCGGACACGGTGTCCCCGGCCGACGCGACGACCTTCCAGACGTTCGCCACCATCTCGGCGCGGATCTCCTCGGCCATGTCCCGGCCCTCCCTCTCGCGACTACCTGCCGACGTATCCAATCATGCGGCCGGCCCCCGCGGGTGCGGAGCGCCCACCGGACGTGGATCACGGGTCACCGACCGGCCGGCAGCCAGGCCATGCGGTCGCGTCCGGTCGGCGTGTCGTGCGGCGCGGCGTACGCCCGGACCGCCCCGGCGCACGGCGGCGGGTGCCGGCCGCACTACCATCAGCGGGTCGGACCCGGGCGCCGGGAGGACCGGCGCGTCCCCGGTGCAGGGTTCTTGCGCAGCGGATCCGACCATCACGAGGAGGTCACCATGGCGAAGAAGGCCCGCAAGAAGAAGGCCCGGAAGAAGAGCTCCGCCAACCACGGCAAGCGCCCCAACTCCTGAGCGGCGGTGCCGGCCGCGGCTGGCCGAGCGACGGACACGACGGTGGCCCGGGTCGGAATCGACCCGGGCCACCCGTGTGTGTCCGGTACGCCGACGCTCAGTCGGCCAGTTCGCGGGAGTCGCTGCTCTCGAAGACCACCAGCTCGGTCAGCCGGATCCGCAGCCGCTCGCGCAGCTGGTCCGGCGCCGTCTCGTTGCCGCAGCAACGGGCGACCAGAGCCTTGACCTCCTGCTCGATGCCGTACTCGCGAAGGCACGGCCCGCACTCGTCGAGGTGGTGCCGGATCAGCAGGCGCCGCTCCTCGGCGCACTCCAGGTCCAGGTAGAGGTAGACCTCCGCGAGCACCTCACGGCAGTCGGTCTCGTGCGGGTTCCCACAGCTCACGTCACACCTCCCGGCCGGCAGCGGCGGTGGAGCCCTTCGGCGACGACGCGCCGGAGAAGCCGCGCTCGGCGGCGTAGCCCTCAAGCAGCTTGCGCAGATTACGACGGCCCCGGTGCAGTCGCGACATCACCGTGCCGATCGGCGTACCCATGATGTCGGCGACCTCCTTGTAGGAGAAGCCCTCGACGTCGGTGAGGTACACGGCCAGGCGGAACTCCTCCGGCAACTGCTGGAGGGCTTCCTTCACGTCGCTGTCCGGCAGCCGGTCCAGCGCCTCCGTCTCGGCCGAGCGCAGACCGCTGGAGGTGTGCGACTCCGCCGCGGCGAGCTGCCAGTCGGTGATCTCCTCGGTCGGCGCCTGGATCGGCTGCCGCTGCCGCTTCCGGTAGGAGTTGATGTAGGTGTTGGTCAGGATCCGGTACAGCCAGGCCTTCAGGTTCGTGCCCTGCTCGAACTGGTGGAAGGCCGAGTACGCCTTCAGGTACGTCTCCTGGACCAGATCCTCGGCATCCGCCGGGTTGCGCGTCATGCGCAGGCCGGCGGCGTAGAGCTGATCGACGAAGGGCATCGCGTCCCGCTCGAAGCGGGCCCTGCGCTCGTCCGTCTTCTCGGTGGTCAACCGCACATCCCCTCGCGTCGGATGCTTTCCCGCCGAGGATACGCGTACCGGACCGCCCGCAGATCCACTTCCGCCGGGTGTGCCCGTGCTCACCACGGGTGTGCCGGTCTCGACGGCCACCCCGACCGGCGACACCGCCGCGGGCCAGTCCGGACCATCCAGCAGCTGCCGTAGCTGCCGCGCGCCCCGCTCGTCCCGTTCCCGGGCCTGAGTCTCGGTCGGCACCGGTCACCCCCCTCGCCAGAAATGTCGTCCGGGGGCTGTAACGCGAAGAGGAGTGCCGGACATTCCGCCGGCCCTCGTCCCGGCCCTGGCGCCCGGCCCTCTTCCTGGTCCCGGGGCGACCTCGGCGGAGACCGCCGCTGGGACCAGGAAGGGCCTGGGAGGACCGGCGCCGCCGCCCGAAGCGGGCGGGCGGCACCATCCGATGCAACGACCCTGCGCCGCCCCCGGACACGGCCCGCCGCCTCGTCAGGCCCGGGTCCAGCCCCGATCGCGCAGCCAGTCCCGCACCACCGCGGCCGTGCCGGACGGTTCCCCGCGGAGGTCGTGCCGCTCCCCGGGCCGGGTCACCACCCGCACGTCCGGCCCGCCCTCCGGCACACCGAACGGGTCGCGGTCACCGTTGACCACCAGCGTCGGCACGCCGGTCCCCAGCTCCGCCGCGCGCGACCGCTCCGGGCGCCCCGGCGGATGCAGCGGGAACGCGAGCGCCACCACGCCGGCGGCACCGACCGCCGTCGCGGTCCGGCAGGCCACCCGGGCACCGCTGGACCGACCGCCCACCACCAGCGGCAGGCCGGCGTGCCGGTTCCGCAGCACGCCGAGCACCACGCTCCACGCCTCGTCGAGGTGGCCCGCCGGAGCCGGGGCGCGCCGGCCCGCGACCCGGTACGGCTGGGTGACCCGGACCACGACGAGGCCGGCCGCGACGGCGGCGTCCCGCAGCGCGAGCAGGTCCGGGGCGTCCACCCCGCCGCCCGCGCCGTGCCCGAGCGCCAGCAGGGCGACGGGCGCCCCGGCCGGCACGTCGGTGTCGACGCGGGCCGGGCCGCGCGGAGTGAGGATCTCGTCGGTCACGGACACCGGCCCATTGTGCGACCTGGACCCACACCTCCCGGCCCACCCCGGCTGTTGCCGCGCCGCCACCGCACCCCGACACCTCGGCGGGGTCCATCAGCTCAACTCGGGCCGCCCTGATGGACCCCGAACCCGACCACTGGTGAAGATCAACTCGATGTCATTGAAGTCGGGGTGAAATCCAGCCCGGATGCCCCGATGTCAATGATGTCGAGTTGACCGGTCGGATCGCGTCACCGACTCACCGGCATCAGCGTGAGCAGGCGGTCACGAACCGGTGGACCCGCCTCGTCGACGGCGTCCGGATCGGGTTGCACCTCGCTGCGCCAGGCGACGAGCATCGCCCGCCGTTCCCGGGGTGTGGTCCCACCCCACACACCGTGGCAGTCGCCGACCTCCAGTGCCCAGGCGAGGCAGGAGCCCTGCACATCGCAACTGTGGCAGAGCGCGACGGCCGCGTCGGCCGGTTCGTTCGGCGCCGGAAAGAACGTTTCCGGGTCGACACTCTGACAGGTTCCTCTGGTCCGCCATCCGTCGTCGTGTTGACGCTCACGCAGGGCCCGCAGCAGTCGCGGATCTCGTCGTGCGGCGGCCACCTCGTGCGGACGGGGCATACGTGCCCGTGTCATCCACCCACCTCCCCCGTGGGACCGGCAAGATCGGTGGACGTCGTTCGCCCCGTGCGAATCGTGCCCACTGCCGGCGCTGTGTTCTATCGCACTTACCGAGGCGGGGACAAGACTCTGCGAGGAATACAACGGAGAGCGCGGGCGACGTTTCGCCCGCAACTCTGGCAAATCACACTCGACAATGCCCGTCCGTCAGAAGAGCGTCATCTCCTCCGGCACGGCCGACCGGGCCACCGGTACGCGCGCGGTCAGGTGCGGGCCGTCGTTGCGGACGTCGCCCACCGCGGGACCCACCGGCCGGATCTCCAGACCGGCCAGCCAGTCCGGCGGGGGCGGGTCGAGCAGAGCCTCCGGTCGGTCGGTCGGCGCCAGCCAGGAGGACCAGCGATCCCGGGGCAGTAGCAGCGGCATCCGCTCGTGCACCTCGGCCAACTCGCCGAGCGCGGCGGTGGTCAGCACGCTGACGGTGGTCAGCGGGCCGGTCGGGCCGTCCCAGACCGACCAGATGCCGGCGAAGGCGAGCACCGAGCCGTCGAGCGGGGTCATGTAGTAGGCCTGCTTGCCACCGGCCGCCGGGCGGACCCACTCGTACCAGCCGTCGGCCGGCACCAGACAGCGGCGCCGGGCGAACGAGGGCGCGTACGCGCGACTGGTGGCGACCGTCTCGGCGCGGGCGTTGATCATGCGGGCGGCGCCGGCGGCGGACCGGGACCAGGGCGGCAGCAGACCCCAGCGGCCGAGCGAGAGCGTGCGGTGCCCCTCGGCGGAGACGCGGACCAGCGGCACCGGATCGGTGGGCGCCACGTTGTGGTCGGCGGTGAGCCGGCCCTCCGTGTCGTCGGACGACTCGAAGAGCGCGGTCAGGTCACCGGCGCTCCGGGTCGTCGCGTACCTCCCGCACATGTGCACACGCTAACGCGCCGGACGCCGCCCGGCTGTCCCGCTCAACGGGAGTTGGGGCGACGGCCGGCGTCCCCTGTCGGTCGGCACGGCAGAATGTAACCGTGGGGAACCTGACAGCGACCCGGCCGCCGCAGCCGTGGACCGCTCCGACCGCGTCCGACCCGATCGGCGCCACGCTGCGCCTGCCGGGCTCCAAGTCGCTGACCGCGCGCGCCCTGGTGCTCAGCGCGCTGGCCAGCGGCCCGTCGACGCTCGCCGGGCCACTGCGCGCCCGCGACACCGAGCTGATGGCCGCCGGGCTGCGGGCGATGGGCGCGCACATGTCGATCAGCGACGACGAGCGCTGGTTGGTCCGTCCGTACCCGCTGGCCGGCCCGGCGCACGTCGACGTCGGGCTGGCCGGCACGATCATGCGGTTCGTCCCTCCGGTGGCCGGCCTCGCCGACGGGCGGATCACCTTCGACGGCGACCCGCAGGCCCGCGTCCGTCCCCTGGGCCCGCTGATCGGGGCGCTGCGCTCCCTGGGCGTCCGGGTGGACACCCCCGGCCCCGGGAGCCTGCCGCTGACCGTGCTCGGCGCGGGCCGGGTGACCGGCGGTGAGGTGGTGATCGACGCGTCCGCCTCCAGTCAGCTCGTCTCCGGGCTGCTGCTGGCCGCGCCGCGCTTCGACCGGGGCGTGGTGGTCCGGCACGTCGGCCCGCCGGTCCCCTCGGCGCCGCACCTGCGGATGACGGTGCAGATGCTCCGGGCCGCCGGCGCGGCCGTGGACGACACCACCCCCGACGTGTGGACGGTCGAGCCGGGGCCGGTGACCGGGCGGGGCTGGGAGATCGAGCCGGACCTGTCCGGTGCGGTGCCGTTCTTCGCCGCCGCCCTGGTCACCGGTGGTGAGGTGACGTTGCAGGGTTGGCCGCGCAGCAGCATGCAGCCGGTCGAGCAGCTACGCACGCTGCTGACCCGGATGGGTGGCGACGTGAGCCTCTCCACCGCCGGGCTGACCGTGCGCGGCACCGGCACGGTGCACGGCCTGGACGCCGACCTGTCCGACGTCAGCGAGCTGACCCCGGCGCTCACCGCGCTCGCCATGCTCGCCGACTCGCCGTCGGTGTTCACCGGCGTGGCGCACATCCGGGGGCACGAGACCGACCGGATCGCCGCGCTGGCCCGGGAGTTCACCGCGCTGGGCGCCGACCTCACCGAGTCCCGCGACGGGCTGGAGATCCGGCCCCGCCCGCTGCGCGGCGGGACCTTCCGGACGTACGCCGACCACCGGATGGCACACGCCGCCGCGGTGGCCGGCCTGGCCGTGCCGGGCATCGAGCTGGACGACGTGACCTGCACCTCGAAGACCATGCCGGAGTTCCCGGCGCTATGGTCGGCGATGGTGACCGGCAAGAGCTGACGCGACGGGGGGCGGTCCTGGCGACCAGGCGACGCGAGTACGACGAGGACGACGTCCGGGTCCGGCCGGGAAAGTCGTCGCGTCCGCGTACGCGGACCCGGCCCCGGCACGCCGACGCGGTGGACGGGTTCGTGATCGCGGTGGACCGGGGCCGGTACACCTGCGTCCTGCCCGACGCCGGTCCCGACGCACCCCTGGTGACCGCGATGCGCGCCCGCGAGCTGGGCCGCAAGTCGGTGGTGGTGGGCGACCGGGTCGGCCTGGTCGGTGACACGTCGGGCGCGGACGGGGCGCTGGCCCGGATCGTCCGGATCGCCGAGCGGCGCTCGGTGCTGCGGCGCACCGCCGACGACGACGAGACCACCGCCGAGGGGCGGCTGGAACGGGTGGTCGTGGCCAACGCCGACCAGCTCGTGATCGTCAGCGCGCTGGCCGACCCACCGCCCCGGACCGGGTTCGTCGACCGGTGCCTGGTGGCCGCGTACGACGCCGGGATCGAGCCGCTGCTCTGCCTCACCAAGGCCGACCTGGCCGGCCCGGAGGCGGTCCTCGGGTACTACGCGGAGCTGGAGCTTCCGTACGTGCTGATCCGTCCCGACTCCGACCTGGACGCGTTGCGCAGCCTGCTCGCCGGGCGGATCTCGGTCATGGTCGGGCACTCCGGGGTGGGCAAGTCGACGCTGGTCAACCGCCTGGTCCCGGACGCGGCACGCGCGGTGGGCGTGGTCAGCGCGATCGGTCGGGGCCGCCACACCTCCACCAGCGCGGTGGCGCTGCGGCTGCCGGCGCCCGACCGCGGGGACGATCCGCGGCAACGCCAACCCGGCGCCGAGGGCTGGATCATCGACACCCCCGGCGTGCGCAGTTTCGGGCTGGCGCACGTCTCCGCCGACAGCCTGCTGCACGGCTTCCCGGACCTGGTCGAGGGGACGGTCGACTGTCCGGCGAACTGTCCGCACACCGCCGACGAGGCGCAGTGCGCACTGGACGCGTGGGTGGCCGCGGGCAAGGCCGACCAGCGGCGGCTGGCCTCGTACCGTCGCCTGCTGGCCTCCCGGTCCGGTGACGGCGACGGTCGCGGCGAGGCCGAGCACCGCGGGCCCGGCGAGTCCTGGGCCGGTGAGGGCGACCCGCCCGCCGCCGGGTGACGCCGCGCCCACCGCTACCGTTTTCCCCCATGACCGGGTACGCCGACGACCTCGCCCTCGCCCACCTGCTCGCGGACGCCGCGGACGCCGTCTCGACGGCCCGGTTCCGCGCGCTCGACCTGCGGGTCGAGGCCAAGCCCGACCTCACCCCCGTCTCCGACGCGGACACCGCCGTCGAGCGGCGGATCCGCGCGCTGCTGGCGACGCACCGGCCGGGCGACGGGCTCCTCGGCGAGGAGTACGGCGAGCAGCCCTCGACCGGCCCGGACGGCCGGCGCTGGGTCGTCGACCCGATCGACGGGACCAAGAACTTCGTCCGCGGCGTACCGGTCTGGGCCACCCTGATCGCACTGCTGGAGGGCGACCGGCCGGTCGCCGGGCTGGTGTCCGCGCCGGCCCTGGGCCGCCGCTGGTGGGCGGCGCTCGGCGAGGGGGCGTACGCGGGCACGGACGCCGCCAGCGGCACCCCGATCCGGGTCTCCGGCGTACGGGACCTGGCCGACGCGAGCTTCTGCTACTCCTCCCTGACCGGGTGGGAGGAGGCCGGCCGGCTCGACGCGGTCCTCGACATCATGCGCGCCTGCTGGCGTAGCCGCGCGTACGGCGACTTCTACGGTTACATGCTGCTGGCCGAGGGCGCACTGGACGTGATGGTGGAGCCCGAGTTGTCACTGTGGGACGTGGCGGCGCTGGTGCCGATCGTCACCGAGGCGGGCGGCACGTTCACGACGATGGACGGTCGTCCCGCCCCTGGTGGCAGCGATTCCGGGGACATCAGCGCCGTCGCCACGAACGGCGCGCTGCACTCCGACATCCTGGCCCGGCTGGGTCGGGCAACCGCGCGCTGACCCCCGGCAGCCTCTATCCTCGCCAGGTGGTCTCCTCCGGCTGGTGCTTCCTCGCGGCGATGATCGTCGCGTACGGCGTCGCCAACCTGCTCCAGTCGGTCGCCGCGGCCCGCACCACCGTGCACCACACGTTCGATCCGGGGCTGCTGCTGCGGCTGGCCGGGCACCGGACGTACCTGATCGGGCTGGGCTGCCAGGTCGCCGGCTTCGTGCTGGCCTTCCTGGCCCGCCGGGACCTGCCGCTGTTCCTGGTCCAGGCCAGCGTGGCCGCCGGCCTGGGCGTCACCGCGGTCCTCGGTGTCGTGGTGCTGAAGTGGCGGCTGCCGGCCGCCGAGGTGGCCCTGCTGGTGCTCCTGTTCGCCGGGATCAGCGGCCTGGTGCTGTCCGCCCGACCCGCGCCGTCGAAACAGCTCGGCACGGCCGGGCTGGTGGCGCTGGTGGTGGCGCTCGGCGTGATCGGAGTCCTGGGCTTCTTCGCCGTCCGCCTGCACGGCGCGCCCGGCTCGGTGGCGCTGGGCTCGCTGGCCGGCATGGCCTTCTCGGCCGCCGCGGTCGCCGCCCGCCCGCTGGCGTCCGCGCCGTCGATGGAGGCGTTCGCCGGCGACCCGCTGCTCTACCTGCTGATCGCGCACTCGATCGTGGGGCAGTTGCTGCTCGGCCTGGCCATGCAGCGCGGCTCGACCACGGCGGCGGTGGCCGCGATGGACGCCGCCGGCGCGGTGCCCGCGGCGATCGTCGGCCTGCTGCTGCTCAACGACAAGATCTGGCCCGGCCGCGAGTGGCTCGCCGCCACCGGGTTCCTGGTCACGCTCGCCGCGGTCATCGGCCTGACCCGGTACGCCGAGCCGCAGCACCACCACGCCGTCGCCGGGGAGCCGGACCGCGCGATGGTGGGCGTCGGCTCACCGGCCCGGCCGGGCTGACGGTCCGACCGCTCGGCCGGTCCACCCGGGACCGGCACCCGTCTGCGCTCAGGCGGCCTCGACCGAACCCGGTACGACCGTCTCGGGCACCACCGGGGTCTCCTCCACCGCGACCTCGACCGGTCGGCGGCGTCGGACGACCCGCTCGTAGAGCCGCTCCAGCGCGCCGGCCGTCCGCTCCCACGTGTAGCTGCACCGCACCCGGTCCACCGCCGCGTGCCCGTACGCGAACCGGCTGGCGTTGTCGGCGAGGAGCCGGCGCAGCGTCACGCCGAGGGTCCGGACGTCGCCCGGCGGCACCAACCGCCCGGTGACCTCGTCCACGACGGAGTCGGCGATGCCGCCCAGGGCGTACCCGACGACCGGCACGCCGCAGGCCATCGCCTCCAGCGAGACCCGGCCGGCGGAGGAGTAGTGCGGGGTGCACGCGACCACGTCCGCCGAGCGGTACCAGGTGGCCATCTGCTCGTGCGGTACGGCGCCGACCAGCTTCACCTGCTCGGCCACCCCGTTGCGCTCGGCGACCTCCCGCAGGTGCCGCGCCTCGGCGTGGTCGGCGAGCTGCTCGGCCGGCGGACCGCCCGCGATGACGAGTTCGGCGTCCCCCACCAGGCGCATGGCCCGGATGAGGTCCTCCACGCCGTGGCCGGGCGTGAGCCCGCCGACGGAGAGGATCCGGGGGCGCTGGTCACGGGGGGCCGCCTCCCCGTCGGGGTGGAAACGCTCGGTGTCGACGCCGGGCGGCACCATCGCCACGGACGTGCGTTGCAGGCCCATCCGGGTCAGCTCGTCGACCTCGTCGTTGCTCTGGGCCACGGCGATGTCGACCGCGCGGGTCAGCGCCCGTTCCAGGGGGATCCGCTCCCCCGGCCCGTCGTAGCGGCCACCGAGGTGGCGTAGCTGCTCGACGCCGAGGCTGTGGAAGGTCTGCACCACCGGGATGTCGGTCTCACGAACCGCGTGCGCGGCGGCCAGACCACCGATCCAGTAGTGCCCGTGCACCACCTCCGGCGCCCACTCGCCGGACCAGCGGTCGGCCAGCCAGCGGCCGTACTCGGTCACGTACGGCACGAGTTCCGCCGTCGGGACCGAGGCCGCCGGCCCGACCGGCACGCGCTCCACGCGGTACCCGTCGAGGGTGGCGGTCTCGGGCAGGTGCGGGTCGTCGCGGCGTTCGTAGACCCGGACGTCATGGCCTCGTGCGGCCAGTTCGGCGGCGACCTTCGCGATGTGCTGGTAAGTGCCGACGGCGGATCCGTCGACACGCCTGGTGGGGTCGGCGTGCGCGCAGACGAGGCCGACGCGCATGGTGCACCTCCATGCGATCTTCTCAGCGGTGGTCCTGCCGGTCAGAGCGTCCCATTAACCGGGGGCCCGGGAGCCGAAACCTGGCAGATCGGAAAGAGGCTGACGGGTGCCGCAGAAAGTTGCGGCTCGACAAGCACCGATCGGGCAGCCGGACACGTTCCGCGACGATTCGCCAGCACTCGGCTCGCATGACCACTGCAGACGGGGGTACCGGCGAAGAATGCCTCTGACCCGCAGCCTCACCGACGCCGTCGTGGTGATCACCGGTGCCTCCAGCGGGATCGGCACTGCCACCGCGTACGCCCTCGCCGAGCGGGGCACCGCCGTGGTGCTCGCGGCACGCAGTGAGCCGGCCCTCGACGAGGTGGCCCAGCGCTGCCGCGACCTGGGCGGGCGCGCGCTCGTGGTACCGACCGACGTGACCGATCCCGTCGAGGTGGAGCGCCTGGCCGACCGGGCGGTGACCGAGTTCGGCCGCCTCGACGGCTGGGTCAACAACGCCGCGGTCAGTGCGGTCGGGCTCTTCGACGAGATCCCCATCGAGGAGTTCCGCCGCGTGCTGGAGGTCAACCTCCTCGGCACCGTGTACGGCATCCGGGCCGCCCTGCCCCACCTCGGCGCGGCCGGGGGCGGAGTACTGGTCAACAACGCGTCGGTGCTCGCCGAGGTGGCGATGCCGTACCAGTCCGCGTACAACGCCACCAAGCACGGCATCCGGGGACTGGCCGACACGGTCCGCCAGGAACTGCGGGTGACCGGCCGGGGTGCCATCTCGATCTGCACCGTCCTGCCGGCGACCATCGACACACCGTTCTTCCGGCACGCGGCCAACCACAGCGGCCGCGAACTCGTCCCCCCGCCGCCGGTCTACCCGCCCGAGGTGGTGGCGCGCACCATCGTCCGCCTGCTTCGTCGGCCGCGCCGCGAGGCGTACGCCGGTGGGGCCGCCCGGCTGATCGGCCTCCAGTGGCGGCTCGCCCCGGCGGTGGCCGAGCGGGTGCTCGGCTGGTACGTGCACCGCACCCAGTTCGGGCCCACCGCCCGGCTGGACAGCACCGGCAATGTCTTCCATCCCGACGCACAGGCCCGGCATGACGGCGGCTGGCACGGGCGGCGCCGGCAGATCGTCCGGGTGACCGCCGCCTTCGGACTGGCGGCGGCCGGAACCGCGGTCGGGACGATGGCGGCGATGACCCGACGAGCCCGGGCGGGCCGCTGATGAACAGGGCTGACCGGCCGGATGCACGGTCCGCGCCGGCGTTGCACAATGGGACGATCATGCCGACCGACGTGCGTTGCCTGGTGGAGACGGACGAGTCGTCCGGCGTCGTCCGGTTGACCGGGGTGCTCGACTCCTCCGGTGTCGGTGCGGTCCACGACGCACTGCTCACCCGCCTCACCGACCGGCCGGGCCCGGTGGTCGTCGACCTGAGCGGCCTGCGCGTGACCGAGCCGGTCGCCCGGGACGTCTTCGCCGAGGTGCGCCGCGAGGTGATCGACTGGCCGGCGGCGGAGCTGATGGTCTGCGACCCCACCGGCACCATCGGCGGCGTACCCACCTGGCCGACCCTCGACCGGGTGCTGGCCGCCCTGGCCGAGACCCCGATGGCCGCCGTGCTCACCGCCGACCTCGCCCCGGAGGTGGGCGCCGCGCGGCAGGCCCGGGCGCTGGTCACCGACGGCTGCGTCCGGTGGGGCGTCGCCGCGTTGGCCGAGCCGGCCTCCATCGCGGTCACCGAGATGGTCAACAACGTGGTGGCGCACGCGCGGACGCCGATGACGGTCCGGCTGGCCCCCCGCGACAGCACCCTGCACCTGGCCGTCCGCGACCACTCCGCCCGCCGGCCGGCCTTCCGAGGGCTGGCCCCGCTCGACTCGACCGGCGGACGCGGCCTGCTCCTCATCGACACCCTCGCCCGCCGCTGGGGCAGCACGCCGCTGCCGGACGGCAAGGTGGTGTGGTGCGTGCTGCACGCCGAGGACGAGGTCGCCCACCGCAGCTGACCCGGTTCTCGCAGCCCGAAACGTGGTTGGATGCTCCTCTCATCCCGCTTACGCCCCAATGGCCACCGCCGGTACCGGTTACGCCGGGAGGGCAGTGGGTAGTGATCCGACATGCGCGACGACGAGTACCCGACCCCCGTGTCCGACCCCGAGGCGGAGGGCCTGCCCGACACCGCCGACGACGACTCGACCGCCAACGACGACGTCCTGACCGGGCGCGAGGCGGACGGCCCGGAGCCGGCGCAGCTGCCCGGCGACCGGACGCCGGTCGCGGTGGACCGGTTCGGGACCACCGCCGAGGAACAGCTCGACGGCGAGTCGCTCGACTACAAGCTCGATCGTGAACAGTACGAACGCCCTGCCGACGACCCGCTGGCCGGCCCGGTCGACCCGGACATCGCCGCCGAGGCCGACAGCGAGGAGCAGGCGGCCCAGGCGCAGCTCGACGCGGACGTGATCGAGCCGGGGCCCACCTCCGACCCGCAGTCCCCGGTGTCCCTGTACGACCACGGGCAGCTCGGCAGCGTCGCCGACGCGCAGGTCGGGCGTCTGGTGGAACCGGACGAGGGGGCGCACACCGACCAGGAGACCGACTCGGTCGCGTACGACGCCGGTTCGGCCGGCGGCGGCGCGACCGCGGAGGAGCTGGCCATCCACGAGACGCGGCCGCCGCACTCCGTGTGACGCCTCGGTGTGGACGCCGCCGGCGGGCCCGACCTGCCGGCGGCCGTCCTCACCCGTCCAGGCCCTGCTCGATCGCGTACCGGGTCAGCTCCACCCGGTTGTGCAGCTGCAACTTGCCCAGCGTGTTCTGCACGTGGTTCTGCACCGTGCGGTGGGAGAGACCGAGCCGCTCCGCGATCTGCTTGTAGGACATCCCCTTCGCCACCAGGCGCAGCACCTCGGTCTCCCGGTCGGTCAGCCGGGGCGCGGCGCCACCGGCGGACCCCGACGCGCCGGCCCCGCCCGAGGAATCGGCCGCCAGCCGGCGGTACTCGCCGAGCACCAGTCCGGCCAGGCCGGGCGTGAAGACCGGCTCCCCCGCCGCCGTCCGCCGCACCGCGTCCAGGAACTCCGCGGGGGCGGCGGACTTCAGCAGGTAACCGGTGGCCCCGGCCTTCACCGCGTCCAGCACGTCCTGGTGCTCGCCGCTGGCGGAGAGCATCAGGATCCGCACCTCCGGCAGCGTGGCCCGCAGCCCGTGGATCACCTCCACCCCGGAGACGTCCGGCAGTTGCAGGTCGAGCACCACCAGGTCCGGTCGGGCGGCGGCGGCCACCCGCACCGCCTGACGCCCCTCCCCGCTGGTGGCCACCACCAGGTGGCCGGCCTCGGTGAGGTCGCGCGCGACCCCCTCCCGCCACATCGGGTGGTCGTCGACCACCATCACCCGCGCCACGGGCACTCCCCCGTCCCTCCGGTGCCGGCGGCCCCGTCGACCGCCGGACGACCGGCGGTCACGTCGACCGCCGGGGCACGACCAGTTCCAGCTCCGTACCGGCACCGGGGGCGGAGGTGATCCGTGCGGTGCCGCCCAGATCGGCGAGGCGGCCCTGGATGGAGCGGGACACACCCATCCGTCCCTGCGCCGCCGCCTCGGCCAGCCGACCGTCTCCGATGCCGGGTCCCTCGTCGCGGACCGACACGGTCACCGTGTGCCCCTCGTCCTCGACCAGCACCCACGCCCGGCCGCCGGCGTGCCGGGCCACGTTGTCCAGGGCCGCGCCGGTGGCGGCGGCGAGCTCCCGTGCGACGGCTCCGGGCAGCGGCACCGGGCCGGCCGGTGCCGACACGGAGACCAGCGTGGAGGCGTACCGGCCGAGCAGCGCCCGCAGGTCCACCTCCTCCGCTCCGCCGTCGGTGACCGGTGCCGGCACGCCGCTGATCAGCGCCCGCAGGGCCGCCTCCTGCTCCCCCGCGAGCCGCGCCAGTTCCCCGGCCTCGCCGTCCAGGTCCGCACCACGTCGCTGCACCAGCGCGAGCACCTGCAGGACCGAGTCGTGGATCCCCCGGGCGAGCCGGTCGCGCTCGCGGGTCGCGGCCTCCAGCTCGACCGCCCGTTGCAGCCGCTCCTGGGCGGTGACCGCCAGCCGGGCCACATGCCCCACCACCACCCCGGCGAGCAGCATGAGGATCGCGCCGTTGAACGCCGACGGCGTCACCGTCCCCCGGGTGCCGAGGTCCGCGGCGGCCAGCACGAGGGCCGCGACCGTGCCCCGCCGCCGCCCGCCGGAGACGGCCCAGGCGAGCACCGGGCCCGCCAGCCAGGCCACCGCCAGGGTGGGCGATCCGGCCGCCAGCGCCGCGTGTCCCACCACCCAGGGGGTGACCAGCACGATGCCGAGGACGACGCCGAGGTCCGCCAGCAGCAGCGGCCACCGCCGCCAGGCCGGGCGGGCGTAGCCGGCCACGGTGACGGCGGTCCAGGCCGCCATCACCAGCACCAGGGCACCGGCGGCGAGCGGATGCGCGTACCGGTCGGCGTCCCGCAGGGCCAGCACGACGACGTACGCGAGGGAGGCGACCCGGTAGACGGCGAGCGCCCGCCAGAGCGGGACCTCGAACCCACCGGGCGACGTCGGCACGGCTGTCACGATGCCACAGCCCCGCAGACGCGCAGAGGCCGGCAGGTGCGGCACGGGAAACCCTGACGTACCGTGGAAATGCCGCGAAAGAGCGGAGGATCCGCTGTCGGGGACGGGGCCATGACGAACGCAGAGCCGGACGCACCGCGTACGGTTGTGCCCATCGAACCTTCCCCCCTGATCGCCGAGGCCTTCGACCAGGCTCAGGTGACCGAGCTCCGACACTCGGTCACCTCCTGCGCGCACGCCGCCGGGCTCGGCGGCCAGCGCCTGGACGACTTCGTGCTGGCGGTCAACGAGCTGATCACCAACGCGGTCCGGCATGGCGGCGGCCGGGGCTGGCTGCGCCTGTGGCGGCAGTCGGGGCGGCTGGTCTGCGAGGTCTCCGACCACGGGCACGGCATCAGCGCCCACCGACTGAACGACCGCAGCCGCCCCGCACCCGACACCGCCGGCGGCTGGGGTCTCTGGCTGGCTCGGGAACTCAGCGACACGATGGAGGTCGAGACCGGCACGGCCGGGACGCTGGTGCGGATCAGCGCCGCCGTCGCCACCCGCGACCGCACCGGCCCCCACCACCACGACTGACCCCGTCGCGGGCACGTCGGTCAGGCGAAGAGGGTACTGACGGACTCGCCGTTGTGGATGCGGCGCATCGCCTCGGCCAGGGCCGGTGCCACCGAGAGCACCTTCAGCTTGGGCACCCGCTTGTCCGTCGGGATCGGCACGGTGTTGGTGCACACGATCTCCAGTACGCCCTCCTGCTCGCTGAGCCGGGTCAGGGCGCCGGCGGAGAAGAGACCGTGCGTACAGGCCAGGCGGATCGAGCGGACGTTCCGCTCCCGCAGGTGCTCCATCAACTCGATCACCGTGCTGCCCTTGGCGATCTCGTCGTCCAGCACTATCACGTCGCGGTCGGCCACGTCGCCGATCACCGCGCTGATCGTGACCCGGTCGTCGCTGAACCGCTGCTTCGCGCCGGCCGCCACCGGGGTGCCGAGCCGGCGGGCGAACGCGGCGGCCTCCTTGGCGTTGCCCAGGTCGGGCGAGACGACCACCGTGTCGGACAGGTCGTACCCGGCGAAGTGGGCGGCCAATTCGCGCAGCGCGTGCAGATGATCGACGGGGACGCTGAAGAAGCCGTGCACCTGCGGGGAGTGCAGGGTCATCGCCAGCACCCGGTCGGCGCCGGCCGAGGTGAGCAGGTCGGCCACCAGCCGCCCGCCGATCGAGATGCGCGGGGCGTCCTTCTTGTCCGAGCGGGCATACGCGTAGTGCGGCAGCACCACCGTGATCCGGCCGGCGGACGCCCCCCGCGCGGCGTCGATCATGAGCAGCAGCTCGACCAGGTTCTCCTGCACCGGCGGCACCAGCGGCTGGATCAGGAAGACGTCCCGCTCCCGGCAGTTGGCCTGCAACTGCACTTCCAGACAGTCGTTGGCGAACCGGGACACCCGCACCGGGTACAGCGGCACCCCGAGGTGGGCGCAGATCTCCGCCGCGAGGTCGGGATGGGCGGTTCCACTGAAGACGGCGATGTCGCGCACGTTCGCACATCGTACGGATCAGCGGAGGCGTCCAGGCCCCGACGGGCCGGCAGCGGTCAGTCCCAGCGGTTTCCGGTGAGCTTCTCGTACACGTCGACGTAGCGGGCGCGGGTCGCCTCGACCACCTCGGCCGGCACCTCCGGAGCGGGGGCCTGCTTGTTCCAGCCGCTCTCGGTGGCCCAGTCCCGCACGTACTGCTTGTCGTAGGAGAACTGCGCGCGCCCCGGCTGGTACGACTCGGCCGGCCAGAACCGGGACGAGTCGGAGGTGAGCAGCTCGTCGCCGATCGTCAGGGTGCCGTCCGGCGCCCACCCCAGTTCGATCTTCGTGTCGGCGACCAGGATCCCCCGGTCGGCGGCCAGTTCGGCGCCGCGTCGGTAGACGTCGAGGGTGATCCGGCGCAGCCGCTCGGCTGTCTCCGCACCGACCTTGTCGATCACGTCGTCGAAGGTGATGGGCTCGTCGTGCTCCCCCACTGGCGCCTTGGTCGACGGGGTGAAGATCGGCTCGGGCAGGATGGACGCCTCGACCAGGCCGCGCGGCAGCGCGACACCGGAAACGGCACCGGTGGCCTGGTACTCCTTCAGGCCACCGCCGGTCAGGAAGCCCCGGGCCACGCACTCCACCGGCACCATCTCCAGCCGCCGGCAGCGGATCGCCCGCCCGGCGAACTCCTCGGGTACGTCGGTGGCCGAGACCACGTGGTTCGGTGCCAGGTCGGCGAGCTGCTCGAACCACCACAGCGAGAGCGCGGTGAGCAGCTTGCCCTTGTCCGGGATCGGCGTCGGCAGCACCACGTCGTAGATCGAGATGCGGTCGGAGGCGACCAGGATCAGGTCGTCGCCGTCGGCGTAGACGTCCCGGACCTTGCCCGAGTGCAGAAGTTCCACGCGCCCTAGTACACCACGTGGCCTGCGTACGGCCGTCGCCGGTGGCGCGGGCGTCGATGCGTACGCCGGCCAGGGGTGGCGCCGGCCCGGACGGACGTTGACACCTTCCCGCGTCACCTGCGTGAATTATCCGGCCGCACCACCGCGCCACCCGCCAGGAGACCCGCGTGCCCGCTCCCCGACCGCTCCTTCCCCGCCCCGGCGCGGACCCGGGTCGACGTCGGGTCCTGGCCGCGCTGCTCGGCGGGCCACTGCTCGGCGCGGGCGGGCTCACCGGGTGCAGCGACGATCCCACCGGCCCGGTGGCGGCCGGGCCGGTCGAACTGTCGGTCTTCTGGTACGGGGACCGCAAGCGGGCCGATCTCACCGAGAAGGCGCTGCGGCTCTACTCGGAGCGGAACCCCGAGGTCAGCTTCCGGATCACCTGGCAGGGCGCCGACGGCTACCACGACCGGCTGGCCACCCAGGCGGCGGGCGGCAACGTGCCGGACCTGATGCAGCTCGACGACGGCGTGCTGACCGAGTACGGGCTCCGCGAGATCACGCTGGACCTCAGCCCCTACACCGCCGACAACCGGCTGGACCTGCGCGCGCTGCCCGACGGCCTGGTGCGCTACGGCCAGGTCGGCGGACGGACCATGGGCGTCGCCGCAGGGCAGACCGCAGCGGCGGTGGTCTTCAACCGCACCCTCCTGCGCCGGCTGGACCTACCGGAGCCCCGCACCGGGATGTCGTGGCCCGACTACGTCGACTGGGCGCAGCGGGTCACCAGGGCCAGTGGCGGCCGGGTCGCCGGGACGATGGACCCCTCCGGCGACTACCGGGCGTTCTGGATGTGGCTGCGGGCCCAGGGCGCGGAGTTCTACCGCGGACGCGATCTGGCGTTCGACAGGGAGCACCTGCTCCAGTGGTTCCGTCTGTGGCAGGACGCCCGACGTGACCGGGCCACCCCCAGCGCCGCTCTGATCGAGCAGGCGGACAGCGGGGACCTGATCCGCCAACTGGTGATCACCGGGGCGGCCGCGGCGTCCTTCGCGTGGGCCCACCAGCTTCCGGCACTCCAGAGCCTCACCGAGGACGAACTCGGCGTGGCGAGCGTCCCCGGGCCGGCGGCCGCGCAGTGGGCCCGGGCGTCCATGTACTGGACGGTCTTCCGGGGCAGCCGGCATCCGGCCGTGGCCGTGGACGTGATCAACTTCCTCACCTCGAACGGCGAGGCCGGTGTCATCCTCGGCCACGAGCGGGGCCTCAACCCGAGCCTCGCGGTACGCCGCTACACCGAGGGGAGCATCAACGACCCCGCCCAGCAGCGCGCCGCCGCTCTCGGGGCGGAGCTGTCCGACAAGCTCGGCCCGGCCCCCAGCCCGCCGCCGAAGGGCCATCCCCAGGTACGCAACCTGCTCCTGGCCGCCGCCGAGAGCGTCCGCTCCGGCACGGTGAGCACCCGGCAGGCCGTGGACCGCTTCCTCCTCCGGGCCGACGCCGCGCTGGCCACCTGATCCCCGCCCCGACGTGGCACCCGGCACCGTCGGGCGCCACGGCCGGGACGACGCGCTCAGCGCGGAGGACCGCCCCGACGGTTGCGCATCATGCGCAGGATGAAGAAGACGATCAGCGCGACCACGGCCAGGCAGCACAGCAGGCCCAGGAAGCCGAAGCCGCCGCCGCCGCGGCGTCGGCGCGCGGCCTCCATCACCAGCTCGCCTGGGCCGGTGGACGCCCAGGCCGCCACAGGCACGAACACCGACAGCACGACCGCACCGAGGACCGCGCTCAGCCGGCCCCACCACTTCCCGAAAGATGACATGCCCCCCATCCTCGCTGAGAAGTGCAAGCTCGGCAGGGCGGTCGACCGGGAGAACCTCCCGTGTTCCTCCCGCGGGCCTGCCTCCGGGGCCGGCCGGAACCTCTCGCAGACGCCTCCGACCTGCGGGAAACCGGTCGCGGCCGACGGCGGGCCCGGGCTGCGGACGCGACCGGGGCCGGACATGACGAAGGGCCCCGGGATCTCTCCCGGGGCCCTTCGTGTCAGTAGCGGGGACAGGATTTGAACCTGCGACCTCTGGGTTATGAGCCCAGCGAGCTACCGAGCTGCTCCACCCCGCGTCGGCTTCATTACTCTATCGCATCCCGCTCGGTCATGATCGGCGACCCCGTATTCCGGCCCCGCGTGGGGTACGGCCGTCCACCGGACCCGGCCCGAACGCGCTCTCCCCCTGCGGCCCGCCCGGGTCACCGCCCAGGCGCAAGGGAGCGGACACGAGATGCGAAAAGGCCCCGAGGGAATCCCTCGGGGCCTTTCCGACGTGGTAGCGGGGACAGGATTTGAACCTGCGACCTCTGGGTTATGAGCCCAGCGAGCTACCGAGCTGCTCCACCCCGCGTCGGTTTCTCCACACTATCGCACCCATGGTCGGCACCGCAAAACGACCCCGCCCGAGCCGGGCGACCCGCCCCTCACCTGCGACGACGCGGAGGCGCGGGACCAGGGGGCGGGGCCGGCGACGCGGCCCCGCCCCCGCCCGGTCAGCCCAGCCAGGCCTCGACGGCCCGCCCGGCCCGGCGGCTGTAGTCGTCGAACTGGTCGCGGTCGGTGCTGCCGCTGCTCTCCCAGCCCCGCTCCCACAGCACGGTCACCACGTCACCGACCCGGATCGCGCGGACAAGTTGGACGCGCTCCCCGCTGGCCGGCTCGCCCGAATCGGTACGCGCCGGTGACCGCATCTCGAACAGCACCGCCTCCTCGCCGTAGCCGCCGCCGTCCAGCAGGCGTTGGCGGGAGACCAGCCCGGGTGCGATCTCCTGGCTGGGGCAGTCCCGCACCGCCCGGCGCAGGTCGGCCATCCAGTCTTTCGCCGTGCCCGCGCGGTGGATCGTGATCGTGTGGTAGTAGCTGCCGTACGGGGTCCAGTCCTCGGGCTGGTTGGGCTTCAGGTTGTACAGGATCAGCCGGATCCTGCGCTGGACGACCTGGTCGGTGAGATCGGCACCGCACAGGTCCGGCACGGGGTCGCCGTCGGTGAAGGTCGGCTCACCCTTGAGGTAGGCCGCGGGCGGGGCGAAGAACGCCCGGTCGGGGATCGACGTGGGAGTACGCGGCGGCGCGGAGGTGGCGGTGGTCGACGGGGTGGACGGCGCACCCGTGGGTGACGTCGCCGGCCGGGAGGGAGTCGGGCTCGGCGCCGGGGTCGGACCGGTCACCGCCGGGGTCGGCGTGGTGGCGGGCGGCGCGAGGCCGTTCCGCTGACCGGGCAGCCCCACCTGCACGCCGGCCACCACTCCGCCGACGAGCAGGGCCACGGCGAGCACCCCACCGGCGGCACGGACCCGGGCGCGCCGGTCCGCGTACCGGCGGACCGACTCCGGAACCGCCAGGCCTCCTTCGTCGGCGTCGGCCGCGAGCGACTGGTACAGGTCGGACAGATCACGCGACATCGGTGGCCTCCAGTCGCTGCGTGTCGAGGTCGGGCAGAAGGGCCGCGAGCCGTGCGCGGCCCCGGGAAAGCCAGGACTTGACGGTGCCCGTCGCGACGTCGGTCTCGCGGGCGATGTCCTCCACGGACATGTCGAAGAGGTAGTGCAGGGCGAGCGCCTGCCGCTGGTTGGCCGGCAGTTGGCGGAGCGCGGCGACCAGCAGGACCGAATCCTCGTTGGGCGCCGGCACCACCTGAGCTGGGCCGGTACGACTGAGCGCGGTCCGCCACCCGGCCAGACGGCGCCACCGGTCGGTGGCCAGCCGGGCGATCACGAGCCGCAACCACGCCTCCGGGGCGGGGTGGGTGGTCAGCCGCCCCCACTGCCGCCAGGCCCGCGCGTACGCCTCCTGCACCAGGTCCTGCGCCTCGGTGTAGTCCCCGGCGACCGCGTAGCCGTACCGGAGCATCCGTCGAGCGGTGCTCCGGTAGAACTCGTCGAAACTCGTCGCGTCCCTCATGTCCCCACCGTGTGTCCCCGTCCCTCGATGCTGTCGCAGGAAGGACGGGGCAACGGGCCAGCGGGTTGCACCTCGTCCGTCGGCAAAGTGACAGTGCCCCCGCGTCCTGGCGGATGCGGGGGCACTGGCGGCGTTCCGGGGCGGATCAGCCGCCCGGTGTCGGTGCGGCGCTGCCGCTCACCGCCGGGGAGGCGGGCGGGCTGGCACTGCCCGAGGGGGCCGGCGTCGGCCGGGCGCCCTGCGCGGTCTGGAAGGCGGCCATCGCCTCGTCCAGGGCCTTGAGCGCGCGGCCGTACCGCTCGAAGTCGCCGGAGGCCTGCGCGGCCCGGACCTCCGCGATGGCGGCCTGGACCCGGTTGGCGGCCTCGGCCAGCTCACCGGTGACGGCGGGCGGCGGCGTGTCCCCGGGCGGTGGCGGCGGGTCGACGCCGCCCGGCGGCGGGGTGGCCGGGGCGCCGGCCCGTTTGCCCTGCTCGACGAGCTGCTTGATGCCGTCGGTGAGGTTGTTGGCGAGCACCACGTAGGAGCCGCCGTCGCCGTAGGACAGGAGCACCTTCTGCAGCAGCGGGTACGCGTCCTGCTGGTTGCTCTTCACGTAGACGGGCTCGACGTAGAGCATGCCGTTGCCGAACGGCAGCGACAGCAGGTTGCCGTACTGGACCTGCGCCTGGTTGGAGGAGAGCAGGTTCAGCTCGGTACGGATGGTCGCGTTGTTGGTCATCTGCTGGTGCACCTGCACGGGGCCGGAGATCCGGGTCTGGTCCGGCAGCTCCAGGACCTTCAACTCCGGCTTCCCGTCGACGTACGACCCGGAGATCAACGCGGCCAGGTTCTGCCGCCCGTTCGGGGTGACCGCCGAGGTCAACTGGAAGCGCGGCTCGTTCTGACCGGGGAACTGGGTGAACAGGTAGTACGGCGGCTGCTTCTGGCCGGTGTCCGGGGCGTCCGGCACGTTCGGGACCTCCCAGAAGTCCTGGCCGGAGTAGAAGTCGCCGGGGTTGGTGACGTGGAAGCGGGTGAGCAGGTTGCGCTGCACCTTGAACAGGTCGGCCGGGTAGCGGAGGTGCTGGGCCAGCTCGGCGGGGATGTCACCCTTCGGCTTGACCAGGTCACCACCGAAGGCCTTGTTCCACGCCTTGAGCACCGGGTCGTTCTCGTCGAACTCGTAGAGCGTCACCGTGCCGTCGTACGCGTCGACGGTGGCTTTCACCGAGTTGCGGATGTAGCTGACGTTCTCCCGGGCCAGCTGGAAGGTGCCCCGGCCGGTCAGCTCGTCGGTCGTCTCCTGCTGGAGGTTGACCCGCTCGGCGTACGGGTAGGTGGCCGCCGTGGTGTAGCCGTCGATGATCCACTGCACCCGGCCGCCGACCACCGCCGGGTACGGGTCGCCGTCGACGGTCAGGAACGGGGCGACCTTCTCCACCCGCTCGCGGGGGTTGCGGACGTACAGCAGCTTCGAGTTCTCGTTGATCGCGCCCGAGAGCAGGAAGTTCGACTCCTGCTGCTGGATGGCGTAGAGCAGCCGGCGGGGGAACGAGCCGATTTCGACGCCACCGGCACCGGTGTAGGTGTAGTAGGACTCGGCGCCGTCGTCGCCCTCGCCGACCGGGCGGTCGAACTCCGACGGGCTGGCGTCCGGGTTGGCCTTGCCGACGATCGCGTAGTCGTCGGCCTCCATCCGCTCGCCGTAGTAGATGCGGGGCTGGCTGGCCGGGATCTGCTCGGTCTGCGAGCCGCAGGCCTCCGCCGACTTCTCCCCACCGAGGAAGCCGGAGACGAAGAACGGCTGCCCACCGCAGACCACCTGGTTGGCCGGAGCGGCCACCAGCCCGTAGCCGTGGGTGTAGACGGTGTGCCGGTTGATCCAGTTGCTCTGCTGGGCGGTCAGCTCACCGTAGTTGATCTCCCGGACGCCGACCACGTAGTCCTGCGTCTTGTTGGCCACCGTGTAGCGGTCGATGTCCAGCTTGGGGCCGAAGTCGTAGAAGCCCCGGACCTGCTGGAGCTGGGTGTACGTCTCGGAGACCAACTGCGGGTCGAGCAGCCGGGCGTTCGGTACCACGCTGGTGTCGGTGGCCAGGGTCGCCGGTGGGATCAGGTTGTTGGCCGAGTACGGCGCTGTGTCGGCGATTGTCAGCCCGAACGCGTCGCGGGTCGCGTCGATGCTGCGCTGGATGTACGGCGCCTCCTTCTCCCGGGCGCTGGGCTTGACCTCGAAGTTCTGCACCGCCCACGGGTAGATGCCGCCGATCGCGACCGCCGAGACGCCGAGCAGGGCCAGCGAGATGCCCGGCCAGACAAGGTTCCGCATCCAGGCGTTGGAGAAGACGATGATCGCGATCGCCACCACGATCGAGATGTACGCGAGGATCTCCTTCGCCGGCAGCAGGGCGTTGACCTGGGCGTAACCGGCGCCGTAGGTGTTCGCGGTGTCGTTGTACTCCAGCAGCATCGCCCGCCGGTCCAGCACGTACGCGATGGCCTTGAGCAGGACGAAGACGGCGACGAGCGTGCTGAGGTGCGCGCGGGCGGCGTTGGTCATGCGGTCCCCGACGCCCTGGAGGCGGACGCCGCCGAAGATGTAGTGCACGGCGAGCGCGCCGATGACCGCGAGGACGACGGCGGTGAACCCGACCCCGAGCAGGTAGCGCCAGAACGGCAACTGGAAGACGTAGAACCCGACGTCGACCCCGAACTCGGGATCCTTGACGCCGAAGTCGCCGCCGTTGCGGAAGAGCAGCCACTGGCTCCAGCGGCCCTGCGCGGAGAGCCCCGCGAAGAGGCCGATCACGCCGGCGGTCAGGGCGATCCAGAGGCCGAGCCGAGGGCTCAGCAACATCCGGTAGCGCTCCAGGGTGACCTGCTCGGGCGAGTGCGGCCGCATCCTCGGACGCAGCCGGTGGGCCAGCCACAGGTTGCCGCCGATGATCACCGCCATGCCGAGGCCGACGGCGAGGAACAGCAGCAGCCGGGTGGCGAGCACACCGGTGAACACGTCGGTGTAGCGGACCTCCTCGAACCACAGCCAGTCCGTCCACGCCTGCACACCCCACCCGAGCAGGGTGAGAAGCACGAACACCCCGACCAGGACACCGATCGTGACGCGTCCGCGTCGGCTCATCCTCGGCAGGGGGCTGCTGCTACGCATGACCACTGTTGGCTCCGCATGCTCGATATGATCGGCTCCGATCAGGCACCCAGAGTACGGGGTGTTCCTGAACGCGGCGGTCCACGGTCACCCCGACGCGACGCGTCCACGGTCCGTCCCTGCCCACCGGCCCGCCGGCCATGATCAGGAACGGTCAGCAGCGGGTCGGTTCCGCCCCGGCCCGCAGCTTCTCCAGCGCGGTCAGCGCGTCGTCCAACGTGGCCACCCGGATCAGCGGGAGGCCGGGCTGCGGGTTGCGGACCGCCTCGGCGCAGTTGTCCGCCGGCACGAGGAACGCGGTCGCGCCGGCGTCCTTCGCGCCGACCAGCTTCTGGGCGATGCCGCCGATCGGCCCGACGCGGCCCGAGTCGTCGATGGTGCCCGTGCCGGCGATGACCTTGCCGCCGGTCAGGTCGGCCGGGGTGAGCTTGTCCACGATGCCGAGCGCGAACATCAGGCCGGCGCTGGGACCGCCGATGTCGTCCAGGTCGATGCTCAGGGTGAACGGGTGCGGCTGCTGCTGGTCGATCTCGACACCGATCCGCGGCCGGCCGTCCTGCTCTCGGCTGGCGATGCGGACGGTGGAGGCCGCGCCGTCGCGGGTGTAGCCGACGGTGAAGGTGGTCCCGGCGGGCTTGCCCCGGATCACCTCGGTGAGGCGGCTGGCCGCCGGCAGCGGCTGCCCGTCGACGGAGGTGACCACGTCGCCGGGCCGAAGCCGGCCGGACGCCGGCCCGTCGGCGGCCACGGTCTTGACCACCACCTGCACCGGGAAGCCCAGCTCGGCGAGCGCCGCGGTCTCCGCGCTGGTCTGCGAGACCTCGAAGTCCTGGGCGTTGCGCTCCTCGACCTGCTCCCGGCTCTCCCCCGGCGGGTACACCAGCTCCCGTGGCACGACCGCCTCGTCGTCGGAGAACCACGCCTGGAGCGCCGACCGGAGCTTCACCTCCGGCTGCACCCCCACGGTCGTCAGCCGCAACTGCCCCGCCGAGGTGGAGGTCTCCCGGCCGGACACCTGGATGACCTCCTTGCCGTCGGAGGTGCCCAACGTGTTGACGGTCGGCCCGGGGCCGAGCACCACGTAGGGGATGGGTGCCGCGAGCACGCCGATGCTGAGCAGGGTGGTGAGCAGGGCACCCAGAAGGACGGTCACGCCGCGACGTCTCATGCGCCAGAGCGTACCGATCAGGGTGGTGGCGTCCGGCGGACGAACCGGTGACTTCGCCCTGAGCGCAACGCGGGCGGCGGCTACCTGGGGCGCGGCGCGCGTACCGTAGACGTCGTGCCTGATATTCCGTTCGGTTTCGCGCTCCCGGGTGGGCAACCACCAGACCCCAACGATCCCGCGCAGATGCAGCAGTTCATGTCGCAGTTGCAGCACCTGCTCTCGGCGCCGGGCAGCGGGCCGGTCAACTGGGACCTGGCCCGCCAGGTGGCCGCCAGCCAGCTCGCCGCCTCGGGCGACCCGGCGGTCTCGCCGTTCGAGCGCAACGCGGTGGAGGAGGCGTTGCGGCTCGCCGACCTCTGGCTGGAGCCGGCCTCCGCCCTGCCCTCCGGCATCCAGACCTCGCTGGCCTGGAACCGGAACGAGTGGATCTACCGGACCCTGGACGTGTGGCGCAAGCTGTGCGATCCGGTGGCCAGTCGCATGGTCGGCGCGATGGGCGACCTGGTGCCGCCGGAGGCGCGCGCCCAGCTCGGCCCGATGCAGTCGATGGTCGCCACCCTGGGCGGCGCCCTCTTCGGCGGTCAGCTCGGCCAGGCCCTCGGCTCGCTCGCCGCGGAGGTGCTCTCCGCCGGCGACATCGGGCTGCCGCTCGGCCCGGCCGGCACGGCCGCGCTGATCCCGGCCAACATCCGGGAGTACGGCGCCGGCCTGGAGCTGCCCGAGGACGAGGTCCGCCTCTACGTGGCCCTGCGCGAGGCGGCGCACCAGCGCCTCTTCCAGCACGTGCCGTGGCTGCGCGGGCACGTCCTCAGCGCCGTGGAGATGTACGCCTCGGGCATCCGCGTCAACCGGGAGGCGATCGAGGAGGCCATGGGCCGGGTCGATCCGACCGACCCGGAGTCGATGCAGGCCATCGCCCTGGAGGGCATCTTCACGCCGGAGGACACCCCGGCCCAGAAGGCGTCGCTGGCTCGTCTGGAGACCGCCCTGGCCCTGGTCGAGGGGTGGGTCTGCCACGTGGTGGACAGCGCCGCCGGTGGCCGGCTGCCCAACGTCGTACGCCTCGGCGAGGCGTTCCGCCGCCGTCGGGCGGCGGGTGGGCCCGCCGAGCAGACCTTCGCGGCGCTGGTCGGCCTGGAGCTGCGCCCCCGCCGGCTGCGCGAGGCCGCCGCTCTCTGGGCGGCGCTCTCCGAGCACCGGGGGATCGCCGGCCGGGACGCCCTGTGGGGCCACCCCGACCTGCTGCCCTCCGACGACGACTTCGCCGACCCGGTGGCGTTCGCCCGGTCGGAGGTCGACCTCGGCGAGCTGGAGACCTTCGACTTCACCGCGCCCGGCGGTCCCGAGGAGAAGGCGCCCGGCACGCCGGACGACGACGAGGGCGACGACAGGCGCTCCTGACCGCACCGCCTCTCCCGGGCGGGCCGGCCTCATCCCGGGCGGCCCGCCCGGAGACGCGGGTGCGGCCGATCACGAGATCCGACGTCGGCGTGGGCCGTCCCTTGCGGCTCCCGCCGCTCAGCCGGGGCGGCCGGCGCCGGAGAGCAACGCGCGGGTCGCCTCCCAGCCCTCCACGGCCGGGTCGAGACCGGCGAGGTCGGCCGGTCCGCGCAGGCGCCGCCACGCCGGGGTGACCGCGAGGTCGCCGGGCTGCGGCGCCGCCGTGCGCACGGCCGTGGGCAGCGCGGTGTCCAGGTCCAGCCGCGGCAGCCACGCCGGTACGGGCAGCCGCACGGCCACGCCGAGCAGCCCCGGACCGCTGCCCTCGACCGGCGCGACCGCCACCGGTCGGGTGGTGAGCGGGCGGAGCAGCTTGCCGATCGTCAGCCCCGGCACGTCGGGGGCGTCCCCCGCGATGACGGCCACCTGGTCGTACGCCGTCGGGACGCCGACCCCCGGATCCGACCGGGCAGGGTCGCCCGGCGCGGCGGTCGGTGGCACGCCGGCTGCAGGTGGGGCGGCGAGCGCGGCGAAGACGGCGGTCGGGGTCGGTTCGGGAACCTCGTGGACGGCGGTGCCCGGCCAGACCACCGCGTCGGCCAGCCACCGGTCCGCCGGGGTGACCGCCACGGCGGTCTCGACCTCCTGGAGGGTGGCGAGAAGGTCGACCACGTCCTCGGCCAGCGCGGTGCGCCAGTCGACCGGGTCGACGCCCGGGGGCGACCAGGACACCGGCGCGAGCAGCGCCACCACCAGACGTCGGGCCATCCCCCGACCCTAACCGGTGAAGGAAGGGCCCCTTCTTAACGCCTGGCGTTGTAGAAGGGCCCCCTCTTAACACCTGAGGAGCCGGGTGGACCGGCCCAGGAGTGTCAGTCGGAGAAGGACGTGCCGGAGGCGGCGGCCACGCCCTCCAGGTAGCCGCGGGCGCGCTCGGACTTCGGGTACCGCGCGACGAGCGCCCAGAACCGCGCGTTGTGGCTCGGCACGATGAGGTGCGCCAACTCGTGCAGGAGGACGTAGTCGATCACCCAGTCCGGCATGTCCTGCAGGCGGTGGGAGATGCGGATGGTCCGGTCCGCCGGAGTGCACGAACCCCACCGGCCGTTCTGGTTGTTCACCCACCGGACGCTTGTCGGGACGGCTGCGGCGCCGTGTTCGGCGAGGTACTGCTTGATCAGCCGACCGGCGCGGTCGAGCAGCTCGGCGTCGGAGCGGGCCAGGCGTCCCTCACGGGCGGCGAGCCGGGCGAGCATCCGGTCGACCCACTCGCTCTCCTCGGTCTGGGAGAACTGGTCGGGTATGAGGACGACAACCCGCTCGCCGTCGCGATAGGCGGACACCGTCCGTCGCCGGCGCTGGCTGCGCCGCACCTCGACGACAGGCTTGCGCGCCGCGGCCATCAGCGGACCGCGCAGCCTCGGGAAGCTGTCACGAGGGAAAGCTAATGCGTACTGACCAGGGGTCCGCAAGAGTCAACACGATGACACGCGCCCGGAAAATGCTGATTGGTCGCCAGGAGTCCCGAAAATTCTTTGACTGATCATGGAGCAGCGTCGTCGTCACACCCCGTGGCGACGGTCGAGGCCCACCCCGCTCTCCGCCCTCACCGTAGGTGATCATCCCGGCTTTCGTCACCTCCGGGGGCCCCGATCGGCCCCTCCACCGGCATTTGGTCGGCGTGTCCCTGCCAAACTCACTTATCCGACCTAATTCGCGATGCACACTCTCGACGTCGACTTGCTCACAGTGGCGATGCACAGCTGACATGGAACTGCCCGTAGCTGGGTAGGGTCCGCGGACCAGCGGTCACGAAGGTGGCCGCGACGGAAGACCGAGCGCCGGCGCCCGCCGTGGCCCGCCGCCGGGAGAACCGCCGGTACGCGTTCGCCGGCGGACGAGACGAGGAGGGCACCGTGGCCGACCAGGCCCAGACCTACAACGGTTACTGCGTCAAGTGCAAGGAGAAGCGGGACTTCGAGGGGCATGTCGAGGTTTCGAAGACCGGTATGAACATGGCCAAGGGCAAGTGTCCGGTGTGCGGCACAACAGTGAACCGCATCCTGGGCAAGGCGAAGGTCTGACCCGTACGGGTCGCGCGGAAGGGGTGGCCGGCGGCCACCCCTTCCGCCGTTTCCGGCCCGGACCGCACTGTCCGCTGACCGACACGGTTACCGAGCGGTTGTGGATATCCCCGGATTTCCTGTGGACAACGCAGGGTAGGGGACCGACCACCTGTGGACAACGATCCACGGACAGCACGGAAGCGGTCACTATTCGTTGTCATGACGTCCCCGCTCCCCCGCCCCACCCTGCTACCCGGGCTCAGCCGGCTCTGGCGGGACCGCCACACCCTCCAGCTCGGCATCGAGCCGGGTCGCGCCGTCCTGCTGGAGGTCGCCAACCCCCGTGCGGCGCGGCTGCTCGACCTGCTCGACGGCACCCGCAGCGAACGCCACGTCCTCGATCACGCGACCCACGTCGACGTCCGACCGGACGAGGCCCGTGACCTGCTGGCGGCGCTGCGCGGAGCGGGTCTGGTCGTACCGGCGCACACCCTGCTGCCGCGCGACCTGGCCGAACCGGCGCGGACCCGGCTCGCCGCGGAGGCCGGCGCCCTCGCCCTCACCGCAGCGCGGCTGCCCGGCACGCCCGCCCAGGTGCTACGCCGGCGGCGCGCCGCCCGGGTCGTGGTGACCGGCACCGGTCACCTGGGAGCGGCGGTCGCACTCGCGCTGGCCCAGGCCGGCGTCGGTCATCTTCATCCGGACCTGACCGGCCCGGTCCGGCCGGCCGACCTGGTGGGCACCGGGATCCCGGCCGCCGAGCTGGGGCGACCACTCGGGCCGGCGGTCCGCGACGCGGTCAGCCGGGCCGCACCGGGCACCGGCACCGGCCCGCTGCGCCGCGGCCGCGCCGACCTGGTGGTCCAACTCGGTACGGCACGACCGGCCGCCCTGGTCGCGGCCGGTCACGCCCAGCGGCGCCAGCCACACCTGCTCATCACCCTCCGCGAGGGCGTCCCGGTGGTCGGGCCGCTTGTCCGCCCGCCCCTGGGCCCCTGCCTGCACTGCCTGGACCTGCACCGCACCGACCGTGACCCGGACTGGCCGGCGCTCGCCGCCCAGCTCGCCACCGACACCGCCGACGGGGCGTGTACCGCCGCGACGCTCCTGGCGGCCGGCGCGTACGGGACCGCCGAGGCGCTGACCCACCTGGACGGGGGCACCCCGGAGACTCTCGGCTGCACCGTCGAGGTCGGCGGCGTGGGACGCGTACGCCGCCGGATCTGGCCGCCGCACCCGTCCTGCGCCTGCTCACGGGCCCGCCGGTGACCCACGCGGGGCCGTGCCCGGCGCTTGGCGGGGCGGGCGGTGACGCCCAGCAACGCCGCACGGCAGCAACGGACCCGTCGAGTCGGTAACAATGGCCGGGTGACCGACATCCCGCGCCGGGCCGTGTCCCGGACCGCCAAGCTCGCCGCACTGCCGCTCGGCTTCGCCGGTCGGACCGTCCTCGGCATGGGTAAGCGCGTCACCGGGCTCGCGTCCGACGTGATCTCCGCGGAGATCCAGCAGCGCACCGCCGAGCAGCTCTTCAGCGTGTTGGGGCAGCTCAAGGGCGGTGCAATGAAATTCGGGCAGGCGCTGTCGGTCTTCGAGGCCGCGCTGCCGGAGGAGATCGCCGCTCCGTACCGGCAGGCACTGACCAAGCTCCAGGAGGCCGCACCGCCGCTGCCGGCGGCCAGCGTGCACAAGGTGCTCGCCGAGCAGCTCGGCCCCAACTGGCGGGACCGGTTCGTCGAGTTCGACGACACCCCGGCCGCCGCGGCCAGCATCGGTCAGGTGCACCGGGCCCTCTGGCGGGACGAGGGCTACGGCCCGTCGGGCGCGCCGAACACCCGGGACGTCGCTGTCAAGATCCAGTACCCGGGCGCGGGCGAAGCCCTTCTCTCCGACCTCAAGCAGCTCTCCCGGCTCGGCGGGATGTTCCGCGCGATCCAGCCGGGGCTGGACGTCAAGCCGCTGCTCGTGGAGCTGCGCGAGCGGATCACCGAGGAGCTGGACTACGAGCTGGAGGCCGAGTCGCAGCGGGCCTTCGCCACCGCGTACGCGGACGACCCGGAGATCTTCATCCCGGCGGTGGTCTCCGCGTCGCCCCGGGTCCTGGTCACCGAGTGGGTCGAGGGCATCCCGCTGGCGGAGATCATCCGGGAGGGCACCGAGGAGCAGCGCGACGAGGCCGGGCGGCTGATGGCGGAGCTGCACCTGTCCGCGCCGATGCGCGCCGGGTTGCTGCACGCCGACCCGCACCCGGGCAACTTCCGGCTGCTCCCGGACGGCCGGCTCGGCGTGATCGACTTCGGCGCGGTGGCCCGCATGCCGGAGGGCACGCCGGAGCCGATCGGCCGGCTGGCCGGGCTCGCCCTGCGCGGCGAGGCCGACGAGGTGGTGGCCGGCCTGCGCGAGGAGGGCTTCCTCAGCTCGACCGAGCCGATCGACGGCCAGGCGCTGCTGGACTACCTCCAGCCGATGCTGGCCCCCGTCGCCGAGGACGAGTTCCGGTTCACCCGGGCCTGGCTGCGCGCCGAGGCGACACGTCTGGCCAGCCCCAAGTCACCGGCGTTCCAGCTGAGCCGGCAGCTCAACCTGCCGCCGTCGTACCTGCTCATCCACCGGGTGACGCTGGGTTCGATCGGGGTGCTCTGCCAACTGGAGGCGAAGGCGCCCTACCGGGCCATCCTGGAGCGCTGGCTGCCCGGCTTCGCCCCGGTCGCCTGACCCGCGCGCACCGAGCGTCCGCTGCCCATCGGGTGTTAAAAGGGGCCCCTTCCTCTACGCCAGGCGTTAAGAAGGGGCCCTTCCTTGCACGCGCCAGGGGCGGGCGACCGGATCGGTCGCCCGCCCCTGGATCTCAGGTGGGACTACAGCGCGCCCAGTTCCCGGGCGGACCGGTTACGACCGGCCATGGCGACGGAACGGGCGGGACGGGTTGCCTCAGTGCTCGTGGTGCGTGCGGCCTGAGGCCGGAGCATTCGGGCCCGGGACAACGCTTCGTGGAGTAGTTGCAGGTTGGTGCCGTTGGGCAGGTGCAGCATGGTCATCAGCTTTCTCGTAGCCGGTCGGGACCGGCGGGGGGTTGGTGGAACGGATCGGGTAGGTCAGGCTGCCAGCCGGACCGCAGCGCGCGTGGACAGCCCACTGGCTGCCAGGCGCACCTCGGCCTCGACCCGGAGTGCGGCGTCACGGGCGATGTCCTCCTTGCGCGGACGGCCACGGGGCCGCTTGCGCGGGACGACCGCGCCACGCTCGAAGATCTCGCCGCCCCAGACGCCCCAGGGCTCGGCCCGCTCGACCGCGCCGGCCAGGCACTCGACGCGCAGCGGGCAGTCCCCGCAGAGCGACTTGGCCAGTTCCAGTTCGGTGGGCGAGTCGGAGAACCACAGGTCGGGGTCGAACTTCCGGCAGGGCAGGTTCGCCTCCACCTCGACGCTCACGTCGAGCGGGGCCAACGCCAGACTCATCTCCCGGTCACCTCTCTCTCACTTCGATCTTGTGGATCGCTGTTCCGACGTACTACGGCGGGCAAAAAACTGAGGCCGCGGATCCCGGTATGCGGGTTCCGCGGCCTCGAGGTGAGCCGGTGGTCTGGTATCAGACCGGTCTACCTCGAGGTGGAACTCCGCGGACGTCCATGCGCCGCTTGGCGACATTGACGCCCTTGCCCGTGAAGCCACTGATCCCCTGGGTCCACTGCGGTGCCGGCGCGAGAATCAGCTCGGCCTGAAGCTCGGCCTGGTGCACCTGCGGAACCGACGGTCGCGCAGCGGCGACGGCCACCCGGACAGCCGTCAGCGGAGCGCAGGCAGCAGTCAGCGGCGCCGCCGGGCGCTCATACATGTTGAAGATCTCCACCGGAACCACCTCCTCTGCGTGCCCTCGTGCCGACATGTCCGAACCCCTGTGAGCAGCCGGAATGGCGCCGCTCCCAAGGTGTGTCCTGAGGCTATTCCTCGTCCGGGGGCGAGGGCAAACGAATTTACGACGAGATTTCGAAAGTTTTCTCCGAGCAGACATCGTCGACCGCCGCGCCCGCCACCAGGGCGAGCACCGCCTCCCCGTACAGGCCCAGTTTCCGGGGCCCGATGCCGGCGATCGCGATGAGGTCCTCCGACCGTCCGGGACGACGCTCGGCCAGCGCCACCAGCGTCGCGTCGGTGAACACGACGTACGCCGGAACCTTCTGCGCGCCCGCCACCCGCGCCCGCCAGTCCCGCAGCCGCTCGTGCAGCTCCTCGTCGATGTCGGACGGACACGTGGGGCAGCGGCCGATCTTGCGGTCCGGCCCGGCGAGCAGCGTCGCGCCGCAGATCCGGCAGGAGACGATCTGGGTGCGGCGCCGCTCGGGCCGTCGACCCGGGCCGGCGGTGCCGCCGGCCCGCTCCGTCCCACCCGACCGGTCGAGTTGCGGCAGGAACCGCGAGGGCCGCCGGGCCCGTCCGCCCGGCGAGCGCGCCACGGCGTACGACAGCCAGAGCCACTCCCGGGCCCGGGTGACACCGACGTAGAGCAGCCGGCGCTCCTCCTCCACCTGCTCGACGGTCTTCGCGTACGTGGTCGGGAGGGTCCCCTCGGAGAGGCCGACCAGGAAGACCGCGTCCCACTCCAGGCCCTTCGACGAGTGCAGGGAGGCCAGGGTCACCCCGTCCACGGTCGGTACGTGCTGGGCGGCGGCCCGCCGGGCCAGTTCCTCGTTGAAGTCGGCCAGTGTGACCGCGCGTTCCACGGAGGCGGCCGGCCCGATCGGCAGCACCTCGGGGGTGGCCGCGTACTCCTCGGCGAGCTGGACCAGCGCGGCGAGCGCCTCCCAGCGCTCGCGCGCGGCGCCGCCGGCCGGTGCGGCGCCGGGCGCCCAGCCGACCGCGGTGAGCGCCTCCGTCACGGCGGTCGGCAGCGGGGTCTCCCCCGGGATCGAGCGCGTGGCGGCCCGCAGCGCGACCATCGCCTGCCGCACCTCGACCCGCTCGAAGAACCGCTCCGCGCCCTGCACCACGTACGGCACCTGCGCCTCGGTCAACGCCTTCTCGTACGCCTCGGACTGGGCGTTGGTCCGGAACAGCACGGCGATCTCCCGGGCCGGGGTGCCGGCGTCGATCAGCGCGCGGCAGCGCGCGGCGACGGCGTTGGCCTCGGCCGGCTCGTCGGTGAAGATGCGCAGCTCCGGTTCGGGGCCGGGTGGGCGCTGGCCGACCAGTTCCAGCCGCAGCCGCGCCTCGGCGCCCCGGGCCTGCGAGATGACCGCGTTGGCCAGCCCGACGACCTGCGGGGTGGACCGGTAGTCGCGGACCAGCCGGACCACCGTGGCGCCCCGGTAGCGGCGGGGGAAGTCCACCAGGTACGACGAGGTGGCGCCGGTGAACGAGTAGATGGTCTGGCTGGCGTCGCCGACCACGGTCAGGTCGTCCCGGCCGCCCAGCCACGCCTCCAGCAGGCGTTGCTGGAGCGGGTTGACGTCCTGGTACTCGTCGACGACGAGGTGCCGGTACTGGGCGCGGACCTGCTCGGCGACGTCCCGGTGCTCCTCGATGCCCCAGACCGCGGCGCGGAGCATGTCCTCGAAGTCGATCACGCCGCCGGAGCGCTTGAGCTTCTCGTACGCGGCGAAGACCTCGGCGACCCGCCCCGCCTCGTGCGGGGTGTCGCGCAGCGCCTTGGCCGCCGCGACCACGTACTCCGAGGGCTCGACCAGGGACGACTTGGCCCACTCGATCTCACCGGCGAGGTCCCGGGCGGCCGCCCGGTCGGTCCGCAGGCCGACCTTGGCGGCGGCGAGGGTGACCAGGCGGACCTTGCTGTCCAGCAGCTCCGGCATGGCCCGGCCCTCGAGCAGCCGGGGCGCGAAGTAGCGCACCTGGCGCAGCGCCGCGGCGTGGAAGGTGCGTGCCTGGACGCCCGGCACCCCGAGCGTGGCGAGCCGGCTCCGCATCTCCGCGGCGGCCCGGGCGGTGAAGGTGACGGCGAGCACGTGCCGGGGGGAGATGTCGCCGGTCAGCGCCCGGTGGGCGATCCGGGAGGTGACTGCCCGGGTCTTACCGGTCCCGGCACCGGCGAGGATGCAGACCGGGCCGGCCGGGGCGGTCACCGCCGACCGCTGCTCCGGATCCAGGCCGGCGAGCACGCGTTCGGACGTCGAGTGAGCCACCACAGCGAGGAATTGTCTCAGCTCCACCGGGCGTTGCACCTGGGGCATGCGGCCCGAGTGTCGGAAAGCATGCCGCATAACCTGGGCTTGATCGGCAAGCCGCGTGACCGGACCGTTGGAGGATCTGACCATGCTGACGATGTATTCCACTTCCTGGTGCGGCTACTGCCACCGGCTGAGGTCGCAGCTCGACCGGGAGGGCATCGGGTACGAGGTGGTCGACATCGAGCGGGACCCGAAGTCCGCGGAGTTCGTGATGAGCGTCAACGGCGGCAACCAGACCGTCCCGACGCTGCGGTTCGCCGACGGCAGCGCCCTGACGAACCCCTCGATCACGCAGGTCAAGCAGCACCTGGCCAAGCTGGCCGCCTGACCCCCGCAGCACCGCCGACGAGCGGCCGTCCCCTCCCGGGGCCGGCCGCTCGTCGCATCCCGGCCCCTCCCCCTCCCCCCGCACCCACCCCCTTGATCATGAAGTCATTGCCCGCGACGTCCCGGGCGTGTCGAGGCGACAACTTCATGATCAACGAGCCTGGTGGCCGGGCAGCGGGGGGACGGGACGTGGGTGGGGCTGGAGGGTGGGGGTCGGGGTGGACTGAGGGTGCGGCCGTGCCAGAGGTAGGCGCCGGCGAGGAGGGCGGCCACGCCCACCGCCACGAGGAGCAGGCGGTAGTCGAGGACCCCCACCAGCAGCGCGCCGGCTCCGATGGAGAACGCCTGCGGGCCGCTCACCACGGCCTCGCCGGCCGCGGCCACCCGGCCGATCAGGCCCGGGGGCGTACGCCGCTGGATCAGCGTGTGCAGCCCGACCATGGTCAGCGGCAGGGACACCCCGGCCAGCAGCACCCCGGTGAAACCGAGCCACAGGGTCGGGTACGTCAGCGCGAGCGCGGCCGGCCCGAAGCACGCCACACCGGCGGCGAGCGTGCCCACCTCACCCGCCCGCCGGACCACGGCCGGCGAGACGAGCCCACCGACCAGGCCACCTATCCCCTGCACGGCCACGAGCACCCCGACGAACGCCGCGTCCCGGCGCAGTCCCTGGTCGACGTACGCGAAGATGAGCGACTCGCTGAAGCCCATCACCAGGGAGCCGAGGCCGTAGCCGACCAGCGCCCGGCGCAGGGCCGGCTCCCGGGACAGGTGCCGGATGCCGGCGCCCAGTTCGGCGGGCCAGCGCAGCTCCCGCCCGGACGGCGGCGTCTCGGTCACGCGCAGGGCGCCGACCACGGCGGCCGCGGCGAGGAAGCCCGCCATCCCCACCACCGCGAGCATCCACCCGCCCACGGCGGCGTACAGGCCGGCACCGGCCAGCGGCCCGACCAGCCGCAGGCCCTGCCGGACGGTCTGCAGCACGCCGTTGGCCTCGGCCAGCAGGTCGACGGGCACGAGCTGCCGGATGAGGCCGTTGAGCACCGCGCTGAGGGTGATGTACGACAGGCCGTACAGCGCCCCCACGGCGTAGATGATCCACACCTCGGACCGGTCGGAGACCAGGAACAGCGGCGTGAGCAGAACCGCGGTGACGATGTTGGCCGCCACGAAGAACGGGCGGCGGGGGTACCGGTCGACGAACCAGCCGACCAGCGGTGCCAGCGTCATCGGCGCGATGATCGCGAAGATGGTGGCGCCGGCCATCCCGTCCGATCCGGTCAGCTCCTTGACCCAGATGGCGAGGGCGAGCAGCAGGATCGACTCCGCGGTCATGCTCGCCACCAGTCCGCCGAAGAGCAGACGGAAGTCGGGGCGGCGCAGGACGGTGCGCATGGGTCCCTCCGTCGGGGGTGGTCGGCGCCGTCGCGGGCGCGGTGGGGGGAGGAGGCGCGGTCGGTACTGGTCACCGCCCCTTCCGCCTCCGCTTTTCTGCGAGACACGCCCTGCGCGGGAACCTCCTGCACGGGTCGCGCCGTCCATACTGACGGTGGGGGCCGAATTTCATACAGTTACCGTCGCGTCTGCGGCGGTCGACGGGAAAGAGGACATCGTGCCTCCTGCCTCACCGAGCCCGATCCTGCGGCGGCGCAGGCTCGGCGTCGAGTTGCGCCGGTTGCGCGAGGCGGCCGGCCTCACCGGGGACCAGGTCATCGAGCGGATCGGCTGGGCGTCCGCGTCCAAGCTGTCCCGCCTGGAGAACGGCCGCAGCCGTCCGGACCCGCAGGACGTCCGTGACCTGCTCGACCTCTACCGGGCCGACGGCACGCTGCGCGACGAGCTGCTGGGCATCACCCAGGAGGCCGGCGACATGCGCGGCTGGCTGAAGAACTTCCCGGTGATGACCCAGCAGCAGCGCGGCTTCGCCGAGCTGGAGGCGGGGTGCGCGGTGATCTCCGAGTACAACCCGGTTCTGGTGCCGGGCCTGCTCCAGACGGCCGAGTACGCGCGGATCCGGATCGCCTCGGTCCACGAGTTCGACGAGGGGACCGGCGACCCCGAGGCGGCCGGGGACATCGACACGGAGGTGCAGGCACGGCTGGCTCGCCAGACGCTGCTGAGCCGCGAGCCGCACGCGCCCCGCTACACCGCGGTGCTGGAGGAGGCTGCCCTGGGCGGCCGGACGGCGCCGCCGGAGGTGCTCCGCGAGCAGCTGGTGCAGCTCTGCGAGCTGGCGATGCTGCCGAACGTCACGCTCCACGTGCTGCCCCAGGACACCCGGATAGGCAGCTGGTACCTGCCGCCGACCGCGTTCTCGCTCTACCGGTTCGCCGATCCCCAGGATCCGGAGACGGTGGCGATCGAAGGTGGGTTCACCGACGTCATGTCGACGGAGGCAAACGCACTAAATGGCTATAAAGTGGTGTTCGAGTGGCTATGCACAGCGGCGCTCTCCGAATCGGACACCCTCTCCTGGCTGATCGAGGCCACGGGGCGGCTGCCCGACACGGCGGGCCCGTCCACAGTGGCGTACGGGGCGGCAACGGCGCCACCCCAACGCCGCCGGCACTCCGGACGGCTGACGGAACGGTGATCCACGGGGGACCCGTCGTCGGGTCGTGCCTCGTCACTCGTTCCATCGGTCCGTTCACATCTCAGGAGTGACACGATGAAGGACATCCGCAACACGCCGTCCGTTCTCGCGCAGTTGGCGGGCGCCCCGTGGCGTACCAGCACGCGCAGCCAGACCTCCAACTGCGTCGAGGTCGCCCCGCTCCGCGACAGCCCCGTGGCGGTGGCCATCCGGGACAGCAAGGACCGGGGCGGCCCGGTGCTGCTCTTCGACCGCGCCGGTTGGCTCGGCTTCCTCACCGGCACCAGGAACGGTGAGTTCGACCTCGACTGAACCGGGACACGGGCGGGGCCGTCGGCAGGTGCCGGCGGCCCCGTGGCATGTCCGCCACCGCCCTCCGGAGTGGGCGGTAGCGACACGCGCCGATGGCCGCTCCACCATGCCGACCAGGGGTCGCCTGATCGGTCGAGGCTCCGAACCGATAGTCGCGTTTCACTTGCTGGGATCGCTACTGGGCGTAACATGACGACAGAGTGACGTGGAACTTCCACCCGTTCCCGATCGTCGCGACACATCCGGAGACCCCCATGCGGTTCCTGATCGTTCGCACCGACGTCCGCGCCGCAGCCGACGTGGACATCGCCGCCGCCTGGGCCGGCGGCTGTCACCTCCGGGACGAGACCACCGCCCCCGAGCCGCGCCGCCAGGTCGTCCACGCCGAGGACCGGGACGCGGCACTGCACCTGGCCCGGGCCCTCGCCTCGGTCGGGGCGGTGCGCTCCGGCCGGCAACGGGTGAAGGTCCTCCCGCTCGACGCACCCCGCCACCGTTGGCGCGGCCTGACGGACGACCGCGGCAGCTGACCCGAGACGTCCGTCGTGGTCGGACCGGCTCCCCCGCCGCGTTCCTTGCCCCATCCGACCACGGCGGCCCGTGTTCCCGGTCCGTGACCGTCGCGGCAACGGCGGTCACGGACCGGGACGCACACCGCCTAGCCGTCGAGCCAGCGGTGGACGAGGAAGAGCGCGATCGAGGACGGTGGCGGCAGGATCAGCCGGTCGCCGCCGCCCACGGGCACCGTCCGCCCGGCCAGCGCCGCACCGATCTCGGTCCGGGAGAACCAGCGGGCGTACGCGATCTCGGCGGGATCGACGTGCACCGGGTGCTCCGGGTCGGCCGTGGCGAGGAAGCCCAGCATCAGCGAGCCGGGGAACGGCCACGCCTGGCTGCCCGCGTACGCGATGTCGGCGACCGGGACGCCGACCTCCTCGCGGACCTCGCGCAGGACGGCGGCCTCGGCCGACTCCCCCGGCTCGATGTACCCGGCGAGGCACGAGAAGCGCCGCTCCCCCGGCGTGCGCGGCCAGGTGGCGTTGTTGCCCAGCAGGCACCGCCCGTCCGGACCCCGGACGCCGTCGTGCACCAGCACGATCATGGCCGGGTCGGTACGCGGCCAGATCCGGTCCCCCTCCGGATCGACCCGGGACCAGCCGGCCTCGTCGACCTCCGTGCGCCGACCGGTGACCGAGGAGTAGACGTGCCGCCGATGCCAGTTCAGCAGCGCCAGGGCGGTGGTGAAGAGGCCGGCGTCCCGGTCGGCGAACAGGTGGCCGACCTCGCGCAGGTGCACCGCCCGGGTGCCCGGCAGCGCGGGCAGCGGGGCGTCCACCAAAAAGACCGGTACGCCGTCCGGCTCGACGCCGAGGAACATCGCCCCCGCGACGGCCGGCGCCGGCACGTCCTCCGGCTCCACCAGCACCAGCGTCGGCGGAGTGGTGTCGATGCGGGCCAGCGCCCGCCCGTCGTTGCCGGTGTCGACGACCAGTACCCGCGCCCTGCTCCATGCCTGCGCCAACCAGGCCGGATCGGTACGCCGGTGCGCCGCCCGGTCCAACGTCGTGCGGGCCAGCGGCGGCATGTCCTCCCCGCCGGTCACGCCGGCCGCCCGGGCGGGCACGCGTCGACCCCGTCGCCGGCGGTGCGCGCACCTGCCCGACGGTTCACGCCGACACCGGCTCGGTGACGACCGGGGTCAGCGCGGCGAGCTGCGGGCCGATCCGATCGGCGTCGCCCAGCACGACGGTGACCGCCCGGGCCGGCGCCAGGTAGCGGGCCCCCGCCTCTGCGACGTCCGCGGCGGTCGCCCTGGCCAGCCGTGCGGCGTGTTCGGCGAGGAAGTCCAGACGCAGGCCGTTGCCGGCGTACGCGCTGGTCAGCGAGGCGAGGCCGGCCTGGGTGGACATGCCGAGCTGGAGGGTGCCGAGGGCGTACTGGCGGGCCTGCTCCAGCTCGTCCTCCCTGGGCGGGAGCGAGGCCAGCCGGCCCAGCTCGTACGTGGTCTCCAGCAGCGCCGGGCCGGTGACCTCGGTGGCCACCTCGGCGGCGGCGACCAGCACCGAGCCCGCCACCGAGTGCTCGACCAGGGAGTGCGGCCCGTACGTGTAGCCCTTGTCCTCGCGGATGTTCTCCACCCAGCGGGAGGAGAAGTAGCCGCCGAAGATCAGGTTGGCCAGTTGCAGGGCGGCGTGGTCCGGGTGCGTACGCGGCACCGCGGGCAGCGCCACCCGCAGCGACGACTGGACCGACCCGGGCCGGTCCACCAGCAGCAGCGGGCCCGGCTCCAGCGGCGGCGCGGGCGGCAGGTCGGCGGTGTGCCCGGCGCCGTTCCAGCCGGACAGTGCCTTCTCGGCCGCGTCCAGCGCCCGTTCCGGCTGCACGTCACCCACCAGCACCAGCACCGCGTCGGCGGGGTGCACCCGCTGGGCGTGCAGCGTGCGCAGCACGCCCGGCCGGACCGCCCGGATCGCCTCGGGCTCCGGGGTCTGCACCGCGTACGGGTGCCTGCCGTAGATCCGCTTGAGCAGCGCGGTGCGGGCCAGGTGCGCCGGCTGGCTCCGCGCCACCTGGATGCGGTCGACCAGCCGGTCCCGCTCGGTGGCCACGTCGTCGGCCGGGTACGTCGCGCCGGTCAGCACCTCGCCGAGGATCTCCAGCATCCGGTCCAGCCCGGTGACCAGACCGGCGCCGGAGAGCATCAGCCGGTCCGGGTCGATGCCGGCGGACAGCCCGCCGCCGACCTTCTGCAACTCGGCCGCGATCTGCACGGCGGTCATCGACTCCGTGCCGGAGAGCAGGGTTTGTGCGAGCATCGCGCCCCGGGCCAGCGGGGCACGACCGAACGGCATCCACAGCCGCAGCTCGACCAGGGGTACCGCCGGCCGGCGTACGGCGATCACGGTGAGGCCGTTGCCGAGCGTGCGCTCGGCCTGCTTCGGCAGCTTGAGCCTGCGGGTGGGACCGAGCGGCGGCAGCGTGCGCGGCGCGGTCGGGACGGTTGCCGTCATCGAGCCCCCTTTCGTTCGCGACTTCCCGCTCACCGGCCACCTCCGGGGATGACCTCGATGGACGCGCGGCGCTCCGGCCGCAGGGTGGCGGCGGCGGCGCGTACCTGCTCGTCGGTGACCTCACCGACGAGCCGGGGCAGCTCGTTGAGCAGGCCCGGCTCGCCGCGCTGCTGCTCCAGGACGGCCATCCGCAGGGCCCGGCCGAGCACCGCGTCGGTGTCCCGCAGCAGGTGGGTCGCCATCCGGGCCTGGGTGCGGGCGAGTTCGCCCTCGGTGGGGCCGTCGGTGGCGAGCCGGTCCAACTCCTCGTCCATCGTGCGCAGCACCTTGTCGACGTCGCCGCCCGGGGGCAGGTGCGCCTGGAGCAGCAGGGCCGTGGGGTCCCGCACGTCGAACGGGTCGCCCATGAAGCCCAGGTACCCGCCCAGGCTGGTCACCGACCGGTCCCGCTGGACCAGCCGCTCGACCAACCGGGACGCGTCCCCGTCGGTCAGCACCTCGGCGAGCACCACGTACGGCAGGTAGCCGGCGAAGTCGGTGACCGGGTCGGGCACCCGCCAGGCCGAGGCGATCGCCGGCAGCGGGGCCAGCCGGTCGGTGTACGACGTGCGCCGTTCGGCGGCCAGGTCCGGCTCGGCGAAGCTCGGCCGCTCCGGGGCGGGGCGGGCCGGCACGTCGCCGAAGTGCCGTTCGACCAGCGCGGTCGCCTCGGCGACGTCGACGTCCCCGCTCACCGCGAGGACGGCGTTGCCGCTGGCGTAGTAGCGCCGGAAGAAGTCGGCGGCGTCGGCGACGGTGGCCGACTCCAGATCGTCGAACGAGCCGTATCCGTCGTGCGCGTTGGGGAACGTGTCGAACATGACCGGCGGAAGGGTCAGCCACGGGAACCCGCCGTACGGCCGGTTCAGCACGTTGACCCGGATCTCCTCCTTGACCACGTCGACCTGGTTGCGCAGGTTCTCCTCGGTCAGTCGGGGCCCGCGCATGCGGTCCGCCTCGAGGAACAGTGCGCGCTCCAGGGCGTTGCTCGGCAGGGTCTCGAAGTAGTCGGTGTAGTCGAGGTGGGTGGACCCGTTGAAGGTGCCCCCGGCGCCCTGTACGTGCCGGAAGTGGGCCAGCTTCTCCAGGTTCTCCGAGCCCTGGAACATGAGGTGCTCGAAGAGGTGGGCGAACCCGGTGCGTCCCTCCGGCTCGGAGCGGATGCCGACGTCGTAGACGACCGCCACCCCGATGACCGGGGCACTCCGGTCGGGCGTGAGGACCACCCGCAGGCCGTTGTCGAGGGTGAACCGCTCGACCGGATACTTCGTGGCTGGGATCTTGGCTCTCCGCGTCGGCACGGGATCGACCCTAGCGCGTCGGCACCTCCCGTACCCCCGACCTCCCGCCACCCGTCGCGGGCCCCCGCCCGAGGGTCGGGGCACGCCAACGCTGGGATCGATTGTCCCGCCATGCGGACGGGTCTTGACCGCGGCCGGACCCTGACCCAGTCTTCCTACCAACTAAGTAGGAATACTGCGGATTGGATGGACGATGAGACGCTCCCCCCTGCGTCGGCTGGTCTCCCTGGCCGCCGTCGCCGTCGTCGGCGTGGCGACCCTGGGCACCGCCGCCGCCTGCGGCGACGACAGCGAGAGCGCGGGCGGCGGGTCCGGCCCGGTCACCCTGCGCCTCGGTTACTTCCCCAACATCACGCACGCCCCCGCCGTGGTCGGCGTCGAGAGGGGCATCTTCGCCGAGAAGCTGGGCGTCGACGTCAAGCTGGAGACGACCACCTTCAACGCCGGCCCCTCGGCGATCGAGGCCGTCTTCTCCGGCGCGCTCGACGCGACGTACATCGGTCCCAACCCGACCATCAACGCGCACTCCAAGTCGAAGGGCCAGGCCGTCCGGGTCGTCTCCGGCGCCGCGTCCGGCGGCGTCGCCCTGGTGGTCAAGCCCGAGATCACCTCGTGGGAGCAGCTGCGCGGCAAGAAGATCGCCACGCCGCAGCTCGGCAACACCCAGGACGTGGCCATCCGCTACTGGCTCAAGGAGAAGGGCCTCAAGACCACCAAGGAGGGCGGCGGCGACGTCCAGATCGTCCCGCAGGAGAACTCCCAGACGGTGGAGACCTTCACCACCGGCGCCATCGACGGCGCCTGGGTGCCGGAGCCGTTCGTCTCCCGGCTGGTCAACGCCGGCGGCAAGGTGCTCGTCGACGAGCGGGACCTCTGGCCGGACAGGAAGTTCGTCATCACCAACCTGATCGTGAGCACGACGTTCCTGAAGGAGCACCCGGACGCCGTGCAGAAGCTGGTCGAGGGCCAGGTCGCGGCGAACGAGTTCGTCAACACCAAGCCGGACGAGGCGCACCAGGCCATCGCCGACCACATCGGGAAGATCACCGGCAAGCCGCTGGACCTCACGCTGATCAAGCAGGCGTGGCCGACGCTGGAGTTCACCAACGACCCGATCGCCTCCTCGCTCAAGGCCGGCCTCGACCACGCCGTGGCCGTCGAGCTGACCCAGCCGGTGGACCTGGGCGGCCTCTACGACCTGAGCCACCTCAACAAGGCCCTGAAGAACCAGGGCAAGCCCGAGGCCGTCCAACCATGACGTCGACCACGACTACGCCGCGCAGCGCGACCGCTCCGGTCGCGCTGCACGGCGTGACCAAGGTGTACGGGCACGGGGCGAACGCCGTCCTCGCCCTGGACGGGGTCTCCCTCGACGTCGCGCCGGGCGAGTTCGTCTGCCTCGTCGGCGCGTCCGGCTGCGGCAAGAGCACCCTGCTGAACCTCGTCGCCGGGCTGGACCGGCCGAGCGGCGGACGGATCGACCTGCCCGACGGCGTCAACCCGGGGCTGATGTTCCAGGAGCCGGCACTATTCCCGTGGCAGACCGTCGAGGGCAACGTCGAGGTGCCGCTGAAGCTGCGCGGCCTGCCCCGGGCGGCACGGCGGGAGCGGGTCGCCGAGCTGCTGCATACGGTGCACCTCGCCGACTTCGGCCGCAAGCGCCCGCACGAGCTGTCCGGCGGTATGCGGCAGCGCGTCGCGCTCGCCCGGACCCTCGCGCTGGACACCCCGGTGCTGCTGATGGACGAGCCGTTCGGCGCCCTCGACGCGATGACGCGCGACATCCTGCACGACGAGTTGGAACGGATCTGGACCGAGCGGAAGCTCACCGTGCTCTTCGTGACGCACAACGTCCGGGAGGCCGCCCGGCTGGCCGACCGGATCATCCTGCTCTCCAGCCGGCCCGGCCGGATCATCTACTCCACCCGGGTCGACGTGCCCCGGCCGCGCCGCATCGACTCCCCGGAGGTCTCCGCGATCGCCGCCGAGGTCACCGACCGGCTCCGTACGGAGGTGGGCCGCCATGGCCAGTGACACCCTCACGACCGCCCAGCGCAGCGACGCCGAAATCTCGGGGCTGGACGCGCTGGAGATCGCCGGACGGGACAAGGAGACCTCCCGTGCGGCACGGCTCTGGGCCGCCACCTGGCCGAAGGTCGCCGCGCTCGCGCTGGCCGTCGGCATCTGGCAGGTGGTGGCGTGGACCGGCTGGAAGGAACCCTGGGTCCTCCCGCCGCCGGGTCCGGTCCTCGCCGACCTCGGCGAGTACGTGCTGAGCCCGGCACTGTGGGACGGACTGGCCACCACCGGCCGGCGGGCGGCCCTCGGGTTCGCCGCCGCCCTGGTGATCGGGCTGGCCCTCGGCCTCGCGGTGGCCCGGGTACGGGTGCTGCGCGCGGCCCTCGGCTCCATGATCACCGCGTTGCAGACGATGCCGTCGATCGCGTGGTTCCCGCTGGCGATCCTGCTCTTCGGGCTCACCGAGCAGGCCATCTTCTTCGTGGTGGTGCTGGGGGCGGCACCGTCGATCGCCAACGGCGTCATCCACGGCGTGGACTACGTTCCGCCGCTGCTGCTGCGGGCCGGCCGCAACCTGGGCGCCCGCCGGTTGAACCTCTACCGGTACGTGATCGCGCCCGCCGCGCTGCCGGCGATCGTCGCCGGGCTCAAGCAGGGCTGGGCGTTCGCCTGGCGCAGCCTCATGGCGGGTGAGCTGCTGGTCGTCATCGCCACCCGCACGTCGATCGGTGCCCAGCTCACGTACGCGCGGGACTTCTCCGACGCGGAGCGGCTGATCGCCATCATGCTCGTGATCCTGGTGGTCGGTCTCGTGGTGGACGCCGCCTTCGGTGCCGCGGACCGGGCCATCCGGCGGCGCTGGGGCGTGCTGGACCCGGCCGGTCAGTGACGTGTACGTCTCCGCGCGCAGCGACTACGCGCTCCGGGCCATGCTCGCCGTCGCCGCCGGCGGCGGCGAGCTGGTCAAGGCCGCGTCCCTGGCCGACGTCCAGGACATACCGCTGAGCTTCCTCCAGGGCATCCTGGTGGACCTGCGTCGGGCCGGCCTGCTGCTCAGTCACCGCGGCACCGAGGGCGGGTACGCACTGGCCCGCCCCGCCGACGAGATCACCGTCGGGGACGTGCTCCGCGCCGTCGGCGGTTCGTTGACGACGGTACGGGGGCTGCCCGCCGAACGGGCCGGCTACCAGGGGGTGGCCACCGGGCTGCAGGACGTCTGGCTCGCGGTGCACGGGGCCATCGCCCTCGTGGTGGACCGGACCACGCTCGCCGACCTGCTGCGGGTGCCGCATCTCCCGCCGGTGGACGACCCGCTCCCGAGCTGACCGGGTCAGCCCGCGGTGCTGTCCGTCGGCCCGGCCGGGCTGTGCAGTTCGACCGGGCCGGCCGGCGCGGCCCCGTCCGGTGCCGCGTGCCACGGCGTGAAGACCGCGACCAGCGCGAGCAGTACGCCCGCTGCCGCCAACGCCACCACCAGCAACAGTTCCCGCACCGCCCCCGAGCCGGTGTCAGCCGTCATGGCCACTCCTCCCGCGCCGAGCGGGTCCGCCCGGCTCGTCCCCCAGAGGAGCCTGGACGACGTGATGGACGGGCACTGTCACGGATCGGACCGACGCCCGCTGATTCCCGACTCAGCGGCGTCCCGCAGGCGACGTGTCTCGCGACGAACCGAGCCGGTGGCAGCGTGCCAGGACGACGTGGCAGCGGAATGCGGGATACGAAACGCACGAGCGTGATGTCTGTCAGACATTTCTATGTCTGACAGACATCACGCTCTTCGAACATGCCGTGACCCGCCGGGCGACCGGACCCGGCGCGGCGACGGCTTTCAGCGGCTGACGGTGCTCAGCGGGCCTGGGGACGGCGGGGTCGGCGCGAACGCCCCGACGACGAGCGTCCCGACGGCCGGTGGGCGGCCCGGTTGCCGGCGGCGGGCGCTGCCGGCGGGGGCGGGGCGATCGTCACCGGCACGCCCGAGGGCTCCTGTGCCCCGGTCACCAGGGTCAGCGCCTCGTCGCCGGGGCGTACCTGGGTGGCCCGGGCCCGGATGCCGGCCGCGGCCATCAGCCGGGAGACGTCCCGGCGCTGCTCCGGCAGGACCAGGGTGACCACCGTGCCGGACTCGCCGGCCCGGGCGGTGCGTCCACCCCGGTGCAGGTAGTCCTTCGCCTCGGTCGGCGGGTCCACGTTGACCACCATGTCGAGCCCGTCGACGTGGATGCCCCGGGCCGCCACGTCGGTGGCGACCAGCGCGGTCACCTGCCCGTTGCGGAACTGCTCCAGGATCCGCGTCCGCTGCGGCTGCGACTTGCCGCCGTGCAGCGCGGCGGCGCGTACGCCCTTGGCGAGCAACTGGCGGGCGAGCCGGTCGGCGCGGTGCTTGGTGCCCATGAACATGATCGTGCGGCCCTCACGGGCGGCGATCCAGGTGAGCGCGGCCGGCTTGTCCGCCGCGTCGACGTGCAGCACGTGGTGGGTCATCGCGGTGACCGTGGCGGTGCCCGGGTCCACCGAGTGGGTCACCGGGTTGGTCAGGAAGCGACGGACCAGCTTGTCCACGCCGCCGTCCAGGGTGGCCGAGAACAGCATGCGCTGACCGTCCGGTGCGACCTGCTCCAGCAGCTTGGTGACCTGCGGGAGGAAGCCCATGTCGGCCATCTGGTCGGCCTCGTCGAGCACGGTGATCGACACCTGGTCGAGGCGTGCGGCGCCACGGTTGATCAGGTCGTGCAGCCGCCCCGGGGTGGCTACGACCACCTCGGCGCCGGCGCGCAGCTCGTCGGCCTGCCGGTTGAGCGAGAGACCGCCGACCACGGTCGCGCAGCGCACGCCGACCGCCCGTGCGTACGGGGCGAGGGCCGTGGTGACCTGCTGGGCCAGCTCGCGGGTCGGCACCAGCACGAGGGCCAGCGGCCGACCGGGCCGGGCACGCCGGCCGGCGATGCGGGACAGGGTGGGGAGGCCGAACGCCAGGGTCTTGCCGGAGCCGGTACGGCCACGGCCGAGCACGTCCCGGCCGGCGAGCGAGTCCGGCAGCGTGGCCGACTGGATCGGGAACGGCTCGATGATGCCCTGCACCGTCAGCTCGGCGAGAAGCGCCGGAGCCAGGCCGGTGTGGGCGAAGGACGGGGTGACGGTGGTCATGCAAAAGCCTTCCTCGACGCGGCACGTGTCGAGGGAGGGCGCCAGGTGCGGCGCTGTCGACCGGCGGACTCGTCCACCGGGACTCACAAGCACGAACCGAAGGTGGTACGGGCCGGCCCGCCACCGCGTCGCCGCCTGAAGATCAGGTCGACGGCGGGGCGGGCCGGGCCGTCACTGCGCCCGGGAGGGCGCGGTGGGTGTTACGGGTGATCCGAAGATCAGAGCGGGCGGATGTTCTCCGCCTGCGGGCCCTTCTGGCCCTGGGTGATCTCGAACTCGACCCGCTGGTTCTCGTCCAGGCTCCGGTAGCCGGAGGACTGGATCGCCGAGAAGTGGGCGAAGACGTCGGCGCCGCCGCCGTCCGGGGTGATGAAGCCGAAGCCCTTGTCAGCGTTGAACCACTTGACGGTGCCAATAGCCATGTGTTTCGTCTCCTTGACGGAACGTCGAGCCCGCACGTGTTGCGGGCTCGAAGAGGAGCGCCCCGCGCGGAACTGCGCGGCTCGCCTGTCGCTTCTGGTCGCCCCGCCCGGAGAACTCCGGACACAACAAAGAGCGCCTGGGGCCATAATCCACCAGGCGCACACAGAGTCTCTGGGAACCATAACTGCAACGCGCCTAATCTATCACGGATCTCGTCGCTGTGAACCCCTCTGCCGGGATTTCCGGTACCGACGTGATCAAGGCGGTCAGGCCCGCGACGTCCAGCAGGTCCGCCGGGCGCACGCTCACACCGTCCCGGACGTAGTGGAAAGCGGCCCCCACCTGCGCGACCGGCACACCGGCGAGCTCCGCCCAGGCCAGCCGGTAGACCGCCAACTGCACGGCGGCGGCCTCGGCGGCGACGCCGGTGGGCTGGCGACCGGTCTTCCAGTCAACAACGTCGAAGCGGCCCCCGGCACGGGCGAAGACGGCGTCCATCCGGCCGCGTACCACCACCCCGGCGAGCACCGTGGCGAACGGGACCTCCACCTCCACCGGCACCCGGTCGGCCCACTCGCTGGCCAGGAAGCGCTCCTGCAACTCGACGAGCGCCTCGTCCGGGGCGGCGTCCGCATCCGCCGCGCCGGGCAGCTCGTCCAGGTCGAGCAGCCGGTCCGCCCCGAACCGCTGCTCCAGCCAGGCGTGGAAGGCGGTCCCCCGGCGGGCGTACGGGTTGGGCTCGGTGGGCAGCGGTCGACGCAGCGTACGGGCGAGAGCGGTGGGATCGCGGCGCAGCGCGACGAGCTGGGTCACCGACAGCTGGCCGGGGAGGACGACCTCGACCCCACCGGCCTGCCGGGTCAGCTCGGCCCGCTCGGCGAGCAGCAGGTCGGCCTCCCGGCGCCACCGCGCCACGTCCGGGTCGTCGACGGGGGCGGTCCGGTCGTCGGCCGGTGCGTCGCCGAGGAAGCGGCGGACCAGCCCCGCCGCCTCGGCCAGGGCCGGCCGGCGCGCGCCCAGCGGGTCGGCTGGCCACTCCGCCCGCAGCACCACCTCGGTGGTCGGGTTGACCGCGTCCGGCGTCGGCTCCGGCGCCCACTGGTCGACCAGGTGCCCGGCACCGCCGTCCAGGCAGGCGTCGTGCACCTCCCGCAGCAGCGTCGACGGGCCGCGCGGCCGCTTGGTCCCCTCCCCCCACCAGTACCCGGAGCACAGCAGCAGGCGGCGCGGGCGGGTGACGGCGACGTACGCCAGCCGCCGCTCCTCCCGCTCGTCGTGCGCCCGCCAGGCATCGGTGAAGTCCTCCAGGGCCCGGGCCACCCCGCGCTGGTCCTCGGCCGCGTCCAGGCCCAGCTCGGGCAGCCCGTCGGCGTCACCGCGCAGCGAAAACGGCAGCACGCCCAGCCCACCGAGCCAGTGGTCGGAGTTGCGGACCGGCCCCGGCCACACGCCCCGGCTCAGCCCGGCCACCGCGACCACGTCCCACTCCAGGCCCTTGGCGGCGTGCGCGGTGAGGATCTGCACCGCCCCCTCCACCACGTCGACCTCGCCCGGTGTGAGGCCGCGCTCCTCGTCCTCGGCGGCGGCCAGGTAGGAGAGGAACCCCGACAGGGTCGCGCCCGGGGTCTCCCCGCTGAACCGGGCGGCGACGTCGCCGAGCGCGTCCAGGTGACCCCGGGCCAGGCCGGCGTCGCCGGCACCGTCCCGGCCGGCCCGCACGGCCACCTCCACGTCCAGGCCGATGGTCCGCTCGATGTCCGCGATCAGCTCGGGCAGCGGCTGGTCCAGCCGGTAGCGCAGCAGGCCGAGTTCCTGGGCGTACGCGCGCAGCCGGGCGTAGCCCTCGGCGGAGTACGCCTGCGCCGGCCCGAGGTCCGCCAGGGCCTCCACCAGGGTGGCCTCGTCGAGCAGGTCCGGGCTGATCTCCGGCTCGTCGTCGGCGCGCTGCCGGCGGGCGGACGCGATGGCCCGGGCCCGGCGGTGCAGGGCCACCAGGTCGCGGGGGCCGATCCGCCAGCGCGCACCGGTGAGCAGTCGCAGCAGCGCGGCGCCGTCGGTCGGGTCGGCCAGCACCCGCAGCGTGCAGACCACGTCCCGCACCTCGGGGGTGTCCAGCAGGCCGCCCAGCCCGACGACCTCGACCGGCAGGCCGCGCTCCCGCAGCGCCGACTCGATCGCCGGGATCTGGCTGCGCAGGCGTACCAGCACCGCCGTGGTGGGGCGGGCCGCCACCGGGATGTGCTCGGGCAACGCCCGCGGCGTACCGGCCGCGCCGCGCCAGGCGGCGAGGACGCTCTCGGCGATCCAGTCGGCCTCGTCGGCGTACGTCGGAAGGAGCGCGCAGTGCACGGTGCCGGCGGCCGTGCCCCGGGGGCTGCGGTGCGGTATCGGGTCGCGGACGCTCAGTGCGGCACGCAGCTCCGGCACCCGGGCCCCGGCGGCGCGCAGCGGGGTGGCCAGGGCGTTCGCGACGCCGAGGATCTCCGGGCGGTTGCGCCAGCTGGTGGTGAGGCCGAGCACGTCGGCCGGTGTGCCGTCGGCGCGGAGGAACTCCGTCGGGAACCGGTCCAGGGTGCCCGCGCTGGCGCCCCGCCAGCCGTAGATCGACTGGCAGGGATCCCCGACGGCGGTCACCGGATGCGCACCGCCGAACAGCGCGTTGAGCAGCACCACCTGGGCGTGGCTGGTGTCCTGGTACTCGTCGAGCAGCACCACCCGGTAGCGATCCCGCTCGATCTCGCCCACCCCTGGGTGGTCCCGGGCCACCCGGGCCGCCCGGGCGAGCTGGTCGGCGAAGTCCATCGCCTCGAAGTCCTCCTTGCGCCGGGCGTACGCGCGCACCAGCGGCAGCAGCTTCAGCCGGGTCTGCTGGAGTGCGAGCGCCTTGCGCACGTCGGCGTACACCCGGCCGGGGCGGGTCTGCACCTCTGCGAAGAAGCGGCCGGTCCACGCGGCGAGGGCGTCCGGATCGACCAGGTGCTCGTCCAGCTCACCGGCGAGCGCCAGCACCGCGTCGGTGACGGTGCTCGGCATCCGGTCCACCTCGGACATGTCGCCGTCGTAGGTGCGCACCAGCAGGTCCACCAACTGCCAGCGGGACGCCTCGGTGAGCAGCCGGGTGGAGGGCTCGTAGCCGGCGCGCAGCCCGTGCTCGGTGACGATGCGGCCCGCGTACGAGTGGTAGGTGGACACGGTCGGCTCGCCCGAGAGGGGGTCGTCCAGCGGGTCGCGCCCCCGTCGACCGAGCCGGCGGATGAGCTGGTCGAGACGCGTACGCACGCGGTGCGCCAGCTCGCCGGCGGCCTTGCGGGTGAAGGTGAGGCCGAGCACCTGCTCGGGCCGGACGTACGAGTTGGCCACCAGCCAGACCACCCGGGCGGCCATCGTCTCGGTCTTGCCGGACCCGGCGCCGGCGACCACGAGCAGCGGCTCCACCGGCGCGGCGATGATGGCGGCCTGTTCACGGGTGGGCGCGGGGAGCCGCAGCAGCCGCGCCAGCTCGACCGGCGTGTACCGGGGGCCGGCGTCGGCCGTCCGGGGCGCCGGCGTCGCCGAACTGAACAGGGTCGGCTGGGTCACTCTGCCTTCTTCGTTCGCGACTGCGGGGCTCGCAAGCTCACTCCTCGCGCTCATGATTCTCCGGGGAGCGCGCAGCGGGCGGCTCAACGACCTGGCGCCCCTGCCCGGAGACCGGGCAGCTCGTCCGCACCGGGCAGACCCGGCACTTCGAGTTGGCTACGGCGGCGAACGTGGCGGCGGCCATCGTATCGGCGGTGCGCCGGACCAGGGCGGTCGCCCAGCCGGCCTCCGGGCCTTCCCCGGCCGGCGGCTGGCTCTGCTCCCGGGCGTCCTTCGCGCCGGTGCCCAGCTGCACGAGGGCGGCTCCCCCGGACTCCTCCCCGAAGTCGGCGAACGCGCCCGCCTCCACCGCCGCCTGGTACGCGCCCAGCTGCGGGTGCTCGGCCAGGTCGGCGGCGGTCACCGCGGTGGACTTGCCGGTCTTGAGGTCGACGACGACCAGCCGGCCGTCCGCGTCGACCTCCAGCCGGTCCACCCGGCCGACCAGCTCGACCGGCCGCTGCGGGTCGTCCAGCCGGACCGCGAACTCGTGCTCGATGGCGAGCAGCCGCCGCGGGTTGGCGGCCAGCCACCGCAGCAGCTTGTCCACCATCGCCTCGGCCCGGGCCCGCTCCGGCCCGACCATCCACCGGGCGGCCAGCTCGATGGCGTCGAACCGGGCGGCCACGTAGTCCAGCAGCGCGCCCCGGTCGGCGCTGGCGTCCTCGGCGAGCATCGCCGCGGCGTGCACCAGGTTGCCGACGCCCTGCGCGGTGCTCGTCGGTGCGCTGCCACCGTGCCGTTCCAGCAGCCAGCGCAGGCTGCACCGCAGCGCGCTCTCCATCGCCGACGGGGTGACCCGCACCGGCTCGCCGTCGGCGACCAGCGGCCGGTCGTCGGAGAGCTGCCGCAGCCCCCACCACTCGTCGGGGTGCGCGCCGGCCACGCCGGCGGTGGCGAGGCGGGCCAGCTCGGCCGCCGCCGCGCGTCGCCGGGCCTGCGGTGCGTCCGGGTCGGTGACGGCGGTACGCAGCTCGGCCACCAGCGCCGCCAGGGTCAGTGCCCGGGGTGGCCGGCTCACCGGCAGCGTTCGCGGCCCGTGCGGCTCGGCGCCGCCCGCTCCGGTCCCGTCCGCGTCCCCGCCCGACGTGGTCCCGTCGCCGTCGGCACGCGGAGCGGCGGGATCGTCGGGTCCGGTCGGGCCGGCGGGATCGTCGGGTCCGGTCGGGCCGTCGGGTCCGGCCGGGCCGTCGGGTCCGGCCGGCCCCGCGGGCTCGCCCCCGGCCGGCGGGTCGGTGGGGCCCAGCTCGTAGAGGAAGCGGCTGGGCTGCTCCTCGTGGTCGTCGCCGCCCACCGCCGCCGAGGCGACCGCACTGACCAGCAGCCGGCGGCGGGCCCGGGTCACCGCGACGTGGAACAGGCGCCGCTCCTCGTCCAGCAACGCCGACGTCTGCCCGACCACGGTGGCCACCCGACCCGCGCCCACCGCGCGACCGGCGAGCACGTCCACCAACCGCTCGGACCCGAGCAGGCTGCCGCGCAACCGCAGGTCGGGCCAGACACCCTCCTGCACCCCGGCGACGGCCACCAGGTCCCACTCCAGGCCCTTCGCGGCGTGCGCGGTGAGCAGCCGGACCGCCGACCCGCGGTCGGCCGTGGGCGCCAGCGTGTCGGCCGGCAGGTCCTGCCCGAGCACGTGGTCGAGGAAGACCTCGGTACGCGCACCGGGCAGCCGGTCGGTGAACCGGGCGGCGGCGTCGAAGAGCACCATCACCGCGTCCAGGTCGCGGTCGGCGGCCTCGGCGCGCCGGCGTCGGGCGACGTCCCCCTCCCCGGCGGCGGCCGGGCCCCGGGTGAGGGCCGAGGACCACAGCTCGGCGAGACCGCTGGCCCGCCAGACCGCCCAGAGGACGTCCTCGGCGGTGGCCCCCGCGCGGGCGGCCGTCTCGCGGGCGACCGCGAGCAGGCCGGCGACGGTCTGCGCGGGTTCCGCCCAACGCCGGTCGATGCCGGCGAGCTCGGCCGGATCGCGCAGCGCATCCACGATCAGCTCGCCGGACGGCCGGCGGTCGCCCCCGGCCAGCGCGAGAGCACGTAACCCCTGCCGCAGCCGCCGCTCGGCCAGCGGGTCGGCCCCGCCCAACGGGGAGTGCAGCAGCGCGACGGCGGCCTCCTCGTCGAGCCGCTCCGGCTCCAGCGCGCAGCGCAGCAGGAGCAGCAGGGGCGCGACCGCCGGTTGGAGGTGCAGCGGCAGGTCCTCGCCGTGCACGACGGTCGGCACCCCGGCCGCGTGCAGCGCGCGCTGCAGGGAGGGCAGCTGCCGGGCGGTGGAACGCACCACCACGGCCATCTCCGACCAGGGCACGCCGCCGAGCAGGTGCGCCTCGCGCAGCGCGTGCGCCAGCCACGCCGCCTCGCTGGTCGCCGAACGGAAGGTGTGGACCTCCACCGCACCGGGCGGTGCGTCGGGCAGCGGGCGCAGCCGCCGGTGCGCCGCCGGACCACGCAGCCGCCGGGCCAGCCGGCCGCTCGCCGCCAGCAACCGGGACCCGGCCCGGTACGAGGTGGTCAGCACCACCTGGGCGGCCGGCGCCCCGGAGGCGGTGCGGAAGCGGTGCGGGAAGCCGGTCACGACGGCCGGGTCGGCGCCACGGAACGCGTACGTGGACGAGTCCGGATCGGCGAACGCGACCAGGGTCCGGCCACCGCCGGCCACGGTGGCGAGCAGGTCCTGCTGGGCGGGGTCGGTGTCGGCCAGTTCGTCGACGTAGACGTACGCCAGCCGGCGCCGCTCGGCCGCGAGCAGCTCCGGGTCGTCGAGCAGCATCCCGGTGGCGGCCCGGACCAGCTCCGCCGGGTCGTACGCGATCGAGCCCCGGTTGGCGACGTCGCGCAGCGCGAGCACAGCCACGTACTCCCGGAGGAACCGCGCGGCGGCCGGCCAGTCCGCGCGGCCCAGCTTCTCGCCCAGCCGGGCCAGCTCAAGCGGGCCGACGCCGCGCTCGGCCGCGCGCATGAGCAGGTCGCGAAGCTGGGCGGCGAACGCCCGGGTGCGCAGCGCCGGACGCAGGTCCTCCGGCCAGCCGACCGGGTCGTCGCCGGGTTCCTCCCCGACCACGTCGAGCAGCTCACGGATGATCAGGTCCTGCTCGGGACCGGTGAGCAGCCGGGGCGACGGTTCGCCGCGCTCGGCGGCGGCGCGGCGGAGCAGCCCGAAGGCGTACGCCGGGAAGGTGCGCACCAGGGGCTCCCGCAGCACCCGGTGCCCGTCGGAGGCGATGCGGGCCTCGATGCGCTGCCGCAGCGCGGTGGCCTGCCGGCGGCCGAAGGTGAGCACCAGGATCCGCTCCGGGTCGACCCCCTCGGTCACCCGGGCGGCGACCGCCTCGACGAGGGTGCCCGTCTTGCCGGTGCCCGGGCCACCGAGCACCAGCATCGGCCCGTCGGTGTGCGCGACCACCTCGGCCTGGTGCGGATCCACGCGCCGCGTGCCCTCGCCGGCCCGCGTGCCCTCGCCGGTGTACGCGCCATCGCCCGCCGTCGGACCGGAGCGCGGGTCGTCCCCGTGCGCACCGCCGGACGGCCGGTCCCCCAGCGCCGACCCGTCCACCGGGCGGTCCCCCCGAACCGCCCCGACAGGCCGACGCACCAGCCGGTACGCCTGCATGCCCCCATCCCACCAGACCCGTACGACACCGCCCCACACCCACCCACCGCGCGTCCCGACCGCGCTTTGGTGATCATGATGTTGACGGGTGACTTGATCTCCGATCCACCCGCCAACCTCATGATCACCGGGGCGGGGCGGAGGGGGGTGGGGGTTAGGTGAGGTGGGATTCCAGGGTGTCCAGGGCGATGGGGACCGTGTCGGACACGAGGAGGAGGTCCAGGCCCGCGGGTTTGAGGAACCGCTGGTCGGCGAGGGTGTGCAGCCAGTCGAGCAGGGGACGGTAGAAACCGTCGGTGTCCAGGAGCACCATCGGCTTGGCGTGCAGGGCGAGGGTCGCGGTGGTCCAGACCTCGAAGAGCTCGTCGAGGGTGCCGAGGCCGCCGGGGAGCGTGAGGAACGCGTCCGACTTGTCGATCATGAGCGTCTTCCGGCTGGCCATGGAGTCCGTGACCAGCAGCTCGTCGGAGGCGAGGTCGGCGACTTCCAGGTCGACCAGTGCCTGCGGGATCACGCCGAGTGTGCGACCGCCCGCGGTCCGGGCGCCGTCCGCCACCGCACCCATCATGCCGACGCACCCGCCGCCGCTGACCAGCGTGTGGCCGCGTCGGGCGATCTCCGCGCCGACCTCGGCCGCGAGGTCCAGGAAGCGCTGGTCGAGCGTGCGGGAGGAGGCGCAGAAGACGCAGATCGCGGCCACGTCAGTCCTTTCCGCCCTCGTCGGCGGCGGCCCGCTGCTCGGCGGCGGCCACGGCGACCGCCTCCTCCTGGACCGCCTCCTGCTCGGCGGAGAGGGCGGCCTCCGCCTCCACGATGTGCCGGACCGCGGCGTCGACGTCGTTGGTGAGGCAGATCAGCTCCAGGTCGACCGCGCCGATCTTGCCGCCGGCCGCCATCGTGTCGCGGAGCCAGTCCAGCAGGCCCTGCCAGTACTCGGTGCCCATCAGCACCACCGGAAAGCGGGTGACCTTGCCGGTCTGCACGAGGGTGAGCGCCTCGAACAGCTCGTCCATGGTCCCGAAGCCGCCGGGCAGCACGACGAACGCCTGGGCGTACTTGACGAACATCGTCTTGCGGGCGAAGAAGTAGCGGAAGTCGATGGCGAGGTCGACCCAGTCGTTGAGGCCCTGCTCGAAGGGGAGTTCGATGCCGAGCCCGACGGACAGCCCACCCGCGTCGCTGGCACCCCGGTTGGCGGCCTCCATCACGCCGGGACCACCGCCGGTGATGACCGCGTACCCGGCCCGGGCCAGAGCAGCGCCCAGCGCCTCGGCCATGCGGCACTCCGGGCTGTCCGGGCGGCTGCGGGCGGAACCGAACACGCTGACGGCCGGCGGAAGGTCGGCCAGGGTGTCGAACCCCTCGACGAACTCGGACAGGATCCGCAGCGCCCGCCAGGCGTCCCTGGTCTTCCAGTCGCCGCGCCCGCGCGAGTCCAGCAGGCGCTGGTCCGCGGTGCTCTCGGTGGCCGCCCGCCGCCGCAGCGTGACGGCACCCCGGTGCCGTTCGGTTCCCGGTGCGCGCCCGCTCTCCCGCCCGTTGCTCTGGCTCATGGGAGCAACCGTAGTGGAGCGGCACCGACCGGGTGCGCTGGGCGACGAGCCCGGAAATTAGTTGGCCGCGACGGGCAACTAATTCGGTCGCCCGTACGTCTTATCATTCACATACCCGGTATGCGCCGGGCACGCGCCTTCGGGGGAGGGAGCCAGCGTGATCAGTAACAGCGAGATGATCCGGATCCGGCGTCAGATGCAGCGCCGCATCCGGGACGTGGTGGCCGAGCGTCGCCGCGCCCGCCTGATGGAGCCGTCCACCACCGCCACCCCGTCCGTCGACCACACCGACGCCCTGGCCGGCGCCAGCGCGTCCCACCCCACCATCTCCTGAGCCGGCTCCGGCCGCACGACGTCGAGGGGTCCGCCCGGTGCGGACCCCTCGACGAGGCGGTACGGGCTCAGTCGGCGGCGAGCCAGCGGTGCAACGTGGCGGCACCGTCGCGGATCTTGCCGATCTCGACGTGCTCGTCCCGGTGGTGCGCCAGGTTGGGGTCCCCCGGGCCGAAGTTCAGCGCCGGGACGCCCATCGCCGCGAAGCGCGCCACGTCCGTCCAGCCGAGCTTGCCGACCGGCTCCGCGCCGACGGCGGTGAGGAACTCCCGCGCCGCCGGGTTGTCCAGCCCCGGCAGGGCACCGGGAGCCATGTCGGTCACCGTCAGGTCGAAGCCCGCGAAGACCTCACGTACGTGGGCCTCGGCTCCCGCCGCGTCACGGTCGGGCGCGAACCGGAAGTTGACCTCGATCTCGCACCGGTCCGGGATCACGTTGCCGGACACCCCGCCGACGATCCGGACCGCGTTCAGCCCCTCGCGGTACTCGCAGCCGTCGATGGTGACGCGCCGGGCCTCGTACGCCTGGAGCCGGCGCAGCACCTCCCCCGCGCCGTGGATGGCGTTCACGCCCCGCCAGGACCGCGCGGAGTGGGCCCGCTCGCCGTGGGTGGTCACGATCGCCCGCATGGTGCCCTGACAGCCCGCCTCGACCACGCCGTACGTCGGCTCCAGCAGCACCGCGAAGTCGGCCCGCAGCCACTCCGGGTACGCCTCGGAGACCAGGAAGAGTCCGTTGTACTTCGACTCGATCTCCTCCGCCTCGTAGAAGAAGTACGTGACGTCGTACCTCGGGTCCGGCAGGGTGACCGCCAGGTGCAGCGCGTACGCCACCCCGGACTTCATGTCGGAGGTGCCGCAGCCGTACAGGAGGTCGCCGCGCAACGTGGAGGGGAAGTTGTCGTTGTGCGGGACGGTGTCCAGGTGCCCGGCCAGCACCACCCGCTGGGCCCGCCCCAGGTCGGTACGTGCCATCACGGTGTTGCCGTGGCGGAAGGTGGTGAGGTGCGGCACGCCGCGCAGCACCTGCTCGACGTGGTCGGCGATGGCCTGCTCGTTGAGGGAGACGGACTCTATGTCGACCAGTGCGCGGGTCAACGCCACCGGATCGGCGAGGACCTCGGGGGTCAGCGGGTTCTCCATGGATCGCACGGTACCGTCACACTCGTGACGACTGCAGAATCCGCCTGGGGCATCGGTCTGGCCACCGTGACCGCCGACGACCAGGTGCTCGACACCTGGTACCCGACCGGCAAGCTGGGCCTCGGCAACCTGCCGCTGGTCGCCGGTGAGGACGAGGCGGACGTCCTCGACCTGCCGCCGGGAGCGGTCGGCGACCGGGCGCTGCCGGGTCTGCGTACGGTCCAGGTGGTGACCGTGATCGGCGCGCTGGACGACCCGATCAAGGACGCCCCCGACGCGTACCTCCGGCTGCACCTGCTCTCCCACCGCCTGGCGCGGCCGAACGAGGTCAACCTCGACGGCATCTTCGGCAAGCTGGCCAACGTGGCCTGGACCTCGGCCGGCCCGTGCCCGCCCGAGCGGGTCGACGAGCTGCGGGTCATCGAGCGGGCCGCCGGGCGCCACCTGGCGGTGTACGGGGTGGACAAGTTCCCCCGGATGACCGACTACGTGGTCCCGTCCGGCGTGCGGATCGCCGACGCGGACCGGGTCCGGCTGGGCGCCCACCTGGCCGCCGGCACGACCGTCATGCACGAGGGCTTCGTGAACTTCAACGCCGGCACGCTGGGCACCTCGATGGTCGAGGGGCGGATCGTGCAGGGCGTCCTGGTCGATGACGGCTCGGACATCGGTGGCGGCGCCTCGATCATGGGCACGCTCTCCGGCGGCGGCACCGACAGGATCAGCATCGGGCAGCGGAGCCTGGTGGGCGCGAACGCCGGGGTGGGGATCTCGCTGGGCGACGACTGCGTGGTCGAGGCCGGCTGCTACATCACCGCCGCGTCGAAGATCACCCTGCCGGACGGCCGGGTGGTCAAGGGCCGTGAGCTGTCCGGCGTGGACGGGCTGCTCTTCTGGCGCAACTCGGTGACCGGCGCCCTGGAGGCGAAGCCGCGCACCGGCCGGGGCATCGAGCTGAACGCCGCCCTGCACGCCAACGACTGACGCCAAGGAGCAGGTGCGCGCCGGCCGGTTCCGGCATCATCGAGCGGTGACCTCGATGAAGGATCGGATGCTGGCCGGCGAGCCGTACATCGCCGACGAGCCCGAGATCATCGCCGACCTCGATCGCGCCGCCCGGCTCATGCACCGCTTCAACACCAGCCCACCGGACGATCCGCAGGGCCGGCTGGCCGCGCTGCGGGAGCTGCTCGGTGAGCTGGGCGAGGACACCTGGATCCGGCCGCCGTTCCACTGCGACTACGGCGGCAACATCCGTATCGGGCCGCGGAGCTTCGTCAACTACCAGGCGGTCTTCCTCGACGTCGCCGCCATCACCATCGGCGCCGACGTCCAGATCGGCCCGAACGTGCAGCTGCTCACCCCGACGCATCCGGTGGAGCCGGAACCCCGCCGCGCCAAGTGGGAGTCGGCGCGGCCCATCACCCTCGCCGACAACGTGTGGCTCGGCGGAGGCGTGGTCGTCCTGGCCGGCGTCACGGTCGGCGAGAACACGGTGGTGGGCGCGGGCGCCGTCGTGACGAGGGACCTGCCCCCGAACGTCGTCGCGGTCGGTAACCCGGCCCGGCCGGTGCGCCGGCTCGACTGACTCGGATCAGGCCCTTCACCTGCACAAACATCCCTTCGGGGACTGTTGCCGGGGCAGGCCGGCCGGCACGCTGAGTGGTGATGTGGTCACCAGGAGGTGAACATGGCCGGTCCGGTGCTCGAACTCCGCGTCCACGGGGTGTCCAACACGCCCCCCGACCAGATCCTGGGCCTGCAACCCGGGCCGGGGCCGGACCAGCCCCAACCGTGGCTGGTCGCCGGCGACGCGACCACGGGTTTCTACCGCTCCACCGCCGCCGCGCCCGAGGACCCGGTGGTGGTCGAGGCGTACAGCTGGGGGCAGTTGACCTCCGGCGCGCGGACCGCGCGCGACGTCGAGCGGGCCCTGTGGACGGTGCTGCTGCCGTTCACCCTGGCCAACATCGCGCTGCACGCCCGGCCGGGCATCCCGCCCGACCCGGACACCGAGCGCTGGGGCAGCCGCTCGGGCATCGCCGCGTGGCTGATCCGGCTGTTCTGCCTGAGCCTGACCGGCACGCTGGTCCTGACCTTCGCCGGGGTGGGCGTCGACCTCATCGGGTGGCAGTGCGTCGACGCGGCCTGCCTGGGACGGGTCCCGGGTCCCTGGGAGTTCCTCGGTCGGGGCTGGTGGAGCGAGGGTGCCCGCGCGCTCGCGGTCGGCCTGCTCGTGCCCGTGGCGCTCCTGGGCGTCCTCGGCCTGGCCACCTGGCGGACCTACCAGTACGAGGCGGAGATGCCGGCCAACCCGGTCGTCCCGTGGACGGCCGGATCGGGAGCGCGGGAGACGGAACCGGCCGGGTACGGGACCGGCCTCCCCCCGCAACCGATGGGCGAGCCGGAACCGCCCGAGCCACCACCGGACGACCTCGCGAACCCGTTGCAGGACCCGACGTTCTGGTGCGGCGAGGGGCAGTTGCGGCGTGCCGCCGTGCTGCACCTCGGCACCGGCGCGGTGATCGCTGCCGCCGTGGCCCTGGGCCCGGTCCTGGCGATGGATCCCCCGGGGGGAATGCGGGCGGTCCTGGCGACGGCGACGGCGGTCGCGATGGTGGCCGTGGTGCTGATCGCGGTGGTGGCACTCGCCCGTCCGTGGCTGACCCGGCGCGCGGGCTCCACCCCACTGGGCCGGTGGAGCGCCGCGGTCGCCGTGCTCGCCGTTCTCGCACTGGTCGGCACCGCGCTCCTCCTGCTCCTGCCGGACGGGCCGGCGGGAACCCCGCTCTCCGACCTGCGGCCCCCGCCCGGCTGCGACCGGCACCCCGGCGACGCCCGCTGCCTCACCGACCGCTCGCTGCCCGGCTACGACTGGATCATCTCCTGGTACGGCACCGGTCAGCTGCTGCTGCTCATCGCCATCGGGGCGGTCTCCCGGTCCGGCCGCCGGGCCCTGGCCGCACCGGTCACCGCCGCCCTGCTCCTCCCCCTGGGGGTGCTGTGGATCGCCGGCTGGCTGCCCGGGGCGCCGGCCGCACCCGCCGCCCTGGACATCTGGATGGTGGCCCTCGGCGCGGTCGCCGTCGCCGGCGCCGGCCTGCTCCTGCCCCGTACGCGGTCGGCCGCCGGAGGCCAACCCCTGGAGGCGCACACCGACCTGGCCTGGGCCGGGCGCGGGCCGGCGGTGCTGGCCGGCTTCGGCTGGGTGCTCTGCGTCGCCAACAGCGCCGGCCTCTTCCACTGGGTCACCGACCGGCTCAACAACGGCGCGACCCCCAGTGGGCGCTCGCCGATCACCATGCCCACCCCGGTGCTGTGGGCGGGCCTCGCCTTCAGCATCGCCCTGATCGGGCTTCTCGGGGTCGCGCTGCGGGCGGTCGTGCTCCTCGCCCGGCTCCGCCGCGAGGAGTACGCCGCGCTGACGTCCCAACGCCACGCCCTGTCCGCCCACGAGCTGCGGCGCTGCCGGGACGTGGGTTTCTACCACGCCCTGCACCGCCTGGTCGGCGAGCACGCGCTGCGGCTCACCGGCTGCTACGCCGCCGCGTCGGCCGTTCTGGTCGCGCTCGGCTGCGCCGCCGTGCTGTCCCTGACCCGTCCCCACCCCACCCACGCCACCGGCGGAGCGGCGGTGCTGAAGGCCGTCGCCGACATCGGCGACTCGCTGCTGAGCTGGCTGCCCGTGCTCGTCGCCGCCCTCGGCATGCTCGTCTTCCGCAACGAGGGGGTCCGTCGCACCGTCGGCGTCGTGTGGGACGTGGGGACGTTCTGGCCCCGGGCCGCGCACCCGCTGGCCCCGCCCAGCTACGCCGAGCGTGCCGTGCCGGAGCTGCAGACCCGCACCGCCGGGCTGCTCGCCGCCGCCGACCACGACCCTCGGGGCCTGAACGGGATCATCCTCTCCGGGCACAGCCAGGGCGCGGTGATCTGCGCCGCGGTGGTCCTGCAACTGCCCGCACGGTGGCGGTCGCGGATCTGGTTCTTCTCCTACGGCTGCCAGCTCACCCGCCTCTACGGCCGGGTCTTCCCGGCGTACTTCGGGCCGGACCGGCTGCCGGTGCTGGCCGGGGCGCTGACCCGGAGGGGAACGCCGGGCTGGACCAACTTCTGGCGGGACACCGACCCGCTCGGCTGGCCGGTCAACGCCGGGGAGCGGGACGTGTCCGTCCGGGACCCGGAGGCGCTGCACCCGAGCGACGGGGAGGTCGCCGACCCCCCGATCCGCAACCACAGCGGCTATCCGGACGCGCCCGAGTTCCACCGGGAACGCTCGCGGGTGGCCTGGCTCCTCCGGCGGGGGGTGCCGGCACCCCGACGAGGGTCCGGCTGACCGGGCGGCACCGGCAGCGCGGGCGTGTGCACCGCGGGCCGCCGCCGCGTCCGGGGTCAGGCCGGCGGCTCCGTCAGGCGTACGACGAGGTCGGCGCGCTCCGCCGTCGCGGTGACCAGGGCGGCGTTGGCCTCGTCGGTGCCCCGCGCCCACTGTCGCGCGTCCTCCGGCGAGCGGCCGTACGCCTCGTGGCGGGCGGTCAGCCGACGCAGCCGCAGCTCGACGTCCAGGTCGAGGAACCACGCCTCGTGCAGCAGCGGGCGGATCTCCTCCCACGGGAAGTCGGGCACCAGCAGGTAGTTGCCCTCGGTCACCACCAGCCGAACCTCCGGCGGCACCTCGATCGCCCCGGCCACCGGCTCCTCCAGGTCCCGGCGGAACGCCGGCGCCCACACCGAGGTCGGCTCCAGCCGGCGCAGACGGCGCAGCAGGGAGACGTACCCGTTGGCGTCGAAGGTGTCCACCGCACCCTTGCGACCCGCCCGGCCCAGCCGTTCCAGTTCGGCCTGGGCGAGGTGGAAGCCGTCCATCGGCACCAGCCGGGCGGTGGGACCGACGGCCGCCACGACCTGCCCGGCGAGGGTCGACTTGCCGGCGCCGGGCGCACCGGCGATGCCGAGGATCTGCCGGGGACCGGCCCCGGCGAGCGCGCGGGCCCGCGCGACCAGGTCGTCGACGGCGACGACGCGGGCGGTGGGCATCAGTGCAGGACCGGTTCGCTGATCGCGAACCGCGCGTGCACCGCCGCGCGCACCTCCTGCGGGCGGGGGTCGAGTTCCAGTTCGGGTGCCCCGCCCGACTCCGTACCGCCCGCGTACGCCATCCGGGCGAACATCGGGCGGTCCATGTCGCCGGTGTCGGACAGCTCGATCAGCGCGGTGACGCGGGCGCCGAGGGCCTCGGCGTACTCGCGGGCGCGGGACAGCGCGTCGTCGATGGCGGCCCGCCGGGCCTCGCGGTGGGCGGGGCTGTCCGGTCGCAGCGACCACCACGGCCCGGCCACCTCGACCTGGTCCTGGTCGGCCAGGCGCAGCATCAGCTCGCCGAGGGCGGTGAAGTCGGTGACCGTCACGGTGGTGGACACGCTGCCGTGGTACGCGACGACGCGCTCGCCGGAGCGCCGGGTCTCCGGCCGGACCCGCAGCTCGCCGGTCTCCCGCCGGTCGACCGCCGGGGCGTGGGAGTCGAGGAGCACCCGGACGGCGGCTGCCCGCTCGGCCAGCCGGGTCAGGGTGGTCTCCCGGTCCCGGTCCCGGGCCAGGGCGGTCACGGTGAACCGGGCGATCTCGGGATCGACCTCCCGGTACGACTCCCCGCGCACCGACACCACCGGCCCGTCCACCATGCCCTCACCCTAGCGGCGTGCCCTCCCGTCCGCCGGTCGTGCCGGCGACCCCGGGCGCTCAGGTGGCGGGCGGGACCGGGCGGTGGGCCGTGTAGGAGACCGTGTCGGCGCCGACCGCGCAGCCGCTCAGGTGCCCGCCGGCGGCGCCCAGCCCGCACAGCCACGCCACCTCGTCGGCGTGCTCGCCGCCGGCCGGGAACCCGCGGGTCTCGACCGCGTACGACCGGCCGGGCAGCGCCGCCCGGACGGCCCCCGCCTCGGCGTGCAGCGCGGTGAGCGCGTCCGCGTCGCCGGCCCGCAGCGCGTCGGCCAGTTCACCCAGGTACGCGGTCACCCCGGCCAGCTCGGTCAGCACCCGCTCCCGGTTGCCGAGCAGCATGCTGGCGGTGCGCCGGGCCGGGGTGCCGGCGACCCGTGTCCCGTCGGAGAAGCTGCCGGCGGCCAGCGCGAGCACCGCGTCGCGCAGCCGCGCCCGGCGTACCGCCCCGGCCAGCGCACCGGCGAGCAGGTGCGGCACGTGCGAGGCCAGGGCGGCGGCATCGTCGTGGTCGGCGGCGTTCATCGGCACCACCCGGGCCCGGAACAGGGCCACGAGCAGCCCGGCGAGCCACCGGAAGGCGACCGTCCCCCTTCCGGGCGACGGGCAGAGCACCCACGCCGCGGAGTCGAGGAGCGTCGGCGCGGCGGCGGTCAGCCCGGCGGACTCGGCGCCGGCCATCGGGTGCCCCGGCACGAACCTGTCGAGCAGTCCGTGCCGCGCGGCGAACCCGCTCAGCTCGCCCTTGGTGCTGCCCACGTCGGTGAGGACGCAGCCGGGCGGCGTCGCACCGGCCACCCGCAGCAGGGTCTCCGGCAGGCTGGGCAGCGGCCCGCAGAGGAAGACCACGTCCCGCCCGCGCAGCGCCTCGTCCAGCGTGTCCGGTGCGGTGACGCCGCGCGCCCGCGCGTCCGACCGGGTCGCCGGGTCCGGGTCCCACCCGGTCGTGTCGAGGCCGGCGTCACGCAGCCGGAGCAGGACCGAACCGCCGATCAGGCCGGTGCCGACGACGGCGGCGCGCAGGTCCGCGTACTCATTCGGAGAGCCGGTCTCGTCGCTCATGGCCGCGCCCCGCCGGGCCTCAGGCGGTCAGCCGGCCGGCGACCGCCGCGACGTTCTCGTCGGACTCGGTCAGCGCCACCCGGACGTGCTGCCCGCCGCCCGGGCCGTAGAAGGCACCGGCGGCGGCCAGGATGCCGCGCCGGGCCAACCAGTCGACGGTCGCCCAGCAGTCCTCGCCGCGGGTCATCCACAGGTAGAGCCCGGCCTCGGAGTGCTCGACGGTGAAGCCGGCGGCGGTGAACGCGGCGTACAGCGCCTCGCGCCGGGCCCGGTAGCGCTCCCGCTGCTCGTCGGCGTGCCGCTCGTCGGCGAGGGCGGCCACCATGGCCGCCTGCACCGGCGCCGGCACGATCATCCCGGCGTGCTTGCGCACCTTCAGCAACTCGGCGACCAGGGCCGGGTCACCGGCCACGAACCCGGCCCGGTAGCCGGCCAGGTTGGAGCGCTTGGACAGGGAGTGCACGGCGAGCACGCCCTCGTACGACCCGCCGCACACCTCCGGCGAGAGCACCGAGACCGTCTCGGCGGACCAGCCCAGCGGCAGGTAGCACTCGTCGCTGGCGACCACCGCGCCCCGCTCGCGGGCCCAGTCGACCACCTTGCGCAGGTGGGCGGGGGGTAGCACCCGGCCGGTCGGGTTGCCCGGCGAGTTGACCCAGACCAGCCGGACCCGGGACGTGGGGCCGACCGCGGTCAGCGAGTCGGCACGGGCCACGGTGGCGCCCGCGAGGAGCGCGCCGTCCGCGTACGTCGGGTAGGCGATCGACGGCACCACGACCACGTCGTCCGGCCCCACCCCGAGCAGGGTGGGCAGCCAGGCGACGAGTTCCTTCGAACCGATCGTGGGCAGCACGCCGAGACCGTCGACGCCGGCTCCGCAGGCCCGCGACACCCAGGCGGCGATCGCGTCCCGCAGCGCCGGCGTGCCGGCGGTCAGCGGGTACCCCGGCGCGTCCGACGCGTCGGCCAGCGCCGCCCGGATCACCGGGGGGACCGGGTCGACCGGCGTGCCCATCGAGAGGTTGATGAGGCCCTCCGGGTGCGCCGCGGCCAGGGCGGCCGCGGCGTCCAGGGAGTCCCAGGTGAACTCGGGCAGCCGAGCCGAGACCGGCGCGGGCCGGTTCAGTGGCCCTCTCCGCGCGGCGGCTGGGCGGCGACGAAGGTCGCGTCCTTCTCCACCTTGCCGACCTTCGAGGCGCCACCGGGCGAGCCGAGGTCCTCGAAGAACTCGTAGTTGGCGCCGGTGTAGTCCTTCCACTGCTCCGGGACGTCGTCCTCGTAGAAGATCGCCTCGACGGGGCAGACGGGCTCACAGGCACCACAGTCGACGCACTCGTCGGGGTGGATGTAGAGCATCCGGTTGCCCTCGTAAATGCAGTCGACCGGGCACTCCTCGATGCATGCCTTGTCGAGCACATCCACGCACGGCTCGGCGATGATGTAGGTCACCGGTCTTCTCCTCCGCAGACACGTCGCGATCACCCGCGACGGTTAGAGCCTAGTATCTCGCCGGGGAGGGGGTCGATCGTGCTCCGACAGCAGGATGTGGGACACCGGATCGTGGTTCGCCGGATTGTGGGGATTCGCGAAGGCCGACCGCTCTTCTCCGACGCCCTCGGCGAGCTGGTCGAGCTGAGCGAGACCCATGTCACGTTGGCCACCGCGCAGGGCCGCCTCCGGGTGCCGCGGGACGAGGTGCACCGCGCCAAGCGGGTGCCGCCGACCCGCCGGCCGACGGCCGCCGCGGTGGTCGCGCTGGAGCTGGCCGCCGACGAGGCGTGGCCCGCCGCCGTACGGGGCCGGCTCGGTGACTGGCTGCTGCGCTCCGCGGCCGGCTGGACCGGCCGGGCCAACTCCGCGCTCCCCGTCGGCGATCCGGACCGACCGCTGCCCGCCGCCGTGGACGCGATCGAGTCCTGGTACGCCGGGCTGGGTCAGCCGGCGATGGTGAACACCCCACTCCCGCTCGCCTCGCCGGTCGGCGCCGAACTGGACACGCGGGGCTGGGGCGCCCGACCGCCGGTGCTGGTGCAGACCGTCCCACTGTCCGGGATCTCCCCGGCCACCGGACCGCCCACGGCCGGCGCCGGGTCGCCGCCGGTCGAGCTGGCGACGGCACCGTCCGAGGACTGGCTCGTCATCGCCGCCGGCCGCAAGGGCGGCCTGCCGGACGCCGCGCGGCACGTGCTCACCGCGGTGGAGCGGGTCCGCTTCGCCCAGGTGTACGCCGACGGCACGCTCGTCGCGATAGGTCGGGGAACCGTCACCGGCGCGGGACGCTGGCTCGGGCTGAGCCTGATCGAGGTGGCGCCGGAGGCACGACGGCAGGGCCTCGCCGGGCGGGTCGTCCGCGGCCTGGCGCAGTGGGGCGCAGCGGAGGGTGCCACCCACGCCTTCCTTCAGGTCGAGCAGCGCAACACACCGGCGGTGACCCTGTACCGGGCTCTGGGCTTCACCACCCACCACACCTACCTGACCCGGGTGGCCCCGACGGCCTGACCGCATCGGGAGGGTTCTCGCAGGTCCTGTGGGGTACGGGAGTGGTGGACGCGGCGCGGGACGCGCCGTGACCACCCCCGCAACCCCGGCTCAGGAAGGACCACTCGATGGCCACGCGAAGCGCATCGGGGCGCGCCAGCGGTTCGACGGCGACGAAGGACGTCCCCGGCAACCAGACGCCGAACACCCCGGACATCAACGAGAGCGAGATCGCCCGCC